>JAFSDV010000031.1 GCA_017436035.1 Oscillospiraceae bacterium | reverse complement strand
TCTCACAGAACTGGTCAAAATTGTGGTCAAACCACTTTTGCGAGGGTAGGTCAAACGGCAAATGCTCGTTTTTCCTCCGTTTTTCTCGCGTTTCCTCGCTTTTTTGAAGAGGGGATCGGGTAGCGACCTTTAGCTCCCAAACCAGGCGCCCTACCAGCTGGGCCACACCCGGATATTGAATTATACGGAAAAGAAGATCATATTTGCTTCAACGGATAGCATTATACAGGATTTGCAGGAAAAAAGCAACTGAAAAATGCGATCTTATAGAAGAAAAACAGCCGCCGGAGGATCAATTCCGGCGGCTGCGCAGGATTGCAGGGAATTAGTAATTCTCAGCGTGGACCTCGAAGTAGCTCTGAGGATGGGCGCAGGTGGGGCAGATATCAGGGGCATTCGTACCCACGACCAGATGACCGCAGTTGCGGCATTCCCAAACCTTGACCTCACTCTTGGCAAAGACCTGTGCGGTCTCTACGTTCTTCAGCAAGGTGCGGTAACGCTCTTCGTGATGACGCTCGATCTGTGCCACCAAACGGAACTTGGCAGCCAGCTCGGTAAAGCCTTCCTTCTCGGCGGTCTCAGCGAAGCCGGCGTACATATCGGTCCACTCATAATTCTCGCCCTCGGCAGCGTGACCCAGATTCTCGGCAGTGTCGCCAATGCCGTTCAGCTCCTTGAACCACATCTTTGCGTGTTCTTTTTCGTTGTCTGCGGTTTTCAGGAATAATGCGGCGATCTGCTCAAAGCCGTCCTTCTTTGCCTTAGATGCAAAATAGGTGTACTTGTTGCGCGCCATAGATTCGCCTGCAAAAGCAATCTCAAGATTCTTTTCGGTCTGTGTGCCAGCGTATTTATTTGCCATAAGAACATATCTCCTTTGTATGATTTATAGAACAACTATAACATAAAAAAGACAACTTTTCAAGAGGTTAATTCAGTAAGATAAAGCCCAAATTCAGGTAACCTGCAAATGTGACCCAAAGAAGGTAGGGGATCAACAAATTGCCTGCCAATTCGTCCAATTCCGTAAATTTTCGCATGGTCAGATAGATCAGGATCCAAAGCCCGATCAGCAGGATAAAGGCAGCCAAACGCCACTCAAGACCGAAAAACAGGATCGACCACAGAAAATTCAGCAGTAATTGGATGCCGTAAAAAATAAGAGCCTCCCGTACGGCGGACTCGTCCTTTCCGGATACAAGTATCCGATAGGAGGCGTAGCCCATCAGCAGGTACAAAACAGTCCAAACCAGCGGAAATATCCAGCCCGGCGGGGACAGGGGCGGGCGGTTGAGCTGCTCATATTCACCCATGCCAAAGCTAAGCAGTGCAGACAGACCGCCTACAGCAAGGGGCAGAGCCAGACTGAGCAATAATTTTTTGACGTCCAGTTTCATACAGATCCCTCCTGGAAATACTGTATGAGGAAAGACGTAGGCTTATCCATCGAAATGGAGGTTGCTATACGGAAAAATCACAGTTATAATAGTGAGGAATATAAAACGGGAGGAACAAAAATGGGATGTGCGCACTGCGGCGGTGACTGCCAAAAATGCGGGGGCTGCAATCAAACAATGGAGCTGACCGAGGGAGAGATCGAATTACTGGAAACATTGGGACAGTATTCGTTTTTGCCTATTGCCCGCCGGGTGGATGACCGGACACCGGTATATCTGGAAGAGGATACGTATACAGTGGAGGAATATAGCCTGATCTTGCAGTGTCTGGAGAAAAAAGCCTTGATCAGCATGGATTTTGACCGCCCTTTGCCCGGCGCGGATATGTCAAGATATCAAGGTTATCCGGTTCACGGAAGTGTGGCATTGACGGAACGGGGCTGGGCAGTCCTGGATTTGCTGGAAATACAGGGAATCTATTGATTTGTGGGAAGAAATTGCTTGACAGATGTTCCTGCGGGTGATATAATCCAAAAGCGGCGTTGCTCAGGCACCTGCGAACTTATGGGCCCTTAGCTCAGTTGGTTAGAGCCTCCGGCTCATAACCGGATAGTCCCGGGTTCGAATCCCTGAGGGCCCACCACAAAAAATAAGGCTTCTGCCTTCTTATATATAGGGGTATAGCTCAATTGGTAGAGCGGCGGTCTCCAAAACCGTAGGCTCTGGGTTCAAGTCCTAGTGCCCCTGCCAGAAAAACAGCGATAGCATCTGCTATCGCTGTTTTTCAGCTTTATCCGTCCGTTTGGACGGATAAAATTTCACATTTTGCTGTAAGACAAAATATTTCACCAAAGGCGTAGCCTTTGATTTCACCGTGCGTCAGCACGATTTCACTAAATTTGTGGCATTTTTTGTGGCAATATATTCACCAAATGATGCCAGTTTTGTATTGCAACTGACAAAGTTATGTGGTAAGATTATCTTGCGACGCAACTAAATAACCCATGTGACCACACACATGCATTTTTCATTTGGTAAAAATGCATGCTCTTTTCGCATGTCTGTGTGGATATGGGGAGTTGCGTCGCGGCAATCGGAGCCCCTGCATTTTTCGGGTGCACGACTTCGGTTGTGCACCTTTTTTAATTGGAGGAGAAAGATATGAGAAGATTATTTGCGCTGCTTCTTGCCTTTATTATGCTGTTGGCAATGACTGCTTGTGGTAAGAATGAGGAGGGTGTTCCCACTGGCGAAAGCACGGGAGAAACCACCAACACCACAGAAAGCACCAATGACACCACAGAGGGCACTCAGGGCAGCACACAGGGTACAACCGAGAGCACTCAGGGCAGCACACAGGGCACAACCGAGAGCACAACAGGCGGAGAGACCACAGAGACCACCGAGCCGCCTGCCACTACACCGCCTTCTGCAACACCACCGACAACGCCGCCTCCCACGACTACACCCCCTGCAACAACGCCTCCGTCAACCGAATCATCTGAGGATAAGAACATTAATAAAATCAAAGAACAGGCCAAGGCACTTGTTGGAAGATGGTATTTAAAAAGCTATGCTGATGTATACATAGACATTGAATATAATGACTATGGTGACAGTTATGGTCCGCATATAAATATGAATGCGGAGAATTTTAGCCTCCCCGATTTTGGCGTTAGCGGACCAGATGATTTCCACATTAATTCTTGTGTGATATATCCCCACCAATATATATCGCAGCACCCCGAAGGTGTTTCGTGGAATAGCGGTATAATGGTAAGATTGCAAAACTGGAATGGTGATTTATCTACCTATAAAATCCAAATAAAGGATAACTCCATATTTGTAGATTCATATGAGTTTATTAGGACAAAAGGGAGTAAGACAGAAACGGAGACTGTTACTCCCCCGACAACGGAGCCTCCCACAACAGAACCTCAACCTGTCCGTGTAAGCGGTGTACAGATAAACAAAGCAACATTGAGCCTAAAGGTTGGAGATACACAGCAACTAACGGCAAATGTTTCTCCCTCTAATGCAGATAACAAGAGTGTCACATGGTATAGTAGCGATAATTCTGTTGTACAGGTATCCTCTGCTGGCAAAATTACAGCAAAGGGAGCAGGCTCCGCAACAATTACAGTTACAACTGTTGATGGCAACTATACTGCTAAGTGTACTGTTACTGTTGCTGCACCTCCTGCCACAGAGCCTCCCACAACAGAACCCCCAGCTACCGAACCCGTTTCTGATGTGCTAATTATCAGCAACACTCAAACAATTAGCAACCAAACTATTGACACAGATGTGTATATCACATCTACGGGCGTAGTAACCTTTAATAATGTAACTGTCAATGGTAATGTTTACTGCTATGGCAAACTTACAGTAAGCGGAGGCAGTGCAAATAACTTATATGCATACTATTGGGATTTGGGAGGAATAACCTCGTCTTGTAATGCTTGGGATGGCACTCACGGTTTAGTTAAGGGCGCATTTAGAACTTGTGGAGATGTCGTCATAAAGGACAATGCACTAAATTATGCCTTTAACAAATGGGGAAAGAAATAATCTTTCCTATTTGCTCCTATCGTGTCTACGGTATTGTGGCAAAATTTGTGGCAAATGCGGACGAAAAACGAAAACCCCTTGAAAATCAAGGACTTTTCCCGTGCTCTTTTCCGCCTCCAAAACCGTAGGCTCAGGGTTCAAGTCCTTGTGCCCCTGCCAGAAAAACAGCGATAGCATCTGCTATCGCTGTTTTTCTTTGCAGGCACAGGACTTGAATAGTCTAAATGCAATGCGGATGAGCGTTGCCGCCGCCAGCTGGATGGCGGCGAACCTCTATTTTTGTCTTCAGCAAAAATGCAACCAAGTCCTTATGTCCCTTGCTAATAAGTTCCGAAAATTACCGATTTTGTGGTGGTTTTCGGAACTTTTGTATATATTTTGTTTTGTGGCAATTTTGTATTTTCCTTATTTGTCCTTACTTTTTCTTATTTTTTGCACCTTATTGTGTCAAACTTTTGTCCCAAAATACGAAGAAGCACCCCAAAACGGGTGCTTCTCCTAGATATGGAATTTTTGCAATAGTTCATGTGTCCTTTTAGGGGATTGATGCACATAGGTTTTCGCAGTAAAGCCAGGGTCATTGTGGCGAAGTTGCTCATTCACGAATCTGGCATTACCACCGCTTCCTAAACCCGCTAAGAAAGATTAGAAATGAATTCCTGCATGGTTAATCGTTGGTCAGATTGCCGTCGCCGCTGATGGGAATGACACTGCCCAAGTAAGTGGGCTTGGGCTGAAAAATGCCGGTACCAAAGTCCTTGATCCGCGCCAAAACCTCCCGGACATCCCGGGCGGTCTGACCGGTGTAGCTGCGGTAGTCTGCGGCTACGCCGTAAGCGTCGATACCCAGTGAACGGGCGATGTGCAGAGCTCGATGCAAATGGTATTTCTGCGTTACAATGATGATTTTATCTGCTTCAAAAATATGCTTTGCCCGGTACATGCTCTCGTATGTAGAAAAGCCTGCGTGGTCCATAAAAATGTCAGAGGAAACGATATCAGAATCTATGGCATACTGCTTCATGGCACGCACTTCGTTATAATCTGTCTGACCGTGATCGCCGCTCATCAGCAGTTTGGGCGCGGCGTCTGCCTTATAAAGCTCCACGCCCCGGCGCAGCCGGTCGGCCAGCATATCGCTGGGAACGCCGTTGCTTTTTACCTGACAGCCCAGGACCAAAATACAGTCCACATCCTTTAGCTGAGCAGCCTGTTCTGTGTTCAGGATCCGGTCGGATGTGCTTAGGCGAATATAAGCGTCGATGCCAAAAATGGCGCCTGCACCGGTCAGCATCAGGCACAGCAGCACCACAAGCACGGTTTTTACAGTCTTTTTTCTCATATCGCGTTCTCCTTTGCTGCAAGTATTCACTGGGTCTGATCCGACTGGATTTGACAATTTTAGTATAACAAGCGAAAGGAACGGTGTCAATAGACACGCTACAGCGTCTTTGGTGTTTTCCAAGAATGGGTATTGCATTTTGAGGGCTTTTGCGCTAAAATGGTGATGAACTATAAAATTTTGCTTATAAAAGGAGGCGTTTTCCGTCATGAATCAAAGAAGAAATCTGATCATCATTATTCTTGCTGCTGTTTTGCTGGTTGGTTTGGTTGTTCTTGCACTGAACTTGGATGCCGGATCGGGGACGGATGTTACACAGACACAAGGCTCTGAAGAAACAACGGATAAAACAAGCGGTATTTGGGCTGTAACTTATCAGGAGTATCTCGCAATGACTAAACAGGAACAGGATGACTTCTACCACAAATTTGATCCCGAGGAGGATTTTTTTAAGTGGTATAAGGCTGCGAAGAAGACCTATGAGGATAACAGCAACAACATCATCATTGGCGGAGATGGCTCTATCGATTTGGGAGATATCCTGAACGGAAACAAATAAGTATTGTTAAAGGCGGAAACATGGAACAGTATTATAAAATTGCCGGTTTAACGGTGAAGATGGATAGCTTCGGAAGAATTGCCGAGCAGGCTGAGCCTTATAAATGCCCGCCGTGCGCAGATCCAGACATCGTTATTGAGTCCAATTGGCCGGAACGAAAGGAAAAATATCCCCACTGGTCAGATAACCTGGGCGAATATATGACAACGGGTACACTTTTTTACAGAAGCCTTCTGAATTTTGGCGGAATTATGCTTCATTCCTCTGCGGTGGTTGTGGACGGACGGGCGTACTTATTTACTGCGGACAGCGGAACGGGAAAATCGACCCATACCAAGCTTTGGCTGAAAAAGTTTGGATCCCGCGCGTTTATTCTGAATGATGACAAACCGGCATTGCGCTTGGAAGAGGACGGATGGTATGCTTACGGCACGCCCTGGAGTGGTAAGGAAGACATCAGCGTTGATGCCCGGGTTCCGGTGGCAGGAATCGCAGTGGTTGAGCGGGGAGAAAAAAACAGCATCGAGCCTTTTGGCGGAGTAAAGGCTGTTCATGCCATTTTGAAGCAAGTGAACCGCCCGAAAGAAATGGGTTATCGGGAAAAAATATTGGATCTGTTGGATCAGTTGATCACCCAGGTTCCTGTTTGGAAGCTGTGCTGTAATATGGATCCGGAGGCAGCGGATATCGCTTATGGAGCGATGAGTAAGAAAGGATGAAGGACATGAAGTTAAAAGACGGATTTGTTTTGCGGCAGGTTGCCGGAGAATATGTGGCGATTCCCTCGGGGGATGAGGTGGACCTGGATAAGATGATCACGCTCAATGAGACCGGCGCTTTTTTGTGGGAGCGGCTGAGTGCAGATACAACCCAGGAAACGCTGGTGGATGCCCTGTTGGCGGAGTATGAGGTGGATCGGGATACAGCGGCCCAGTGTGTGGATGCTTTTATCGAAAAGCTGAAGGAATATGAGTGTCTTGCTTGAAAAAGATTTGAAAATGGAGCAGCTGGCACCCTTGATTCAGGAACGGCTGGCTGCCGGACAGACTGTACGGTTTTCGCCCCGGGGGGTCAGTATGCGTCCCATGCTTCGGGAGGGGATCGACAGCGTGATCCTTTCTCCTGTTCCGGAAAAGCTGAAACAATATGACCTGCCCTTATACCGGCGGGAGAACGGTCAGTATGTGCTCCATCGGGTGATTCGGGCAGGAGACACCTATACCTGCATCGGGGATAATCAAATGGTGCTGGAGCCGGGCGTGACCCATGATCAAATGATCGCCATCGTATCCGGATTCTTCCGCGGGAAGAATTATCACAGTGTGAAAGAGCCCGGTTATTGGATTTATTGCAGAGTTTGGTATCTGGGCAAAAGACTGCGGCGTTTTTTGCATCGGGGAATCCGTTGGCTGAAACGACACCTGAAAGGGAAATAAACCCTCTTGTGCTATGGCACGAGAGGGTTTTAGTCATTGCGGCATGCGGCAATGGGGCAAAAGTTGACAATGTTATACAAATACAATATAATTTAGTTGGTACGCATAAATACTATGGGATGCAGTTTCTGTTGCTTTGGATGAAAGCGGCGGAGAACTGGGTTTGGAGATGGAATGGGTATGAAGAGGAACAGGTCAGCCCTTTGGAAACTGTTGCTGCCGTTTGCATTGTGGTTGCTGCTGCTGATTTTCCTGTCGGTAGTACAGTCTGCAAGCATGATCGCTTTTTCTGTAGTTACGAAGTTTGTAATCGATTCAGCAGTGGATCAGGACGGGAAGCTGCTGCAATGGGGCATTACCCTGATGGCAGTGGTGGCGGTGCTATTGGCAGCTTATGGGCTGCAGGGCTGGTTTTCCGGCAGAACATCAGACCACTGCATGGCGCGGCTGCGTCATGCACTGCTGAAGTCCGCAGCCTACAGTGAGGACCATCTGCTGCAGGCTTATCACAGCGGAGAGCTTTTAAGCCGGGGTATGGAGGATGTTAATACCGTCTGCGACGGTATGGTCAACACCTTACCGTCTTTGGTGGGACAGGTTGCCAGACTGATCGGTTCTTTTTTGGCGGTGCTGATGCTTTGCCCGTCATTAGGACCGGTTTTGATCGGTGTGGGCGTGGCTGTGGCTGCAGTCTCTGCCGCAGTGCGCCCGTTCATCAAAAAAAGACATCGGGAGGTCCGCAAAACAGAAGATGCGGTGATGGCATCGATGCAGGAAAATCTGCAGCAGCTGGAGCTGATCAAAGGATTACAGGTGGAACAGCAGGTTTTGAATCGCTTCCGGGAGCATCTGAATGTTGGATTGAAGGCAAAAGCAAGGCGCAGACGCTGGACAGTAGCGTCAGGGACGTTTGTAGCAGGTGCTTCTCAGGTGGGAAGCGGTGCGCTCCTGCTCTGGGGCGCTGCGCAGGTTGCAACAGACCGGTTATCTTATGGCTCACTATCTGCTATGATGCAGTTGTTGTCGTTGTTCCGGGGTCCGGTTGTTGGCTTGTCGGGTTATATAACAAAACTGGCAGGTATGGAAGTAGCGGCAACCAGACTGACAGAGCTGCTGACTCCTGCAAAGGAACAGGAGAATGCTTTCCGGAAGGTGAAAGTGGATGCGGTGGTTTTTGAAAATGTAACATTCCGTTATCCCAGTGATGAAACGCCGGTAGTCAGTGATTTCAACATGGAATTTCCGCTGGATCAGTGGGCGTGTCTGACCGGGATCTCCGGAAAGGGTAAAACCACCCTGTTTAAGCTGATGCTGGGTCTTTACAGCCCTCAGGAGGGTCGGGTGTACCTGAAAACAAACCGCGGCGAGATTCTGTGCGGAAAGCAAACCCGTCACTTATTCGCTTATGTTCCCCAGGATTTCGCTCTGTTTTCCGGTACGATCCGGGAAAACCTGCTGCTTGTAGCGCCGGAGGCGGGAGAGGAGACTTGCAGACAGGCACTCCAAACTGCCCAGGCTGACTTCGTATGGGATCTGACCCATCAGGATCAGACCCAGGTGCGGGAGAATAACGCGGGGTTGTCCAAGGGACAGCTGCAGCGTTTGGCGATCGCCAGAGCGGTGCTTATGGAGCGACCCATTTTTCTGCTGGATGAATGTACCTCTGCCCTGGATGCGCAAACTGAGGCGGCAGTGCTTGCAAATCTGCAGAAGCTTGGAAAACAGGCTATTCTAGTGACCCATCGGCCAGAAGCGGTGGAGGAATTGCAAAGGGTTTGTTTTGTTTCCATGGAAAAAGAATAAAATACAAACGCCATTTAATCGCAGGGACGATCTTCGTCCCCGCGATTTTTATACAGAGCGCAGGGTGCTATACAGAAAATCCCCTTGCAAAAGCGGGCATATCAGGATATTATAATGCTATTAAAATCAGGAGGCAGGAAGATGAAAAAAGATATTCAGGTTTGGGACTATGCAGGAAAAATTTTGGAAGCGGTAGGCAAGGGCGTACTGCTGACTACTAAAGCCGATGGTAAGGTCAATACCATGATCATTGGCTGGGGGACGCTGGGCATTGAATGGGGCAGACCAATCTTTACAGCATTTGTCCGCAAGAGCCGCTTTACAATGGAGTTATTGGAAAAGAATCCGGAGTTTACAGTGAATATTCCCTTGGGCGAAATCGACAAACAGATTCTGACTGTTTGCGGCACAAAGTCCGGAAGGGATATGGATAAGATCGAAAGTCTGAACCTTGCATTGGAAGAGGGTAAAACTGTGAACGTACCGGCGATCCGCCAGCTGCCGCTGACGCTGGAGTGCAAGGTGATCTATCGGCAGGACCAAGATCCGGCTGCGATTGACCCGGCATGCGATGACCGTTATTATGCAAAAGGAACGGCCAATGAAGGGGATTATCATACGGCTTATTACGGTCAGATCACTGCGGCGTACATCGTGGAATGATTGACAGATTATGGATATTCAGTTATAATATAGCCACCTGCAAGGGCAGGAACGTATACCAAAGGATGCGATCAAATGATGAAAACGATTGGTGTTCTGGGTGCAGGTACCTGGGGTATGGCACTTGCCAGAATGTTGGCGGTTAGCGGTCATCAGGTCACTGTGTGGTCTGCTATTGAAAAAGAGATTCAGGACCTTTCAGCGTCCCGACAGCACCCGAATCTTCCGGGAATGGTCATTCCTGAGAGTATTTTGTTTACGGGTGATATACAGCAGGTGTGCGGGCAGAAGGATGTTTTGCTGTTCGCTGTGCCGTCTGTGTTTGTGCGGGCAACTGCCCGTAAGGCTGCGCCTTATATCCCGGACGGACAGATCATTGTGGATGTGGCAAAGGGTGTGGAAGCCGACACTTTGTTTACAATGACCCAGGTGATCAGTGATGAGCTGAAGAATCCTACTGTGAAGCTGGTAGCCTTATCCGGACCGACCCATGCGGAAGAGGTGGCAAAGGATCTGCCGACGACAATCGTATCCGCTTGTGAGGACCTGGATGCGGCCCGTCAGGTGCAGGATATCTTTTCCAACACCTGTATGCGGGTGTATACCAACGACGATGTGAAAGGCGTGGAGCTGTGCGGCGCACTGAAAAATGTAATTGCGCTGGCGGCAGGCATCGCCGCGGGCTTGGGTTATGGAGATAATACCAAGGCAGCACTGATCACCCGAGGTATGGCGGAGATTGCCAGACTGGGTATGGCTATGGGCTGCAAAGAACAGACCTTTGGCGGTCTGGCCGGTATCGGCGATCTGATCGTAACCGCCACCAGTATGCACAGCCGCAACAACCGCTGCGGTATGCTGTTAGGGCAGGGAAAAACACCGGAGGAAGCTACCAAACAGGTTGGTATGGTGGTTGAGGGCTTAAATGCCTTGCCGGCGGCTATGCGCCTGAAGGAAGAATATCAGGTAGAAATGCCCATTGTGGAAGCAATCGATGCGTTGATCAGCGGTGCTATAACACCCAAGGATACGGTTCGGATGCTGATGGACCGTGACCAGAAGCATGAGATCCCGTACGTGGCACTGGATGGCAGCTGCGAGGGAATTTAAGTACGTCAATCAGGAACAAAATCTCCTTTGATGCAGATAATCAACTGCCCCGGTTTGTGCAAACAGCACGAACCGGGGCAGTTGATTATCCTTGGGGATTGTTATTTACCATTAGTCAAAATCGGTATAGTTTTCCTTGATCCATTCCTTAGCAATAAGTAGATCGGTAGCATTATGGATATCAATGGAATCGTGGATCTCGTAATAGGCAATATTATGACCCATAAATCCCCAGGGCTGCTGACCTTCTCCGTTGCTTTCCAACAGGTTCTTCACGTTGAGGACCCAGAAATTATGGGACAGGAAATAACAGACAGGCAGATCCTGGCGATTGGTAGAGATCTTACCGGTAATACCCTTTTCGTACATTTGCAGACGGCCGTTTGCATCTACAGTTTTAGCACGCAGAGGATGGTGGTCATTGTCCTGATATACAGGAACTACTGCTGTGATAGACATATCCTCCTGCATCATACGCACACAAGCGTCAATCCATGAGGACTTAATCGTCACATTGTTTGCCAATGTCACGACCAGAATATCAGGCAGACCTGCTTTTTTTTCGATTACACTTAAAGCGTGCATAATGCAGTCCACATGCTGGCTGGTGGGAAGCGCCAGTTCTGCAGGTCGCACGATAGGTGCATGGTCCAGATTCTCTGCCTCGCGGAGAATATTGGGATCATCACTGCTACAGAACTTCAAAGAAATTGTTTCTGCGTGACGCGCAGCATTAGCAGGATAGTACAAAACCGGATGCCCCAGGCAGTCCAAAATGTTTTTATCTTTCAGGGTGTTGTTTCCCCGACCTGTCAACAGTGCATAAGCTTTCATTCTCTTACTCCTTTTTAGGTTTCTGCAGCTGTTTGCGCAACTGCCCAGTCGATCATCTTCTGCATGCCATTTTTGAAATCATAAGTGGGATTCCAGCCAAGGACTTCCTGGATTTTTTGATTATCTCCGTAAATACCAAACTGATCACCCGGTGTGCTGTCAGTATATTCTACCGTCACGTCATAGTCCATTGCGGAGCGGATCGTCTCTACTACAGTTTCTACCGTTGTGGGAACACCCGTACAGACATTGAATACATCGTAACCTTGTTCTCGCTCTAAAGAGAGCAATACGGCATTTACAACATCATCAATGTAAACGAAGTCTCTAAACCGATCCTTACTGCCTTTCACATGAATGTGACGGTTGTTAATTGCCATTGCCAGGAAAATGCTTGCCATTCCCTGACGAAGATTCTTCAAATTCTGACCGGGACCATATACATTAAAGAAGCGCAGTGCAGTGCATGCAATGCCAAACTCAGAAAAGATCCTCAAATAATTCTCACTCGCCAGTTTACCCACGGCATAGAAGCTCTTGGGGATTCGCTCTGTTTCTTCGTTGCATACCGGCGGAATATGATCGCCATATGTGGACATAGAACTGGCGTACACAACTTTTTTGCAGCCCGTTTCTCTGGCATATTTCAGCAGCAGCAGTGTGGATTGTGTATTTGTCTGCAAATCATACACGGGATTATCAAAACTGATTTCTCCGGAACTTTGACCGGCCATATGAATAATGGCATCAAACCGCTCTCCTGCAAGACGATCAATAACATGGGCATCTGCTACGTCGCCTTCGATAAAGCGGCAGCCTTGGGGTATATGATCAACCGTTCCCGTTGACAGGTTATCAATGGTTGTGCAGGTATGTCCATCGCATAAGAGCCGATCAACGATTGCCGCACCAATAAATCCTCCGGCGCCGGTCACAAGATAGTTCATACACCGTCCTCCCCGTTATTATTCTGAAAGGCTTCTTGGTATTCATCCCTAAAAATACCCTTTAAGCCAACCGGATTTACAGAAATAATCTCCACATCCGGGTAGAAGGCTTCTGCAAAGGCTTTGAGCTCCAGCCATTTTTGGATAACGCGATCAGAAGATACAGCCATTTTCAGGTCCTTTTCGTGTTCTTCAATTTTTTTTGTGTCTAATTTATCCGGCTGTACAAAGTGACCCTGGGATGCATCACATCCCACCAAATAAATTTTGGAAGGATGGGTAAAAAGTAAGATCTGCATAGCAGACAGGGCAATGTTGGGCATATTTCCAACTGCCATTTTGTCGATATCACAGGTAAAACGACTTTCAAAACCATCTTCGACCATGTAGGAATCCGTATAGTATCTTCCTGCATTACAGGCGATGCGGAAGGATTCTGGAATTTCACGGCTATAATCTCCGCCAATTTGGTGTCCGAAGAATTTCCGGCAATCATATTTCAGCAGCTCATTCTGAAAAAAGTATACACCGTCCCAATCATCTGCAATGAACCAATCATATTTTATGTTCTTGTTCAGAAGAGCTCGGTTCAGTGCCACGTGTAGCGTATCGGGAATGGGCACATAGTTCTGCAAAGTAGGACCACCGCCGCAAATCGCTACGGCCTTTCCTGCGTTACAGTTCTTTATATCCCGGAAACATTCTCCGTTAGCAACTGTAGCTGCCATACTAATGGCGTTTATATAATTATTTTGAAGAAATTTCCGATTGATTTTCCGCTTAATTTTACCGAGCATAGCCAAAATCTCCTGTTTTTTATTTACGAGTAAGAAACCGACTTACTCCTGCTATATAACTTCTGTATTTTTTGAAGCAGCTATAAATTGCAAGGAAGAATACGTTTGGAATTACCACACACACCAACAGCCGCAGGACCAGTTCCACAAAGCCTTCTGCTTTCACCAAATCACAGGCTTTACTGGTTAACCAACAACTCAATACTGTAGCGAATGTATATACTGCGCTGTTGAGATAGTACTGCTTAGCAGAAGTGCAGAAAAATTTTTTGAAGGTGATCATGGTAATTGCAACAAAACTGGATAGGAACGCAGTAATAATGGTTGCAATAATGATGCCGTCTATTCCTAGCCACATGCCCAAACCAATATTCAATGTCAGATTTGCAAGCATTTCTGCTAAAGTAACATAGCGGAAATCCCACCAAAGACCTGCTGACTCCGAATAAATACTTCTAACCTGACTTAACTGATTTACGTAGAAATATACACAGAAGAGGATCATGGTGTGGTATGGCAGCAGCAATTCTGTTCCCGCCCAAAGCTTCATGAATGGCTGATACAGGCACACCATACATACACAGCACCAGCTAACGATCCACATAAAGTAGAAATCGAATTTATGATGATCTGCAAGGTTCTTTTCTTTGGTTTCGGTGACAATACTGTTTCCAATACTGGCCGACATTGCTTGCAGCAGAACGATCAAAATAGCACTTACGGAACTAAATACAAAGTAGTAGTTGGAATACATAGCTACCGCAGTCAGTCCGCATAGTGCAGACAGAATAATACTATCAAGTGTATTTCTCGCAATCAGTGAAAATCTACCCAATGCTACGCCCTTGATTTGCTTGGAAATCGCACTCAATCGCTTCTTTTCTATCTTGCCTTGACAAACGAGATCCGGGTATCTGTGCTTTGTGATCCTGCCTACCGCAATGTTGGTAGCCAAAGTGAAAATAGGCAACCAAATAATATAGGCATAATAATTTTTGCAGATTAAAAGAACACCGATCTGAATGGCACTGCGGAGAATATTTACTACCAGATCAATTGCGCTGAGAATATCCTGCCGTTGGTATACTGTGAGAATAACATTCTTATAACCGAAAGCAAAGTAGCTAATAATCGTATTTGCCAGATAAATACCATAGAGCAAATACAAATTAATATCTGCCGGATAATCGCCCTTAATAAAAAAATCAAGAAAGGGCATCACGAACAAGCCTGCTACCAGAATCACTATTCCGACGATCTGATAGATCCTTTTATATAGAGACAGCAACGCACAGATCTCAGGCTTGTTGTCCTCCGCTACCGGCTTATACAAGCTGAAAATGATGGCAGAAGAAAAGCCAAGTTCTGCAACACTCAATGTTTGCAGGATTGAAGTGAATAGACTTCCAAGACCTGCATATTCAGCACCAAGTCTGTGTAGAATGATCGTTCTGATAACAAACGGCAGAAGAAGGCTGACAATCCTTCCCACTACACCTACTGACATATTCCTGAGGGTATTTTGTGTTCTGCTTTGTCCCATATTATCACCAATTATTCAGACAATCGTATTTTTGATCGTTACAATCCTAGCTTATTCTTTATTGCTCGTGAAACTCTGCTTCGCAGGTTTTTGTTCAATGCTGCTTTGCTGTAAAACACCTGAATGGAGTTATCAAAGCTGCTCAAATCATAAGAACAAGGTTTCTTCCTTACTACATAATCCAAATATAGCTGCGTAATGAAGCCAAGGTTTTCTTCCTTAACCTGTATGAAAGTTTCCTTGGTGATACTGCCATCACGAAGCAAATCACATAGAATCCCCGGATATTCTACCGCAAAGGCATAAAAGAGGTCATAGCTACCCTTGGGAATTGTTCCTGTTGGAAGCTCTTCCAGCAGCACCCGGTTATCAATCAGGTAGCGATTGCAGTTTCTTTCCCGGAACAGCACTGTAGTATGGGGAAACAGCTCGTTAAAAACCGTATTTTCCGGAATATTTTCAAAATCGCTCTTCCAAAACCCCATACCCGTAGACCAGGAGGACCAGTAAGACAGGTTTGCCACATACTGATCAAATGTTTCGTATTGAAACACATCCTGCGGTTTGTTTAAGACACCATTGGCAAAATAAACAACGGGCTTTGTTTCTATATTTTCCTGGACAAATTTCAGAAAAGCGTGCAGCGCACCCTCTGTCAGCATCGTACGGTGATTCAAAAACTTGATAAACATACCGCTGGCCCGCTTATACGCCTCAATTTCGTTGAGGAAGGGCAGTGCACTGGTTTTTTCATATACAATATTGCTATGGGCTTGTGCGTAGGCAGCCATACGGGTCTGGAATTCCTCGTTATTTCCGTTGTCCGTTACGACAACTTCAAAAAGTGCTTCCTCCGCACCCTGACCGAAAATACTGTCCAACACAGGAAACATCCACTGGGGAACACCGTTGGTGGGAATACATAAGGAGATCAGTGGCTTACCCATTGTTCCCTTCCTCCATGACCTTCAAATAGTCCTCATAACTTCGGATATACTCCTTGCCGTTATAGTGGGTATTGGTAAGGACCAGAAGGACAGAGTCCTCGGAGAAATCATACATATCCTTCCAAACCATTTTTGGCAGGTACACACCCTGTCTGGGCTTGTTCAGTTCTACGATCGCTTCATTGGAACCGTCAGTAATACGTACCTTAGAGGTTCCTGCCACATTAATTAGAACAAATTCAGAATCCCGGTTGGCATGCTGACCACGGACTACGGTGGGATCTGAGCCATAGATATAGAAAACCCGGGCAATGTCAAAGGGGATGTCCCGGTTTCCTTCGATGACCACCAGTTTGCCGCGCTCATCACCAAGATCGGCAAAGTTCAGCATCCGATACATTTCTTTTACTGCCATAATTTATTCCCCTTACTTAAATGCATTTACTGCTTCAATAACAGCAGTCTGCTCTTCATAGGTCATGCCGTTGTACATAGGCAGGCTCAGCACTTCGTCAGCATACTTCTCGGTAATGGGATACTCCCCCTTCTTCTTGCCCAGATAGGCATACGCCTCGGACAGGTGGGGAGGGATGGGATAGTGGATGATCGTACCGATATCCCGTTCCTTTAAGTATTCCATCAGCTCATCCCGGCGTTCGCAGTGAATGACATACTGATGCCAGGTAGAGTCGGCACCCGGGCGCACCTTGGGGTGCTGGATCAGAGGATTGGTGATTTCCTTCATATAGCGGTCAGCTAACGCACACCGCTCCGCGTTAAATTCATTCATATGGGTCAGCTTGACCCGGAGCAAACCGGCCTGCATTTCGTCCAAGCGGCTGTTCGTGCCTACCACTTCGTTATGGTAACGCTTCTGGCTGCCGTAATTGCGGTAGACACGGAACTTATTGGCCAACTCGTCGCTGTTAGTAACGATACAACCGGCGTCACCAAACGCACCGCAGCCCTTGCTGGGATAAAAGCTGAAGCAGCCCACATCACCGAAGGTGCCTACCACCTGTCCGTTCCAATGGTTGCCATGGCTCTGTGCGCAGTCTTCCACCACACGCAGGTCATACTTCTTTGCCAGTTCCATAATCTTGGTCATATCGCAGGACTGTCCGTACAAGTGCACAGCCAAAATGCCCTTAGTATTGGGGGTGATGGCTGCTTCAATCTTATCTGCATCGATGTTGTCATATTCATCTGGCTCTACGAATACCGGTGTTGCGCCATTCATAGTGATACCCATAACGCAGGCAATATACGCATTGCCACAGACGATGACCTCATCGCCCTCCTTGATATCCAACAAACGGAAAGAAATCCACAAGGCATCCAAGCCGCTGGCCAGACCTACGCAGTGCTTGGCACCTACATAGTCAGCCCATTCTTTTTCAAAGGCATCTACTTCTTTGCCTAAAATGTACCAGCCAGAGCGAAGCACCTCGACAGCCTTTTTTTCATACTCTTCTGCGTGCAGAGAATACTGACGACCCAAATTATTCGGCATAATCATAGTCATTTTCCCCTTCTTCTCAGGTTTTTATCTTTTAGGCAGCAGGACGGCTGCCCTTTGGCTTTTGATTGGATCAAGTATCTTGATCCAATCTTTTCACGACCTTTGCCGGAACGCCTGCGGCCATGCAGTTGGGAGGGATATCCTTGGTCACCACGGAGTTGGCGCCGATTACGCAGTTGTCACCAATGGTAACACCGGATAGGACTGTAACACAGCGTCCCAGCCACACATTATTTCCAATAGACACAGGCCCCTTGCTCGTAAGGGGACGCTGTGTTGGCGGAAGCCTCAGCTCCTCTGCGTTCCATTTTCCGTGGTTATTATCAGAAATGTATACGCACTGCCCCATAAGCACATGATCGCCTATAGTCACCCGGTCAATGGCAGAAATCTGTACGTAGTTCGAGCAATTCACACCGTTACCAATGCAGATCTGGGGTGTAAAGGTCTGATCCCGGTAAGCATCCCATGCTTCCATCAGCAGTCCGTCGCCTGCGGAAAAATCATCGCCCACAGATATATACTGCTGCCCACGAAATGAAGGGTTCTTGCCTAAGTGAAGCCGATCTCCCACAGATCGGAATCTTTTTGCATATGCATTGGTTACCCAAAACCGGACTATACGGCTGCATCCTTCTACTATATAGGCACTGCAAAAAAATCTTGTCAGGGAATAAAGCAGCTTTTTTACAAAACGCTTCATATTTTCTTCTCCCCGCTGTTACAGCAAGCTGCCCGAAGCTTCCGCAGGCACTTCATCCAGTTCCGTTAGTACTTCTTGAATGGAACGCAGATAGCTGTCGCCGTATTTTGTATCCGGCTCCAAATATCCGCCCTCTGCCCACTCATTCCAAGCAAACATGAACATGAAATCTTTTTGATAATTCTTACGGCAGTTTTCTACTTGCCGCTTGAAGTAGTTTTTAAAATCGGCAGGATTAGCATCCGGCAGAACGGTGCCTTTCATATCTTTACGGGGGGTATTATCCCAATCCACAAAGCAGCCGGGTACGCGCTTGGATGAATCCGGGCGTTTTGCCAGGATTGTTTCCCAGATGGAAGCGTAGCTGTATCTTTGTAGACCCTGTACTTTTTTTCCCTCCAGGTCCAGACCGAATTTCAACGCTACTCGTTTAATGAAGCTTTTGATGGCTTTCATATACTTATTAGTAGTTCTCGTTTTAAGAATGAAGGTGTCGGTGGGTTGGTAGTCCAGATAATAATCGATATTCTCGAAATAAGCAGGTTTATCCAATGCCTCGTGGCTGATCTGAGACATCAGACACACACCGTCGAAGCCTTCCGCTTGAGCAAGGGTGTTCCAAAGCGCGATCATTTCATTGATTTTGTCGCAGTTGGTCGGTTTGTAAATCACTACAACGGGCTTATTGTCCTTTTTGATATACCGCTTATCTTTAAAGAAGGGAAGCAGATAATCAAAGTGACGCTGCCATTCTGCCTCATCACCGTACTCCTGCCGAATCAGCATTTTGGGGCTGTTAGATACCCACTGGTTCGTCCAATTTTCGTTGGCCCAGGAAATACAGAAGGGAATATCAATATCTTTGTTCTCCAAAAGCATTTCCATAGGTTTCCCTAAAAGAAGCTTTTCTCCAAACCAATAATGATAGAAGCAAAAGCCCCATACATTGTTCTTTTTTGCAAGCTCTGCCTGCCACCGCAGCGTTTCCACGTCCAGCAGATTGTAGTAATAATCGTTCAGGGGGACTCTGGGCTGGTTGTGACCATCAAACAGGGATCGTGCTTTTTTTACATTGACCCACTCTGTAAAACCTTTGCCCCACCATTCATCATTTTCAGGGATACAATGGAATTGAGGGAGATAGTATGCAATAATTTTCATAGTTGTTTTATGCGGCTGTATGCCACATATTCCCTTTCTTTAAGTCTGATAATGTGTCTAAGAATTTAAGGGATATTCGGTCGCATATGGCTAAGCACTGGTAAAATGCTTGCGATCACCGTATAACTGAATGTTCCGTAGGAGAAGTTGATATTTGCGAGAAAAGATTCTATAAATGCAGACATCAAAAAAGACAGAATCAGTGCGTACATAAAGGTTTGATAACCGGTGTTTTTTATACGCCGTACTTTTTTGAAATAGCGTACGAAGATCAGAATAAAACCGATTAAACCAAGCAGTCCGTTCTTAATGAGGATATTTAGAAGAACCAGCTCAACAGAGCCATCCCAGCCAATCACAGAGCGAATGTTCTGATCATAAGTCAGCCCTGTTTCCCGGTATGCGATCTCTGCGTTACCAAAGAGCATATGAAATACATCTGTACCAAAAACTTCTAAATAATTTATAAGACCGTTCATACGGAAATAAAAGGTTTCACTGGTTATTACCAGGAGAATGTAAACAGGGATCGCTGCAATGCAGGCAATAATGGCAGCCTGACCGGGTCGCAGCTTTTTACCGTAAAAGGGAATTGTAATGCTTGTACAGTTATCAAACAACAGGAATGCTGCAAAAACCAAATAAGAGCCGCGGGAATTCGTAAGCAGCAGCAGGAGCAGGCTTATAAGCATACAGGGTAAGTCTGCCGCTTTTCTGTGACCGTAACGAAAGGGCATATAAAAGGAGATAAATGCCACAATCAGTGAATAAGAAAAATAATTGCGATGCTCAAAACCACCGTTGTAGCCAAAGTTTACAAGAAAACCTTCGGAAGCGCGGGTTATAATAGAAATATCTGTAATAAGTGCAGCAAAGGTAGAACAGACTGTTCCAAGCAGAAAGCCCCAGCCAATTTTTCGCAGATCAGGTATGGATTGGATATAATCACTGGGGAAAATGGCAATTACTGCCAAAATAACCATAGAGATCATTAACTTTAAGATCTTACTAAGGGGAAGGGCCTGAAACAGCAAACCTATATTAAACAAGATCAGTACGGTTATCAGCAATATAAAAGCAGGCGTCTTAAATCTGCGCGTGTTTTTCAAAAAACGAGCAAAACAACCTAAAAGTAAAAGCATCAGCCCCAGATACTCAAATAAAGCACCAACACCCAATTTCAAAAATCCAGCAGAGCTTCCGATGGTCATTAAAAATGCTGCAAAGAACAGGAACCAGTGCATGGATGCCTGATACAGATCAACTGTTTTGGTTACGAAGCGGGTTATTGGGGGGGATGCTTTATACAAGATGCTCACCTCAGTTTGATTTGTTCCGTAAGATAATTATGATAATTTTTCCCGATAGTATTCCAATCATAAGCTTCTTCAAACAGCGTAAAGGCACGTTGAGCCATAGAAAGATAATCGTTCTTGCTTATCAGGGCTTTTATACATTGATTTGCAAAATCCTCCGGCTCATTTGCATACAGAACGTGGACATCCGGTGCAAATTTGGTGCCTTCAATACCGTGGGATGTAGAGATTACCAGCTTTTTCAGTGCTGCGGCTTCCAGCAGCTTGCCCTTTACGCCACCGCCGGACTGCAGCGGAAGGATTACACAATCCGCCAAAGAATATACATCCATTAAATCTGCATAGTTTGGAATGATCCGTACATGGTCATTCGCAAGAGCCATCACCTCCGGCGCAGGGTTAGCGCCGGCAATAATCAGCTGCGCATTGGGGACTTGCTCCAAAACCTTTGGCATCACATTTTTGCAGAACCAAAGGGATGCCTCCACATTGGGTACTGCAATGGCATCCAGTCTGCCCACAAACAGCATATTGGGCTGATCATCAAAGGACAACTCCGTATCAAATCCATTGGCTCCTAAAGGGAACAGCTTCAGCTCAGCACGACTATCTTTCCACTTGTTCTGGAACGCATACAAATCATCATTAGAAAAGAATGTAACGCTCTTGAACAGATTCTTTTTATAAAGATCTTTTTCATACCATTCAAGACGGAACGATTCCAAGTAGTAGGCAATGCGCTTATACAGAGGAATAGTGGGAACCTTCACCATATCCCTCATTCTTCTATATTCATTATTGTGTTGGTTAATGGTGCAGTATGTGCCCTTGGGTACTATACCAAAGAGATTCTTCGCCATATTGGGAAAATCGCAAATAACACAGTCGATCTTTTCCCGGTCAAACAGTTCCGCCAGATCTGTCTGTAATTGGGGAAGGGTTCTGCTGGCAACGGAGTAAGGGGACAACAGACTTTTTAGCAGCTTTTTTACCTTAGATTCATTGCGGTTATAATAATGCACCTGAGCGCAGTATTTCTCCATTTCATCTTTGGAAACACGCTCTTCCTCGTTATACGCAATGGAGAACAGGTATATCTGGTTGTACTTACTCAGTTGTACGATTCTATTGTAAACACCGTTTCTGCCTCCGATTGGGGGATAGGGCACTTCCGGTGTCAGCCACGCAATTTTCATCGCTCATTTCTCCCTTGCTTTGTTCTCTCCACTGCAAATCACTCACAGCAACTTATTGATTACAGGTATTTTTCTCATTACCCAAACCACACCTGTACCTACGCATACCGCTGCGACACAGCCGACACAAACAGCCAGCACCGAAGGAATATAGGGAACAAATATGTAAGCCACTCTATACATCAAACTCCGAATCATGAATGGCTCCAACAAATAGATTCCAAAGGTACATGCACCAACCAATGCGCAAATTCTACCGAATACGCCCTCCGGGTTCAGCATATTCCCCAGTTTCTTTAGCACCATGAACAGGAACACCGAAATCCAGAAAATAAACTCACTCAGACCAAACTGCGTTCGCGGATCATATGCCAGGGTCTTTGTAAGCAACAAATATGCTGCCCCAACAGAAATAACTGTCATTACCGCTGCACCAGTCAATTGCTTCCAGTTCAATTCCAGTTTGCTCAGCATGTATCCTATAACAGGGTAGATAATAAACTGAGCGGTCATGGGTACATCGAATTCGCCGGCTATATTGATCCCACAGATATAGCGCAGTGCCGGAAGCATCAGCATAAACGCAGTGCATACCGCCAGCAAATATGTCACATGATTGCCGGCATTCTTAACAAGGCTTCTCAAAAACGGAAGCATAATCAGATAGCCAAGATAGGAATACAGATACCAAAACGGTGCCGGAGACACATTGTTCCCAAGCAGGTTTTGGAAAAACAGTCCAAATTCCGAAAAGCCATAAGTTTTCACATGCATTACGAAAGAGAAGAGAATCAATGCAATTACCATTCTGGAAACCCGCCTGGTATACAAATCCTTGACAGACTCCTCTTTTCCCAAAAGCAGGGCACCGGATACCATAAGGAACAACGGCACTCCCGCCTTGCATATTGTAGCCATTACGATATACAAAGGAAACGTATACGGATTATCTGTAAGCGTATAGAGTTCAAATCCCATCGTGCTACTGTGGTTATATAGCACAAACAAAATTGCCGTAATTCTGATCAAATCAAAATACAGCGTATATTTTCCGTCTTTTCTTGCCATGTCAATGGATCCTTCTAATTTTATCGGTATTTCTGAACCAGCTTCAGAATTTTGAGGTCATCCACAAAGTAACGCTTAAACAGTCGTCTCGGCTCCTGAAGGAAGCGGTAGAACCATTCCAAGCCATGGTCACTCATCCATTTGGGTGCACGGCTTACATTGCCTGCCAGAAAATCCACTGTCGCACCTGCACACACAGACACAGGAGCTGCATAGTTTTTTTGGTTCTCATAAATGAATTTCTCCTGCTTAGGGCAGCCCAAACAGGCCAGCAGAATATCCGCCTCAGAGTCTGTTATCATCTGATTGATCCGATCTAACTCGGCAGGATCCTGCTCAAAGCCAATGGGCGGTGCGTATGTTCCGGCAATCTTGATTTCCGGAGTTGTTTTCTCCATCTTTGCCTTCGCCATTTCGGCAACGCCAGGTTTTCCACCCAGTATAAACAGGCGGAAACCCTTTTTTGCGGCTTTTTCACATAGCAGCGGAACCAGGTCAGAACCGGAGATTTTTTCCTTCAGTGGCTGTTTCCGGTAATCAGAGATCCAGATCAGAGGCTTTCCGTCTGCCAGGATCAGTTCTGCCTCATCTGTGATCTTGCGAAGATAGAGATCCTCTTCCATCTTTACTACAATATCCACATTAATGGGCACGATATATGCCTTCCTGCGCTGTTCAACACACTCAAGGATCACATCTATTGCCTCATCCATGGAAACGTTGTCCAAGTAGGTATTCAGAAATTTCTGTCGGTTGCGTGGCATAGAAACCTCCTACCGCTTTTTACAGCGTCTTTCTCCAATAATCCAGCATATCTGCCACGGTCTGTTCCATGGGGATCTTCTGACTCCAGCCGGTATCTCGCTTCAGCTTGGTCACATCGCCAACGATGATCCGTTCGTCAGTAGGACGCAGCAGCTTGGGATCTACCTCGATGTTAAAAGTATGCCCCAACTGTTTTTCGATCATGGTGACAATATCCCGCATTTGGTAAACATGCTCAGAAGAGATGTTATACACATCACCGGGCTTGCCCTTTTCCGCCAGCAGCATCAGCGCGGATACCAGATCCCGCTGATCCATAATGGCACGACGGGTATCCAAATTGCCTACTTTAAGGGTGTAATCACCACTGCGTTCTGCCAGGATGGCACGCTTGGTAAAATCAGAAGTTACATCATTAACCTTCCGGGTGCCGGTGGAATTAAAAATTCTGGCACGGATGCAGCGGATACGGTCGTTCATAAAATACTGGAACGACAGCAGATCCTGGCATACCTTACTGACACCGTAGGGGTGCAGCGGCTGCAGCTGTGCTGTTTCCTGTACATAGACTTTGTTGCCTTCCAGCTGGTTCAATGTTTCGCCATACTCTGCACTGGAGCAGGCAACCACGACCATGGGATCGTAGGAAGGATCGACTGTCCGAACCTTTTTTACCGCTTCGAAAATTGCGATTGTTCCGTTAGCATTCGTATCTATAGTTTCATAGGGGCGGTCCCAGGATACTGTGGGATAGCTTTGGGCAGCGAGATGGTAGATCTGCTCCGGACGGTGCTCTACAATGATCTTTTCAACGCTGGGCGCGTAGCGCACATCACACTCGATCATCCGAATAGCACTGTCCAGCTCGGTAATATCCGTGGTTGGTTTATAATAAGTGCCTACTATATCCTGACCTTGGCTGTGCAGCAGCTCCACCATATGAGAACCAACCATGCCACCGGCACCTGTAACCATTACTTTCATTTTTTCCCTCCAAAAAAACGTTCTTCCAGCATTAAGCACAGGGTGTGATACACCGGCAGGTGCAGCTCCTGTACTTTGTAGGTTTCCTGTTGGGGAACCCGGATGCATACATCCGCCATGGCAGACAGCTTACTGTCTTTTTCACCGGTCAGACCAATAACCTTCATGCCTTTGGCTTTTGCAACAGTAGCAGCATACAGCACATTTTTGCTGTTGCCGGAGGTGGTAATACCCAGCAGTGCATCTCCGTCCACACCAAAACCGTTCACTTGCTGAGCAAAGCACAGCAGCGGCTCACAGTCGTTGAGGTATGCGGTAGAAAGAGAAATATGTCCGTCCAGCGCGATGGCAGGCAGGGCGCCCTGCAGGTTTTTCGACAGAACTGCACCCAGCTCCGGGTCTATGGCTTTCATTTTATCACATAAACCGTCACTGAGCTTGCGATCCATAACAAAGGATTTCATCAGTTCACCAACAATATGCTCCGCATCTGCGGCGCTCCCGCCGTTGCCGCATACTAAAAGCTTTCCGGCGCGGGAGTAGACCTGTTCCATTAAGAGATAGGCGTTCTGTATATCTTTCCGGCAGACTTCCAGTTCCGGATAACGGGAGATCAACAGATCGATATGATGGTTCATGTAATTCTTCCTTTCCTGTCAGTTCAGAACATTCTCTGTGAAATCCAATACAGAGCTGACCGACACAGTCTGTCCAAAGGCGCCTTCGCCGATGAGGGCAGTTTTACAGCCCGCGGCAATTCCGGCTTTTACATCATTTTCGCCGTCGCCGATCATCCAGGAATTTTTCAGATCAATGTTATAATCTTCTGCCGCTTTTAAGAGCATACCCGGCTTGGGCTTGCGGCAGTCACAGTCAAATTTCAGCGCAGGGATCTCACCGGCGTATCCTTTATGCGGGTGATGGGGACAGTAGTAGATCGCGTCCACATAAACGCCCGCATGCCCCAAAAGGGTCTCCATTTTGTTGTGGATATTCTGAAGCTCCGGTACAGTAACTTCGCCCCGGGCAATTACCGGCTGGTTGGTTACTACAACAGCCAAATAGCCGGAGGCGTTGATCTTTCCAATAGCCTCTGCCACGCCGGGAAGCAGTTCGAAATCTTCTTCTTTACGAAGGAAACCCACGTAACGGTTGATGGTGCCGTCCCGGTCCAGAAAAACCGCCTTTTGCGGGTTTTTCAGATTTCGCGCTTGCACCTTGCCATCCCGGAAGTCACGGCAGACTGCTTCGTAGCGTTCCGGTGTACCCATGTCCTTAACATATTCAGGAGAGTCATAGCAGAACATTTTGCCTGTACCGGCAAGAGGCTTCAGCAGCTGGCGATCCAAATCTACCTTGGGCGTAGTAATTTCAATGTCCAGCACCTTAGGGGACAGCACATGCAGCCCGGCATTGACCCGGTTGCGGTAATAATCCGGGCGGGTGTCCTCCTTGGTCAGCCACTGCTCCACGGCACCGTTGTCATCAGCCAGGATCAGACCGCTGTCATAAGGGTGGGAGTTGGGATGGGTGAATAAGGTGGCAAGACCACCGCTTTTTTTGTGAAATGCAACAAAACGGTTAAAGTCCACGTCAAAGATCGCATCAGCATTGAGGAGCAGAAAGTCTTCTGTTAACTTGTCTTTCAAGCGGAACAGAGCCCCGGCGTTGCCAAGAGGCTCTTTTTCAAAGTAATATTCTATAGAAACGCCGAAAGGCGCACCAGTGACGGGAGAGATCTTGCTGCCGTCACCGAAGTAATCCATAATGATGTCGCCCAAATGGCTTACAGTAATGATTAGATCTGTAAAGCCCTGACTTTTCAGGCAAGCGATCTCATGCTCTAAAACGGGCATACCGTTAATGCGGATCATGGGCTTGGGAATATCCCGCGCCACACTGGAGATCCGGGTACCCCGTCCGCCTGCCATAATAACTGCCTTCATAGTGATACCTCTCAATCCCGGGGGGTATATGCCTCCGGAGAGTAGTGGATGACCCGGGTGCCGCCCTCTTCAAATCGGAAGGGGATATACAGAAGGTCAGACATAGCTTCCCGCACAGCCTTTTGATATTCGGGCTGCACATAGAATACAAGGAATCCGCCGCCGCCGGCACCCAAAAGCTTGCCGCCCAACGCGCCGGCCTTGATGCCCTTTTGATACAGCGCGTCGATTTCGTTGGTGGAAACTACTTCACTTTTGCCGCGCTTCAGCTGCCAGGTCACATCCAGTAATCTGCCAAAGTCGTCCAGATCGCTGGTTTTGTCGGTCAAAACACGCTCGGCGTCGTCAACCAGCAACAGCATTTCCTTCAGACGGGCGATCCGCTCAGCGTCGGTAGAAGTGTTGGCAGCGCGCTGCACGTCTGAAGAGAACCGGGTAAAGCCAGTGAAGAACATCATTAAATTGTCGTTAAGCTGACGCTTACGCTCCGGGCCGATGATCACCGGCTGCACATTAAAGCCATCTGCGGTAAAGTTGATGCGGTTCAGGTTGCCGTATGCCGCGGCAATCTGATCCTGCCAGCCGCCGGCTTCGTTGCAGAGCACCCGCTCCAAACGGATCGCATCCTGCGCCAATGTCTTTTTGTCCGCATACTTGCCCTTCAGGGCATAAAACGCATTGAGCATGCCGACTGCGAAGGAGCTGCTGGTGCCCAGACCGGAGCGGGCAGGCAGATCACCTTCATAAGACAGGCGGATATCATGCATATCCAACATCTGCATGGCGTTGCGGATGGCAGGATGATCGATCTGGTCGCAGTTTTCTACACGTTCAATCTGACTGTAGGTGAGCTCTGTAGAATAATCAAAGAAGGGGGGCAGGTGACGCACATTCACATAGCAGTACTTGTCAAAGGTTGTGGAGATCACAGCACCGCCATGCTCCTGAAAGAAGTCCGGCATATCTGTGCCGCCGCCGAAAAAGGACATACGGAAAGGTGTCTTTGTAATAATCATGTCTGTCTCCTGTTTTTCTGGGAAGCAGATGTTTCCCGTATTTTAGAACCGAAAAGCTTCTGTAAGACAGGGCCACTTTCGGTCCTTATCGGAAAGATTCAGTGCAGTACCGTCGGAAAGCGCATAGCCTTCTGCGGAAGCGGTGCCGTTATAAGTACCCATGAGCTCGGGCCATTCAATACCAATAGCAGGGTCGTTCCACGCCAGACCGCCTTCGTCATTGGCATGGTAAAAGTCATCGCACTTGTAACAGAATTCCGCGGTGTCAGAGAGCACCAAAAAACCGTGGGCAAAGCCCTTGGGAATCAGAAACTGCTTTTTGTTTTCTTCGGTCAGCAAAACACCGTACCACTTGCCGTAGGTAGCGGAGCCTGCCCGCAGGTCTACAGCTACATCAAATACACGACCCTTAATGGCACGGACCAGCTTGGTTTGGGGATATTGCTTCTGAAAATGCAGACCGCGAAGCACGCCCTTAGTAGACATACTCTGGTTATCCTGAACAAAAGGAATGTCCAGACCTGCTTCTGCCAGATCCCGCTGACTGTAGGTTTCCATAAAGTAACCACGGTTATCTCCGTGAACAGCAGGGGTAATGACGCACAATCCTTGAATACCGCCTACATTTTTTTCAACCTTAATCTGACCCATAATCACACCTCGATTTCCTTCAAGTACCGGGCAAGGGCATCCTGCCAGTCCGGCAGAGGCGTAAAGCCCTTTTGCGCCAGCTTGGTCTTGTCCAAACGGCTGTTAAAAGGACGGGCAGCTTTGGAAAGACCGTATTCTGCTGTGGTTACGGGGGTGACCTTCGTGGAACAGCCGGCCTGACGGAAGATCTCTACCGCAAAATCATACCAGCTGATATAGCCGCCCTCGTTGGTGGCGTGGTAATAGCCGTATTGTTCTGATTCTGCCATGTCGATCAACAGCCGGGACAAGTCCAGCGTATAAGTAGGCGTACCGATCTGATCGCAAACAACACGCAGTGTATCGTGGTTGTTGCTTAAATTGAGCATGGTTTTAATGAAATTCTTGCCGTTTAGTCCAAAGACCCAGGCAATTCGTACGATAAAGTACTTTTCCAGTGTGTTTGCAACAGCCAGCTCACCTTCCAGCTTAGTCTGACCGTAGACGTTCAGGGGCTGATAGTCCTTGCAGTCCGGATGCCATGGGGTTTCTCCCTGACCGTTGAAAACATAATCTGTAGAAATGTAGATCATTTTGCAGCCCAGCTGTTTACAGCTGCTTGCAATGTTTTGTGTGCCGCCGGCGTTGATCAACCGGACTTTTTCAATTTTATCTGCATCCTCTGCAAGATCCACCGCAGTCCATGCGGCACAGTGGATCACAACATCCGGATTCACATCGGAGAGAACTTGCTTCACAGTGTCCCCGTCAGTTATATCCAGGGAAACATAAGGCATGGAGCATACGGCAGTGCTGTCCTGCACGCCACTGTAGCACGGGGCAAGGTCGCTGCCAACGCCTGCGTAGCCGCGTTTGGCCAATTCATTCATCACATCATGACCCAGCTGACCACCGACACCGGTTACAAAAATCTTCATATCTGCTCCTTAACGATCGCTGTACATCTTTTCGTAATAGTTTTGATATTCGCCGGAGATGATTTCTTCCCACCAGGCTTTGTTATCCAAGTACCAGGCGATAGTCTTTTGAATACCGTCAACAAATTTGGTTTCCGGCAGCCAGCCCAGTTCGGTGTGGATCTTGGTGGGGTCAATGGCGTAACGCATATCGTGACCCTTCCGGTCAGTGACATAGGTGATCAGGCTCTCCGGCTTACCCAGCGCCTTGCAGATGATCCTGACAATGTCGATGTTCGTCATCTCGTTGTGACCGCCGATGTTATACACCTCTCCAACACGACCCTTATGAATGATCAGATCGATGGCCTTGCAGTGGTCCTCCACATACAGCCAGTCACGAACATTCAGACCCTCGCCGTACACGGGCAGGGGCTTATCGTTTAGGGCGTTGGCGATCATCAGAGGGATCAGCTTCTCAGGGAAGTGATAAGGTCCGTAGTTGTTGGAGCAGCGGGAAATGGTCACAGGCAGACCGTAGGTGCGGTGATATGCCATGACCAACAGGTCAGCACCGGCTTTGGAAGAGGAATAGGGGGAGCTGGTATGGATCGGTGTTTCCTCTGTAAAGAACAGATCGGGCCGGTCCAGAGGCAGGTCACCGTAAACCTCGTCGGTGGAGACCTGATGGTAGCGTTCAATGCCATACTTGCGGCAGGCATCCATCAGCACTTGTGTGCCGAGAATGTTGGTCTGCAGGAAAATCTCAGGATTATCAATAGAACGGTCAACATGGCTCTCTGCGGCAAAATTGACAACCATATCAGGGTGCTCTTCTTCAAATAGATTATAAACACCGGCGCGGTCACAGATATCCAGCTTTACAAACCGGAAATTAGGATGATCCATCACATCCTTCAGTGTGGACAAATTGCCCGCGTAGGTCAGCTTGTCCAAGCAGATGATCCGGTATGTGGGATATTTGCCCAGCATATGGAATACAAAATTACTTCCGATAAAGCCGGCACCGCCGGTTACAATAATTGTCTTTTTCATTATTTTAATCCCTCAAGTTTCTTCTTATCCCGGATGACATCAATGTACTTTCCGTCCAGTACGTCCTGCAGATACTGCCCGTACTGATTTCTGTATACTTTGATAACAGCCTCCACATCCTCCCGGGTGATCCAGCCGTTCATATATGCGATATCTTCCAGACAGCCAATTTTCCGGTTCTGATGAGCTTCCACAGTCTTGACAAAATTGGTGGCTTCTACAAGACTTTCGTGGGTGCCGGTATCCAGCCATGTAAAGCCCTGACCCAGCAGCTCTACGTTCAGCTCACCGTTTTCCAAATAGATCCGGTTCAGATCGGTGATCTCCAGCTCTCCACGGGGAGAGGGCTTCAGGTTCTTTGCGTACTCCACCACCCGGTTGTCATAGAAATAAAGACCGGTGACGCAGTAATTGCTTTTGGGTTGTTTTGGCTTTTCTTCAATGGAGATGGCGCGGCCGTTCTGATCAAACTCTACAATACCAAAACGCTCCGGATCATCCACATAATAACCAAATACCGTAGCACCCAGTCCGGTTTCCGCATTTTTTACTGCAGCATACAGCCGCTTTTTCAGACCGTGGCCGGAGAAGATGTTGTCACCCAAGACCATGGCAACACAGTCATCGCCGATAAATTCCTCGCCGATGATAAAGGCTTGCGCCAAACCGTCGGGAGAGGGCTGAACGGCGTAGGACAGATTCAGACCGAATTGGTGTCCGTCCCCTAAAAGCTCCTGAAAGCGGGGGGTATCCTGAGGTGTGGAAATGATGAGAATATCCCGGATACCTGCGCTCATCAGCACGGACATGGGATAGTAGATCATCGGTTTGTCATAGATTGGAAGCAGCTGCTTTGAGGTGACTCTTGTAAGGGGGTAGAGTCTGGTGCCGGAACCGCCGGCCAAAATAATACCTTTCATAAGATATCTCCTGTCTGCTGCGGCAATGCCCCAGCTGTATTTTAACAATACGTTTGCTTCTAATAATAACAATAGTATAGCAGGACTGACGGCGATTTTCAAGGGGTTGTAAAAATTTTGACGAAAAAGTTTTAGAAACGTAAACATAAAGGAACAGAAAGAATACGCAGGTAGCAAAAACAAACCGGAGATGGGCTGTTGAATTTAGACAGCTAATATGATATACTGAATCATACTCATAAGAAATGAGGTGCTGACAATGTATGACTTTTCTTACACAGATATGCCCTTTGACGGCGAGATGATCGGCGTAGCGGCGGTATTTTTGGCTGTTTGGGTATTCTTTTTGCTGCTGGCAGCAGCTTATTCTGTGCTGGTGTATGTGCTGCAAAGCCTGGGGATGTATACGATTGCCAAGCGGCGGGGTATCCGCCATCCGTGGCTGAGCTGGATTCCGGTGGGTAATGCGTGGATCCTTGGAAGCATCTCGGATCAGTACCAGTATGTGGCAAAGGGAAAGGTCCGCAGCCGCAGGAAGGTTTTGTCGGGATTGAATATTGGGCTGTATGCGTTTGGGCTCGGGCTGTATATCTGGTATGTGGTATCCCTGATTGGGATGACCCTGTCCGGCAATGGGGATGTGTATTATGGCGAAACAGCATTTGCGGTGGCAGGCGTGTCAATTCTGGTATTGCTGGCGATAATTGTGCTGAGCCTTGTGCTGACCGTGTTGATGTATGTTGCTTACAACGATTTGTTTGAATCCTGCGATCCGGGCAGATCGGTGCTGTTTTTAGTGCTGAGCATTCTGTTTTCCTTCTTGCTGCCGTTCTTTGTGTTTGCCTGCCGGAAAAAGGATCGGGGTATGCCGCCAAAAAAGTCTGCCGCAGCAGTACCGGTGCAAAAAGGGCCGGAGGAGCCCGCTTCCAAGGAGACCTATGGCAAATTGGCACTGCCGGATAAAATGTATGCTTTTGCAGGACAGCCGATTAAGCTCTACTTCTTGAATGTCACAGAATATGTCTCCTGCGGTGATGTGACCTTTAAAGCAGATGATGGTGGAAAAGGAACTGTATACTCTGACCGTTGGGAATATACACCGCAAGCTGGAGAAACGATTGTTCTGAAGCTTGAGGCTTATGACCGGACAGGAAAACTTCTTGCTGCCGGTTCGACGGTGATCGTAGTAAAAGATGGATCGGAACAAAAGAAACTGTCCGTGCTTGTGATCGGCGACAGCACGATCGCTGCCGGCTATGAAACGCAGAAGCTTTTAGAGCTTGCGCAAGCAAATGATTATCCGTTAACGCTGCTTGGTTCATACGGCGATCCCTATTCCGGAAATCGGTATGAGGGCCGCAGTGGCTGGAGTGCCGGGGATTATGTATTGACGCCGTCCCGCACAAATTCGTTGGGGGAATATAAGGAGAACGCGTTTCTGAATCCCCAAACAGGAAGATTTGACTTTTCCTATTACATGGAGAAGCAAGAATATGATGGTGTGGATTGTGTAGTCTTGCAGCTTGGGATCAATGATGTTTTTTCTGCGCAAACAGACGAGGAGCTGAAAGAGCGGCTATCAAAGTTTTCTTCCGATATGAGCCATATTATAAACAGCATTCATTCTTACGATCCGCAGATCAAGATCGTTCGCAATCTGATCCTGCCGGGCTCCGTGGAGCAGTCCAAGTTTGAAGCGCAATACGGTGATCGCCAAAACAAGGTCCGCTATAAGCGCAATACGTATCTGACGAATTTGGAGATACTGAAAGAAGCTTCGGGTACGGATAATGTATATATTGCCTATACCAATGCCGCACTGGATGTTGTAAACAATATGGCTTCCGGAGGCAGCGGCGCAATCCATCCTGCGGCTGCGGGATATATGGAGATCGGCGCACAATTATATGGGTTTATCCGCGCCATCAATTAACAAAAACGGACGCATCCTGCACGGATGCGTCCGTTTTTGTTGCAATATGCGGCTAATTTCCAAATAAAGGCCGGGCCACCCGTTTGTAGAGCAGCAGGGTCAGAAGGGAAACGGCCACGCCCTTGATCAGATTCAAGGGCGCTACTGCCAACAGCACAAAGGTGCTTACGGAGTGGATACCGCCATTGATTGCGCTGCCCATTGCGATGATGCTGTCCAGGGGAATCCCATACAATTCGGAAAACTTCGGCAGCAGATAGATCGCGTTGAAGGCACTGCCAAAGACTGTCAGGATCAATGTGCCAAGGGTCAGTCCCCAGATGGCACTGGCGCGGCTCTTTTTCGTATGATAGACGATCACAGCAGGCAGTACCAGACTGCAGCCTACCGCAAAATTGGCAAAATCACCTACAAATGCGGTGCTTGTGCCTTTCAGCAGCAGCTTGATCAGAATTTTCAGAGCTTCGCAGATGACGGCTGCGGACGGTCCTAAATAAAAGCCACAGAGCATCACCGGCAGTTCGGAAAAGTCCAGCTTATAAAATTCCGGAGCAAGGAACAGCAGGGGAAAGTCCAGCATATGAAGCACCGCTGCAACAGCAGAACAGACAGCAACGATGGTGATCCGCCGGGCGGGAGCGGTCTTTCGAACAGCCGGAAGAAAGCGTTCCGAGAGCTTGGCGATCAGGCTCAGACCGGCAATGATGGCAACACATACCAACAGAAAAAACAGATTGTCCTGTATTTGATTCCAAAATTCAGCCATAAAACCCACCTCAAAGTAAAAAAATACGCCACTGAGCGCGTTTTGCTCAGGGCGTGAATACAATACGGCGTACAGCCGCTGTCTTCTTTCATCCAGACTTTCAGACATCCGAAAACCGGTATGTCTACTGTCGGTATCGGAATTGCACCGATTCAGCACAATGTGTGCTCGCGGACTTTACCGCCGGTCGGGAATTACACCCTGCCCTGAAGACTGTTATACGATTGAGTACAGGATATCATGGGTATCGGCGGTTGTCAAGAGATAAGAAGTGTGGTAAAATGACTGAAAGACAGCAGCTCAGGTTGCGGTAGTCGGATCGGTTTCCGGGGTAGTTGGCTGGCTGGGCTGCACAGTGTCCTGTTTCCGGAAGCCTTGGATCAGTCCTTTGGCGGCAGTATCAGTAATATCTCCGCCGATCACCTGGTTTTTATAAACCAGTACAGTGGCATAGACCGGTTCGGTGGCACCGGGATAATTATTGACCTTGTAAACATACCGCATCACAGTTTTTCCTGCGTACTGACTTAGATCATAGCCCTGACTTTTTTGAAGCGCGTTATAGCGTTCATAGACCGGTGTCTGCTCTTTCGGGATTCGCACCTGACTGGATTCCACAGGGGAAGTGCTCACGTCCCAACCGAAATCCTTCAGAAACTGTACCCGGCCGTCGTTATTGGATATGCCGGTAGCGGCAGTAGGGGCGGCATTGTTGCCTCCGCCTAAGATCAGGATCAGTGCCACAATAACACCTATAGCGGCAATCAGACCAATGGCTATTTTCTTAAAATCGACCTTTGCGGTCATAACCATCATAACAGAACCCTCCTTGGCTTGTATTTACACCATAGCCTATTCACTGTATGGGACGGGTAGAACGGAGAATCTATGGAGCGATTGGATAAATTTTTATGTGACAGCGGTGCAGGAACCCGCAGTCAGGTAAAGCTTCTGCTGAAGGAAGGAAGGGTCACGGTAGATGGCAAAACAGAAAAGGACAACGGACGAAAGATCGACCCTCGGATCCAGCGGATCTGTTTGGATTCAGAACCGCTGCGGCCTGTCGGGCGGGTCGTTGTGATGCTCAATAAACCGGCAGGCTATGTGACTGCTACCGAGGACCCGGCGGATAGGACGGTTATGGAACTGCTGCCCCGGGAACTGCGGGGATTGGATTTGAAGCCGGTTGGACGGCTGGACAAAGCCACAGAGGGGCTGCTGCTGTTTACCAATGACGGCGATCTGCTGCATCGGCTGATCAGTCCGAGGAAGGAAGTTCAGAAGCTGTATTATGCCCGCCATGAAGGAACTGCAGGGCAGGAGGATGTTGCGGCGTTTGCCGCGGGGCTGACACTGCGGGACGGAACGGTATGCCTGCCGGCTGTTTTGAAGCCGTTGGGACCGGGCGAGAGCCTGATCACAGTCTGTGAAGGGAAATACCATCAGGTCCGCAGGATGATGGCGTCCCGGGGAATGTATGTGCAATATTTGGAAAGAAGGCAGGAGGGAGAACTTACATTAGGAACTCTGCCCCGCGGGCAGGTCCGCGTCTTGACAGACGAGGAGCTGGCAGCGCTGGATCGGTGATAGTCCTGCCAGAAAAATACTGCTGATTTTTATGGGCAATATGACCAAAGAACAAGGGAGCTTGCCTGGGTGCAAAAATGGAAAACAGGTAAATACAACCAAAAAACAAGGTGCATTTTGTAATAAAATGTCTAAAGGTACTTGCAAATTGCGCAAAATAAATATATAATACTAGTGTATTTTTGTGAAATGCGTGTTTGTGCAAATTTCTAAAGGAGGTCTGGAAAATGGCAAACAGTGTTTTTCAGAGCGTAATTGTACAATTAAAGGATATTACAGACCGTACCTTTGGCGTACTTGATACAGAAGGTTTTGTTGTTTCTTGTACTGACAGCTCTCTGATCGGCGAGCGTTGGGAAGATGCCGTTTTGAAGCTTAACAGCAGCGCGGATTACTTGGTGACATTCGGGCAGAAGACCTTTCGCGGCATTGTTAACAATGCCAATTTCTTAGAATATGCTGTTTTTTGTACCGGTGATGATGAACAGGCAAAAACATTTTGCAAAATGGCCTATATTTCCTTGAATGACGCGAAGGTTTTTTACGAGGAAAAGCATGACCGGGGAACATTTATCAAGAATATTATTATGGACAATATTCTCCCCGGAGATATTTATGTCCGGGCTAAGGAGCTGCACTTTTCCACAGAAGCGCCCAGAGCGGTGTTCCTGGTGCGGCAGGTTGGGCATACCGATGTGGCTACGGTGGAAGTGCTGGCAAGTAAATTCCCGGACAGATTGCAGGATTTTGTGCTGAGCATCAACGAAACAGATATTGCGGTTGTTAAGCAGATCAATAAAAGAACCACATCAGAGGATCTGCTCCGGATGGCAAGATCTATGGAGGACCTGCTGCGTAATGAGCTGCATATCAAATCCGTGATCGGCATCGGCACAGTGGCAGAGCATCTGCGGGAATTGGCAGATGCCTATAAGGAAGCACAGACAGCCATTGATGTGGGCAAGGTTTTTGATACAGAAAAAACCATTATCAACTATGAGAATCTGGGCATTGGGCGCCTGATCTATCAGCTGCCCACGACTCTTTGTGAAATTTTTCTGGGTGAAATCTTCAAAAAGAATTCCATTGACTCTTTGGATCAGGAGACCCTGTTTACGATCAATAAGTTCTTTGAGAACAATTTGAACGTATCTGAAACATCCCGGAAGCTGTTTGTGCACCGCAACACGCTGGTTTACCGACTGGAAAAGATCAAAAAGCTGACCGGATTGGACCTGCGGGAATTTGATCACGCCATTGTGTTTAAGGTGGCGCTGATGGTCCGTAAGTATCTGTCCTCCCGGGAGATCCGCTGAATCAACAATGCACCGGAGCCGCTGTTTTACAGCTGCTCCGGTGCTTTTTAGAGCGTCTTGATGCAGCATCCCCGATCCGGGGCAGATTGCAAATTTCCAAGAATTTTCCTACCGGGGCAGATTGACATAATTCTTGTATTGTGTTACAATTTGGTTACACTATATTTTGGGGTATTGGATATATGATTGAATTTACAAACGTTACCAAATCCTATTCGGTAGGTACGCACGCATTGCGGGGCGTGACTATGCAGATCGAGGATGGAGAGTTTGCGTTTTTAGTGGGACCTTCCGGCTCGGGAAAGTCCACCATCATCAAACTGATTACCGGAGAGCTGAAGCCCACCAGCGGGACAGTTCATGTGAACGGTTATTCCCTGGAACGGATCCGGAAGAGGGAAGTTCCCTACTTACGGCGAACAGTCGGTGTTGTGTTTCAGGATTTTCGGCTGATCGAAACAAAGACCGTATACGATAATGTGGCGTTTGCTATGCGCGCTATTGGCGCCAGAACCAGAGAGATCCGGGAGAGAGTCCCGTATATTCTGGAGCTGGTGGGTCTGGAAACAAAAAGCCGCCGTCATCCCACGGAGCTTTCCGGCGGTGAGCAGCAGCGGCTTGCGATCGCCAGAGCATTGGTAAACAATCCGTCTACGATCATCGCCGATGAGCCCACCGGCAACTTGGATCCGGCGCGCTCTTATGAGATTATGACCCTGCTGCAGGAAATCAACAATTTAGGAACGACCATGCTGGTGGTTACCCATGAGCGGGATTTGGTAGAGCGGTTTTCAAAACGCGTCATCGCGATCAATGAGGGCGTTGTCGTCCATGATGGAATGGATGGGTATTACAGATTATGAAGATAAACAACCTGGGATATTTGATCAAAGAGGGCATCCGGGGGATTTTTCTCCATGGCTTTATGTCCTTTGCTGCTGTGTGTGTAACGGTGGCATGCCTGCTGATCGTGGGCACATTCTCCAGCCTGATGTATAATCTGAGCATTATGGTGGAGGATCTGAACAAGACCAATGAGATCATGGTTTATGTAGACGAGAACCTGTCCGATGCGGAGGCCAGAAGTATCGGCACATACATTAACCGCATTGAAAATGTGCAGCAAGCCACCTTTGTTTCAAGGGAACAGGCTTTGGAGGATTTTGTTGCGGAATACGGCGAGAGTAATATTTTCGACGGAACGGACGCCAGCTATCTGCGTCACCGCTTTTCGGTGACACTGGTGGACAATCACCTGCTGGAGGAAACGACCCAGGCGATCCGGGGGATTTCCGGCGTGGCGGATATTTCCGCGGCTTATGAGCTGGCAGAAGGCTTTTCCACATTGCAGGATGTGCTGCAGATCGCCTCTGTTGTGGTGGTGACGGTGCTGCTGATCGTGAGCCTGCTGATCATCTCCAACACGGTCAAGCTGGCGATGTACGACCGCCGGGATGAGATCGCGGTGATGAAAATGGTCGGCGCGACCAACGGCTTTATCCGACTGCCTTTTGTAGTGGAAGGATTTATTTTGGGTATGCTGGGCGCGGCAGTAGCCTTTGCTGCGGAATGGATTATGTATGACGCACTGGTGGGACGGATCAACGCTGTAGACAGCCTGAAGCTGTTCAGCTTCGTGCCCTTTACACAAATGATGCTGCCTATGGTGGCGACATTTGCGGCTGCCGGCTTGTTTGTAGGTGTTGTAGGCAGCTGGACATCGATTCGTAAGTTTATGGACGTATAAAGAGGTTGGTATGAAAAAAAGAAATGTATTGGTTTCCTTGCTGGCGGGCGTTATGGCGTTCGTGTTACTGTTCGGTCTGATTGCGGGGATCCTTCCCAGCTATGTGCGCGCGGAAACCTCCAGTGTGATCAAGGAACAGCTCAATGAGCTGGAGGCAAAGGAAAAAGAGCTTCAGGAACAGCTGGACAAGTTGGAAGCCCAGCTGTCTGACAACCGGAATGAAATGAAGGAAGTGGTCGCACAAAAAAATGTGATCGACCAGGAGATTTTTATTCTGCACGAGCAGATCAGCAATATCAATGAGCAGCTGTCCGCTTACAGCGTTCTGATTGCGGATAAGCAGGACGAGCTGACCGCCGCCGAAGCCAGACTGGAAGAGCTGAAGCAAAAGAATAAGGAACGTATCCGGGCAATGGAGGAAAACGGCTCACTGTCTTATTGGTCGGTGCTGTTTCAGGCTAACAGCTTTTCCGATTTGCTGGACCGGCTGAATATCGTTCAGGAGATCGCGGCGTCTGACAGCAAGCGTATGGCGGAAATGAAAAAGATGGCGGATGAAGTTGCTGAAGCCAAGAAGGAACTGGAGTCGGAAAAAACTGCCCTGGAGCAGACCCGTACACAGCTGAATGAGAAGCAGAAGACTTTAGGGGAAAAACGGACAGAAGCAGATGAGCTGCTGGCTGATTTGGTAGCCAGAGGCGAAGAGTATGACAAGCTTCTGGAGAAGGGCGAGGAAGATCAGGCAGAGCTGCTGGAGCAAATCGCCCAAAAGGAAAAGGACTATGATGCCGCCAAGTATAAAGAATGGCTGGCGACTTCCGTGCCGGAGACCACAAAGCCTTCGTATACCGGTCCCAATATTCCCAACTCCGATTCTGAGTGGATGATCCCCTGTAAATATGAATGGCTGTCCAGTCCGTTCGGCTATCGCTGGCATCCTACACAGGGAATCTGGAAGATGCACTACGGTGTTGACTTGGCAGCCTATACGGGAACACCGGTTTATGCCACCAGGGGCGGTGTGGTAACAACAGCTACATACGGCTGGAGCGGCGGCTACTATGTGACCATCAATCACGGAGACGGATATGCGTCCACTTACCTGCACATGACCCATTATATCGTGAAGCAGGGCGATTTCGTGAGTCAGGGTCAGGTGATCGGCTATGTAGGTTCCACCGGTGATTCTTCCGGTCCGCATTTGCACTTTGGTATCAGCTATAACGGTACATATGTGAACCCGGCTGATTACGTGGACTTTTATTAAAGACCGGTTGGCAGCTGCAGGATGTTTGCTGAAGCAGCTTGCCGGCTATAATGAAAACGATCTGCCGTTCCCGCAGCCTGTTAACGGCTGCGGGAGCTTGCTTTATGAGGTGAAGAAGATTGAAAAAACAGAAGGAAGCGATAGTAAAGCTGCTGTCCTATGTTCTGGTGGCGGCACTGGCATCTGCTGTAACGTTTTTTATTTGCGGCAGGGGCACATCAAAACTGACGGCACTGCAGACGCTGTTAGAGGATAAGTTTATCGGCGAAGTGGATACCGGGGCGTTGGAAGACGCGGCTGCGGCAGCCATGGTCAATGCATTGGGTGACCGATGGAGCTATTACATCCCGGCGGAAGATTACGCATCATTTCAGGAGCAGAATCAAAATGCCTATGTGGGGATCGGCGTGACTATAGAGTACCGGAAAGACGGACAAGGTGCGGATATTCTGCAGGTGGAGCCTGGCGGATCTGCTCTGGAAGCAGGAATCCTGCCCGGAGATATTTTGGTGGAAGTGGACGGCAAATCCGTATTGGAATTGAATGGATCGCAGGTTCGTGACCTGATCCGGGGCGAGGAAGGCACAAGTGTGCGTGTTGCTGTATTGCGGGATGGGCAGAGATTGGAATTTGCCCCGACAAGAAAGACCATTCAGGTACAGGTGGTGACATTCCAAATGCTGCCTGACAGGGTCGGTCTGATCAAGATCAACAACTTTAATGACCGGTGTGCCCAGGAGGCAAAGCAAGCCATTGATCAATTGATTGAGCAGGGCGCAGAGGCGTTGATATTTGATGTGCGAAACAATCCCGGCGGATACGTCAATCAAATGACAGATCTGCTGGATTACCTGCTGCCGGAGGGCAGGCTTTTTTACAGTGTGGATTATGCAGGCAGGGAGCAAAAAATTGACTCAGATGCTCATGCTATACGGCTTCCTATGGCGGTGCTGGTGAACGGGGAAAGCTATTCAGCAGCTGAGTTCTTCGCGGCGGCCTTGTCCGAATACGACTGGGCGGTGGTTGCCGGAGAAGCGACCTGCGGCAAGGGCTATTTCCAGACCTCCTTCAGATTCCGTGACGGCTCTGCGGTAGGCCTGTCTGTTGGCAAATATTTTACGCCCAAGGGTGTAAGCCTGGCAGATACAAAGGGCTTGGTGCCGGAGGTTTTGGTAGAAGCAGACGAAAAAACGGCAGCGATGATCTACGCCGGCACGTTAGCACCGGAGGATGATCCTCAGCTGCAGGCAGCGATCCGGGCGCTGCAATAAAAGAAGGTTTTTTGTTGCAAGGAATTTGGCGTTATGCTACAATGATCCGCAGAAGCAGACCCTAAAATGATATCGTGGAAATGCACGGCGGCGGAAAAGCATCTGCCGCCGTAGGTTCCTTGCAAAAGTTGGAAAAAAACTTGACGGCAGATGGAAATTCCTCTATAATATATAAAGTTATCGAAAATTTGCTTCAGAAAGGATCTTTTTGTTATGGCAAAGGAATATAAGATCACAAGTTTGCGTCTGAGTGACTTGGAAAAAGAACTGAATTACTTGAAAACGACCCGTGAGCGGGAGATCGCTGCAATGATCGCCGAAGCCCGTTCTTACGGTGACTTGTCCGAAAACTCCGAATATGATGCTGCCAAAAACGAGCAGGCAAAGCTTTATGGCCGCATCGCGGAGATCGAGGATATCCTGTCCCATGCAATTATTATCGAGGATGAAAATGAAGCATCCGGACGTGTGGGTCTGGGCTGCACAGTGACCGTTGAGGATCTGGCTACAGGCGAGAAGACTGCGTACCGGATCACCGGTTCTCAGGAAGCGAATCCTATGGAATATAAGCTGTCCGACGACTCTCCCTTTGGCCGCGCAGTAGTTGGCAAGTCTGTGGGAGATACCTTCAGTGTTAACGCGCCGTCGGGCTCTTATGAAATGAAGGTTATCGAAGTAACACGAGAGGGATAATCATGGCGAAGTTTGTACCGCAGGCTGAATTGCCTGTATCTGAGCAGGCCCAGATCCGCCGGGATAAGCTGGCGGCGCTGCAGGCCGAGGGGCGTGACCCCTTTATTCAAACCAAGTACGATTTTAACGCGGATTCTGCCGCCATCAAGGCTGATTACGAGGGCTATGAGGGCAAGAGTGTCCGTGTAGCAGGTCGTCTGATGAGCAAGCGTGGGCAGGGTAAGGTTATGTTCTGCGATCTGCAGGACAGTACCGGCCGCATCCAGCTGTTTGTTAAGATCGATGAGCTGGGAGAGGAAGAATACAGTCGATTTAAGAAAAACGATATCGGTGATATCGTTGGTGTGGAGGGTGAGGTCTTTAAGACCAAGACAGAGGAGATCTCTGTCCGTGCCAAGAAGGTCACACTGCTGAGCAAGGCGCTGCTGCCCCTGCCGGAGAAGTTCCACGGTCTGACTGATAAGGAGATCCGCTTCCGTCAGCGTTATGTGGACCTGATGGTAAACCCGGAGGTAAAGCAGAACTTTATTATCCGTTCCAAGTTCATTAAGTTCATGCGGTCCTATCTGGACAATATGAACTATATTGAGGTGGAGACCCCGGTGCTCAATACCATTGCCGGCGGTGCGTCTGCCCGTCCCTTTATTACCCACCACAACACTCTGGATATTGATATGTATATGCGTATCGCTACCGAGCTGCCCTTGAAGCGGCTGATCGTGGGTGGTATGGACCGGGTGTATGAGATCGGCAGAATTTTCCGCAATGAGGGTATGGACCCCAAGCACAATCCGGAGTTCACCTCTGTGGAGCTGTATCAGGCCTATGCGGATTTCCATGATATGATGGATATTGCCGAGGGTATCCTCTCCGGCGCAGCCAAGGAGATTTTGGGTACTTACGAAGTAGAATGGATGGGTGAGAAAATCGATCTGACCCCCGGCTGGCGCCGTATGACTATGGTAGAGGCTGTTCGGGAGTATGTAGGCATCGATTTTGATGCGATCTCCGACGATGCTGAAGCAGTTGCTGCTGCCAAGGCAAAGGGTGTGGAGCTTGCCGATGCAGCAGAGAAAACCTGGGGCAATGCCCTGTATGCCTGCTTTGACCAGCGGGTAGAGGAAAAGCTGATCCAGCCCACCTTTATCACGATGTATCCTGTGGAAGTCAGTCCTCTGACCAAGCGCAGTCCTGAAGATCCCCGGCTGACCGAGCGGTTCGAACTGTTTATCTGCCACAGCGAGCTGGCCAACGCCTACTCTGAGCTGAACGATCCCATTGATCAGCGTGCCCGGTTTATGAAGCAGGTGGAGCAGCGTGAGCGGGGCGACGATGAGACCGAAATGATGGACGAGGATTTCCTGAACGCCATGGAATACGGTATGCCTCCCACGGGCGGTATGGGTATCGGTATCGACCGCAGTGTCATGCTGCTGACCAACTCCGATTCCATCCGGGAAGTCATTTTGTTCCCCACCATGAAGCCCCTGGCTGAAGGCTAATCGGAAAAAGCCTAGAGCCGCAACGACTTTTCTAATTGCATGGTTACTTCAAATTACATCTTTACATCAAACTTACATCAATCGATGCAAAGACGCAAATAGAATAGGACAGTGCTCAATA
>JAFSDV010000030.1 GCA_017436035.1 Oscillospiraceae bacterium | reverse complement strand
GGCGCTCATCCGCGCCGCAACGGATGGGTTCGAGTCCCTTGTCTAAATACCCATACCAAAAGTAAAACCCTATCCGAAAGGATAGGGTTTTACTTTTGGTGGAGACTACGGGACTCGAACCTGTGACCTCATGCGTGTGAAGCATGCGCTCTAACCAGCTGAGCTAAGCCTCCAAACGGAGCGTATTGAATTATATCACAATTACAGGAATTGTCAAGAGCTATTTTTGGAGATTGTGGCTTTGTGCAACCGGTAATTGCCGGTGGAAAAAAACGGGAAGGTTTTATAAAAAGTGTGTGTTACGATCGCAGTGCTGAAAGCAGGACAGAGGGGGGATGAACAGAATATATGGCAAGAGGCAAAAGAAAAAAGTCCATTTGCCCGGAGCGGGTCGCCGAGGAGCTGGCGGCAATCGGATTTGCAAGGGCAACAGACTGCCTTTATGTGGAGGGGAACACCCTGATGTTGAAGCCGGATCAGCAGATGCAGCATGAGGCGGGAGCGGCGATCGCGTCTGTTGAACGCACCGCCGGTGGCTTGAAGGTGAAGTTTTACGACAAGCTGAAGGCGTTGGAGCTGCTGGGAAAGTATATGGGGATGTTCGACGGCACGGCGGACCACAGTGGGCAGGAGCATAACAATCTGCTGGAGGCGATTTTGGCGGCAACAAGGGAGGAGGTGGGAACAGATGGTATACCGGAGCTTCAGCAAACGGCAGATGCTGGCGATGACCTGGTGGAACAGACCGGGGCTGCGGGGCTATGATGGGATCATTTGTGACGGCGCGGTACGGTCCGGAAAAACCGTATGTATGGCAGACGGCTTCTTTTTATGGAGCATGAGCGGTTTTTCGGGAGAAAATTTTGCCCTTTGCGGCAAGACAGTTGTATCCCTCAGGCGAAATATTGTTGCCAATTTGCAAAAATGGCTGGGTGGGATTTTGGAGATTCGGGAGTATCCCAGTCAGAGTAAGCTGGTGGTGCGGGACGGAACAGGGCGGGAGAATACATATTATTTATTTGGCGGAGAAAACGAAAGCTCTTATAAGACCATCCAGGGCATTACGCTGGCAGGCGTTTTACTGGATGAGGTGGCTCTGATGCCCCGGTCCTTTGTGGAGCAGGCCTGCGCCCGCTGTTCGGTGGCTGGGTCCAAGCTGTGGTTTAACTGCAATCCAGCAGGATCGGAGCACTGGTTTTACAAGGAATGGATCTTACAGCGGAAGAGGAAAAATATGCTGCATCTGCACTTTACCATGGCAGACAACCCGGGGCTGGATCCGGATGTGCGGAAACGGTATGAGGCGTTGTATTCCGGCGTGTTTTACCAGCGGTATATTTTAGGGCAATGGTGCATGGCGGAGGGGCTGATTTATGAATTTGACCGGCAAAAGCATATTGCCCGGGAGCTGCCAACAGGGGGCAGGTATTACATTTCTGTGGATTACGGAACGCTGAACCCCTTTTCTGCCGGTCTGTGGTGCGTGGCGAAGGGAAAGGCGGTGCGGATTCGGGAATTTTACCATTCCGGGCGGGAGAAGGCACGGCTGTATACCGATGAAGAATATTATCGGGAGCTGGAACGGCTGGCAGCAGATGCGCCGGTGGAGCTGGTGGTGGTCGATCCTTCCGCAGCGTCGTTTATTGCCGCCATCCGCGCCCATGGGCGATTCTCTGTGCGGAAGGCCAGAAACGAAGTGCTGGATGGAATCCGGCTTGTATCGGGATTTTTGCAGGCGGGAGTATTACAGTTTGCGCCTCAATGCAGGGACACGATCCGGGAATTTGGGCTTTACCGCTGGGAATCTCAAGGAGAAAAGGATCTGCCCCGCAAGGAGCATGATCACGCCATGGACGATGTGCGGTATTTCTGCACCACGGTGTTGAAACGGAACGGAGAACTGATGAACGCGGTTCAGAGAGGAGCGAGCAATGAAAAAATGGTTGATTAACGGATTTTTACCTATGTGGGCAAAGCAGACAGTTTTGGAGGACAACCGGCAAATGGCACGGCAGATTCGGGCGCTGCGGGGGGAAAATCAGGAACTGAAGGCCTATATTCGGGGTCTGGAAAGCGGTATGCGTGCCGGTAAACGCATCCAGATCTACAATCGCGGAGGGGAATAATGGGTATTTATGACTATCAGGAGGCCTTTGGAGCCTGGGACAGGACAAGCAGGGCTATGGGCAGGGCAATCAAGGAATGGTTTGCCATGTATTACCAAAATGAAGCGACGGCGGACAGTGATCCCTGCCAGCGGATTGCGTACACTGTGGTGACAAAGCTGGTGAAAACCGTATTTGGAGAATACAAGGCCTCATCAAAAAGTCCGGCTGTACAGGCAGTACTGGACGAATTGGATCGGCAGAAAAGGGCGGCAGTCCAGCTTGCGCTGGTAGGCGGCGAATGTTACATGAAGCCCTGTCCGGAGCACGGGGGTTTTTCATTCACGCTGATCCCCAGAAATAATGTACTGATCTTCGGCAGGGACGGAAACGGTATGCCGACAGATATAGGCACAGTGGAAAAAAGTGTGCAGGGAAATGGGTATTTCACCCTTTTGGAGCGCAGAACAGTTGACGAAGAGGGGTATCTGACTATTGAGAATCGGCTGTTCCGCTCAGCTTCTGACGGCGTTTTGGGCACACAGACAGCCTTGTCTGCCCATCCTGCTTATGCACAGCTGCTCCCTAAGTACCGCTATCCGCTGCCTGTGGGTTCGGTGGGGCTGATTTGTGTAAAAACGCCTATGATCAACTGCATAGACGGCAGCGCTGATGGCGTGGCGGTGTTTGCGCCGGCTATGGGGCTGATCCGGAACATCGACCGCAATGAGGCACAGATGAACGGAGAGTTCAGCAGAGGGGAAAGCCGGATCATTGCTTCGGCGGATTTGCTGAACAGCAATTCCGGCGGACGGGAGCTTACGGAGCATTTGTTTGTAGGACTGGATGACGATCCGGAGCGGGTGGGTTTGACGGTCTTTTCGCCCCGGCTGCGGGAGCAGTCCTTTTTAGCCCGGAAGCAGGAGTATCTGCGGAATGTGGAAAGCGTGATCGGTCTGAAGCGGGGTATGCTGTCTGATGCCAATACTGAACAGCGGACTGCTACCGAGATCGCGTCCAGTGCCGCGGATTACAATTTGACGGTGATCGATTTTCAATGTATGTGGGAAAAGGCGGTAGAGCAGGCGGTGGAGCTGTGCTGTGTACTGGCGCGGATGTTCAAAATGCAGGTGCCGGAGAACACCCGCTTCAGCATCGATTGGGGCAACGGCATACTTTATGACGAGGACAAGACCTGGGAGGAGTACAAGCAGATGGTATCGGCAGGTCTGCTGAAGCCGGAGATCGCCCTGGGCTGGCGGTTCAATATGGATGCGGACACGGAGGCAGAGCAGGAGGCGATCCGAAAGAAGTATATGCCCTGACAGGATCGGTAAAAAGAGATTGCCACACCAGTCTGCGGACTGGTTCACAATGACAAGGAAAAGGAACGGATTGCCACGCCGGTGTGCGCACTGGCTCGCAATGACAAAAATTTGCTGCATTGCGGAATTTTCGGGCCTTCCTTTATTTTCATAGCAAAGACAGGATGAACGTAAAAATTTGACCGGGCCGAAGTCGTAAAACTATGGTGCCGCGGGGGAGCGAACCCATAAAAAGCGTAGCGGAGAAAGGAAAGGATATGAAACGGGAATTTTTGCAGAATCTCAAGGTGGGTGACCAGCCGCTGTCCAAGGACGTGATCGATGCCATCATGGAGGAAAACGGCAGGGACATTCAGGCATCAAAGCATTGGCAGGAGAAGTACAACCAGGCAGAAGCGCAGCACCGGCAGGAGCTGGCGGCACTGCGCTTCGAGGGATTGCTGAATCAGGCGATCCGTAACGCCGGCGGCCGCAATGCCAAGGCAATTACCGCTCTGCTGGATGTGGAGCAATTGAGAGAAAGCGAAGATCAGCTTTCAGCCGTGGAGGATGCGCTGGAGATGCTGAAAAAGAATGACAGCTATTTGTTCACGGAGGACTGGACACCGCCCCCTTATGCAAGGGGCACAGGCGCACAGAGCTGCGCGGAAACAAACGGACCTGCCACATTGGCAGGCGCATTACGGGAAAAATATGAAAGGAAGTAAAAATAATGGCAATTACATTACAGGAAGCAAAAATCGGCATGGCCGACAAGGTAGACCAGCAGGTCGTGGATATGTTCCGGCGCAGCTCACTGCTGCTGGACAATATGACCTTTGACAACTGCATCTCCCCCGGCACAGGCGGCAGCACATTAACCTATGGCTACATCCAGCTCAAGACACCTTCTACTGCGGCGGTACGTACCATCAATGCCGAGTACACCCCCGGTGAGGCAAAGCGGGAGAAGAAGACCACCAATGCCATCATTATGGGCGGTGCGTTTCAGGTGGACCGGGTACTGCAGAATTCTGCCGGTGCTGCTGATGAGGTGGCATTTCAGGCTGAGCAGAAGATCAAGGCAACCGCTAACTATTTCCACAATCTCGTCATCAACGGCGATACAGAGGAAGGTACCTTTGACGGTTTGAAGAAGCTGCTTGCCGGCAGTGCCAATGAGATCGTCAGCACCGTCAGCCTGACAACCTCCGGGGAGCTGGATGAGAACTACAATGCGTTTTTGGACGAGATGGATGGATTTATCAGCACACTGGACGGTAATGCTTCCATGCTGCTGATGAATCGGGAAATGCTGGTGAAGCTGCGCTCCATCGCTCGCCGCGCCGGTTACTATGAGCGTACCAAGGACGGCTTTGGTCGGGTTGTGGAAACCTATGCCGGTGTGCCTATGGTGGATATGGGTAAGTATTTCAACGGTACACAGACGGTGGATGTGGTAGAAACAGACAGCGAAGGAAAAACCGCTATTTACGCGGTGTGTCTGGGTCTGGACGGCTTCCATGGCATTTCTCCTACGGGGGATGGCGTGATCTGCTGCTATATGCCCGACCTGTCCGCTCCCGGCGCAGTCAAGACCGGTGAGGTGGAGCTGGTTGCCGGTGTTGCACTGAAAAATACCCTGAAGGCTGCCGTGCTGAAGGATATTAAGATCGGCGGTTAAGGTTATGGTGGATTATGATTTTTATGTAAACCACTATTTAGGAGCGTTGATTCCTGAAAAAGCGTTTGCCGGGTCTGCAAAGCAGGCCGAGGCAGCTCTGGAGCGGATTTGCAGAATCTACCGGGTCGCAGACAGCGGTGAGGAGTCCCGCCGAATGGCTCTTTGTGCCATGGCAGAGACGGTGTATACAGCAAGCCGGCGGCGCAGCGGTGTGAGCTCTGCCAGTGTGGGCAGCGTATCTGTCCGGTATGACAACACAGAGGGCAGCGAAAAAGCACTGTGGAGGGAGCTTTATCAGCGGGCAGCAATTTACTTGGATATTTACCGGGGGGCGGCAATATGATCGGACCTTTGGACTACTCCCTGTGTGACCGGACCGTGACCATATATCGCAGGCATGGTGATGAGATTGTTCGTCAGGTGGCGGAAGCGTGCTACTATTCCTGGAAGGAGGTACAGCGCACAGATGAGCGGGGCTGCAGAAAAGATACAACATGCCTGCTGCTGATACCCGGCGATGCACAGAAGGTCTTTGTGGGCGATCGGGTATTTGACGGCATTGGACCGGAGGTGTCTGCGCAGGACTGGGCGGCATTTATTCCGGTGAAGGTGGCAGGACTGACACAGATCAGTTATGTGCAGCCCCATTACTGGGATGGGAAGCTGTGCCATGTAGAAGCGGGAAGAAAGTGAGGCAGCGCAATGACAGATTTGGAAAAGGTACGGCAGTGGGTGTGTTCCTATCCCAAGTGGTGTGAAGGGGAAGTGCTGTATATTGACCATACAGATGCTGTGCCGGGAAATAGCGGGCTCTATCCTGCGGGGCTGGAGGAGCTTTCCCGCCATACAGATATTTTGGGGACGGTAACGGTAAAGTGCCGATATCGGTTTAATCTGTACCGGGTGGCGACCAAACAGGAGGATGATCCGGAAAATGCCCAATGGATGATGGATTTTCAGCAGTGGGTGCAGCAGCAATGTGCTGCCGGTCTGACACCGACATTCGGGGACGTGCCCGAACAGGAGTGGATCAGGGCGGAAAAAGGAAAACTGCAGGATGCTTCCCAGGCAGGAACAGGAACATACGCGGTTACGCTGACCGCGGAATTTACAAAGCTGTATAAATGATTTTACGGAGGATCAAAAAATGGCAAAAATTGAAAGAAAGTATTTGGCGCATTACATCAATGCGGCGCAGATCGGTGCGGATGCGGCGACCTATGAGCGGTTGGGCAAGGACCTGGAGGAGTTCAGCCCGGAGCTGGCGGCGCAGGTGGATACCAAGAAGAATATTTTGGGTGAAACATCTGTGCTGATCTCCAGCTACGAGAAGACCGGTTCTGTTGAGCCTTACTATGCGGAACAGGGTTCTGCGCTGTTTGAGCGGCTTCAGGACATCATTGACAACAGCAGAGTGCTGGATGAGCTGAAGACCGATGTGGTGGAGGTGAAGCTGTGGGAGTCTGCCGATGGCAATGTGTATCCCGCGATCCGCGAGGAGGCGTATATTGAGGTCACCAGCTACGGCGGTGATACTACCGGTTATCAGATCCCGTTTACTTTGCACTTTACCGGCAATAAGGTCAAGGGCAGCTTCGACGTGAGCACTAAGAGTTTTACACAGATCTGATACAGACAGGGCGGGGCGGCTTCGGCCGTCCCGCTCAACGGTTGGAGTAAGAATTGAAAATTGAAAGTTGAAAATTAAAAATTTGGAGTCAGACAGGAGATTGCTACACCAGTTTGCGCTGCGTTTCTGTCATCCCGACTGAGCGATAGCGAACGGAGGGATCTTATGCGTTCGATAGGTGCGTAGATCCTTCGACTTCGCTGCGCTCCGCTCAGGATGACAGCGTTTTACGCTTTTTCAAAAGAAACAAAGACAGTTTGAAGCTGCGGAGTGGTGGTGGGGCTTGGCGGCTTCAAAGTGTCCTGGGTCACAGGAAGAAAGGAGCGATGGAAAATGCTTGCAAAGCAGGAAAGGAGGGGATATAATGAAGTAAAGGAGCGTGAAAGAAATGTTTTGTCCAAATTGCGGTCATGATTGTGGGGAGTATCGGTTTTGTTCACAATGTGGTACGCAGATCATGGATTATACGGTGACAGAAGCACAAAATCGTGTCTGTCATGGTGATCCAATTGCAGAAAAACAACCGGAAGTCAAGAGAGCGGAAATAGCAGTTGAATTGCCTTGCGGTATCTATGAGGGCGCAATGAGTTCTCTGGCTTTGTATGAAAGAGAGCTTATAGTGAAAAATCAGGTGTCGTTGTTCAAAATAATTGAGACGACGATTCCGTACGACAAAATCAAAGCTGTAATGTATGTGAGAGGAGCTGCCGGATTCAGCCACTTGCTGTTTCGTTGGGAAGGAAACGAAAATTTGCCGATTCCTGAAGTGCAACGGTTTAGAAAGGATCCGACTACTGTCACAATTTCACAGAAGGCAGACCTGCTATTTTATAATAGTTGCAGCAACGTAAAAATCATGGATGTAAACGACGATACACTTTTTTACCATATTTACTATGCGCTAAAAGCAATTGCTCCCCAAACGGCAGTGTTTAGGGCTGAAGTGCAGATGCAAGATATGGAAAAGGTGAAAATGTTGGCATCTAAAACTGATACAAATCTTTACTTTGCGAAGTATGCGCCGTTCAGAGATCAGGCAGTAGAAGAGGCGTGCCGAAGAACTGGCGCATTCCAGAAAATAGCCAGAGAAATGATCGATTGGATATTTGATGAACGGCAAGAAAGGATTTATGCGGAAGATCTGATGGCTGCGGTGCGGGACCTGAATCTGATAGCAGCAGAAAAAGCACGCTTGAAAGAAATAGCTGCAGAGGAACAGCGAAAGGAAAATGAACAAAACAGACTGGTATATGCGCTAGAGGATTGCGATTAGGATCAAAAACAGAATAATAACGAAGCAGCACCCCCCACCGGGAGAACCGGTGGGGGGTGCTGCTTGAAGCGCTATGTAAAAATCAGAGGTTAAGGATCTGGGCTTTTTTGGCGGCAAATTCCTCGGCGGTGATCACACCGGTGTCATAGAGCTGCTTGAGGGCTTGCAACTGCTGAATGTCGGATGCTTCAAGCGCATTATCGTCAGCGGTTTGTGCAGGCGTTTGTGCGTTTTTTCCAGCAATAGCTTCGTTAATGGCGTTTCTCAGCTCTTGAATATTCTGGCTTGAATTAGTGGTTACGATCATGTTTGTAGTACCTATGATACGTAAACACTCAAGAATATTGCCGGATTTTGAGTCTATAGAGCGAATATCGGAAAGTCGAACTTCTTTGGAGGTTCCGCGTCCCAGGACATTATTAACAAATAAAATGCGCTGATCAGTTACAACGATAACACCAGCAAGCATGCCTTTGGTGTATACTTGGGTACTGAGTTCGCCTATGACGGGGTCTGTATACACATTTGAAGTCATGGCCCAGATGATTTCCTCAGAAGGGGAAATCATTTTTTGTGCTGCTTTTATGGAACCTTTGGACATTGCAGAGGACGTTTTACTGCGATCTACGGCTTCAGAAACGGTCATGGCTAGATACTCCTTTTGTATGGTTACTAATTAGATAATACAATAGTTTTTTTGTAATTGCAAGATAAATATGAAGGAGAGTGCTATCCAGTGGGGACTTGAATTGAAGGCCAAAGCGTTGAGCAGGGCAGAGGATCTGAAGATCATTGCGATCAACACGGTTGAGCATGTAAAAGCCTTTGGAATGATGATCTCGCAATTGGCGTTAAGTGCCGGGGATTGGATCGCGGAAACGGCGGCGAAGGCAGCTAGCACAGCGGCACAGTGGGCGCAGATCGCGGCGACAACGGCGTGGCAGGCGATTTGCGTGGCTGCCACAGCGGTGACTACAGCTTTTGGCGCGGCGGTGGTATTGGAGCAATAGGAAAAAAGATCAAAGACAGTTTGAAGCTGCAGAGCGGTGGTGGGGCTTGGCGGTTTCAAAGTGTCCTGGGTCAACAGGCAGAAAGGAGTGATGGGAAATGCTTGCAAAGCAAAGAAGGAGGGGATATAATGAAGTAAAGGAGTGTGAGGGAAATGTTTTGTCCAAATTGCGGTAAGGACTGCGGAGCGGATCGGATTTGCGCTGGATGTGGTATGCGATTTCAAGAGCCACTAGAAAAGAAAAGAACAGATCAGCCGAGAGTGGAAAAAGATTACGGAATGCCGTATGGGAAATATGCAGGTGTACATGGATTTATTATCTTAAATGAAAATCATTTGGTAATTAGACACGAAATAAATAAAAAAGTGACCGAGACGACCATTCCGTATGATAAGCTCACGAAGGTGCTGCTTTTCCGAGAACAAAATTGGGCCAGGTCGGAATATTTACTTCTTCGTTGGGAAGGCAATAGTTATATGCCCATTCCCGAATGGGGTTGGCTCTTTAATGACAAAACAACAATATCTGGCTGTGGTGGTAAGTGTGTACATTACCACATCTATCACATTTTAGTTTTGTTAGCACCCAACTCTGCAGAAATAGGAGTTATAGACAGAGAGAATAATGCGGCAAAGATTGAGACACTGAGAAAGCACGTTGATCTGGCACCATACTTTGAAAAATATAATCCCTGCAGAGATATAGCGGTTAAGGTGCTTCGGGAAAATACCGGGCTAAAGAAAAAAGATGCGGAGCTGGTCATTCAGAGTTATTTTGATGAAAGACAGAATGCACTGTACGCGCAGGATCCGAATGCGGCATACCGGGATCTATACAGGGTAAAGCACAGGCTTACACCGGAAAACAAAATAAAGAGCAAAGAGTTAAAAAACGGTATTGAGCTCACAGCAGCTTACAGAAAAGACAGTGGCAACTATAATTACAGCGCACGGTCTGACGGTCAAGCACAAGACTTATTTACAAAGGCAGGAGAGAATCATGGAACGCCGTATGGGAAATATGCAGGTGTACATGGGTTTATTATCTTAAATGAAGATCATTTAATAATCCGGCACGAAATAAATAAAGAAGTGACCGAGACGACCATTCCGTATGATAAGCTTACGAAGGTGCTGTTTTTTCGGGAACAAAATTGGGCCAGATCTGAATATTTGCTTCTTCGTTGGGAAGGGAACAGTGATATGCCCATTCCTAAATGGAGGTGGCTCTTTGATGACAAAACAACGATTAACGATAGTTGCTGTATGCGTGCACTCTATCACATCTACCACATTTTAGTTTTGCTAGCGCCAAACTCTGCAGAAATAGGGGTTATAGACAGAGTGAATAATCCGGCAAAGATTGAGGCCTTGAGAAAATATGTTGATCTGGCGCCGTACTTCGAAAAATACAATCCATGCAGAGATATAGCGGCTAAGGCGCTTCGTAAAGATACCGGGTTAAAGAAAAAAGAAGCGGAGCTGGTCATTCAGAGTTATTTTGATGAAAGACAGAATGTGCTGTACGCGCAGGATCCGAATGCGGCATGCCGGGATTTGTACCGGGCCATCAACAAGATCACCCCAGCAAGAATCGAGTGGGAGCAAAAATGGAAGGAACTGTATTTTTCCGGAACTGTATTTTGCCCCCAATGCTTGTCTACTAAGTATACGATTGGAGAACGGGGTTTTGATGTCCGAAAAAGCGCAATATATGGAAGAGTTGCACCGGGTGCAGGCCTTTTTGCAGGATTCATCGGGGCTAGTGATCCGATGTTTGTATGCCGAAAGTGTGGGCATAAATGGGAACCGAAATAAGTACATATATTAAAACAACACCTGTTGGGAAATACCAATGGGTGTTGTATTTTTAAGGAGGTATAGAATATGGCAAGTGACGAAGTTGCGGCAATTGATTTGCAACTGGACGCAAGTCAAGCACACAAAGAACTGTCGAAGATTGCCCAAAGTTTGTCCGATCTTAGCAAAATGGTTGGGAGGATTGGAGATGGCATGACAAAGGCTTTTGAGCCAGCAGTGAAGGCCGTTGGAAATTTAGAAGCCGGTGCTTGTAGCCTAAGCAATGTGGTTGGAAATGTTGGAGCAGAGTTGCAAGCGCTTCAAAAGCAGCTTTCAAATGCACAAGGAGAGGATCGTGTTTGGAGCGTTGTCGATACGGTGAGCACGGGAATCTCGACAACAGTTACGGCACTAGCTTCAGCAGCAGATATAGAAAAGCTCTTTGAAAAAATAGATTTTACTCCACTGAAAGATAGAGTTGAAGAGTTGAGGCAAAGTATTACTAACAAGATCGGAGGAATATGGACAAGCATTGCGGAATCCATGTCTCCGGGTGCTTTGGCGGAAAGTATCGGCAATGTGGCAAATAAGCTAAAAGAAAGCGCTATCCAGTGGGGGTTTGAATTGAAAGCAAAGGCAGCTAGCAGGCTGGAAGATCTGAAGATCATTGCGATCAACACGGTTGAGCATGTAAAGGCTTTTGGCCTTTTGATCGCTCAGCTAGCAGCAAGTGCCGGGGCATGGATCGCAGAAACGGCGGCGAAGGCAGCCAGCACAGCGGCACAGTGGGCGCAGATCGCGGCGACAACGGCGTGGCAGGCGATTTGCGTGGCTGCCACAGCGGTGACTACAGCTTTTGGTGCGGCGGTGGCATTTTTGACAAGCCCGATTGGGTTGGTCATTGTTGGTATTGCGGCATTGATCGCGATCGTTGTGCTGCTTGTTAAAAACTGGGATACCGTCTCGGCCAAGGCGCAGGAGGTTTGGTCTTTTGTAGAAGGTCTCTTTGTGGAGTTTGACGCATTTTTACAGGGTGTTTTTGCTGAAGATTTTACTGAGCAATTCGGAGCATTTGGCAATGTGCTGAATGCTTTTTTTGCGAATGTTGAAAACATCTGGAATGCGGTGAAGAGCATATTCGGCGGGATTATTGATTTTGTTAAAAATGTCTTTGCCGGTGACTGGGGAGCGGCTTGGGATAGCGTAGTTGGCATTTTCAAGGGTGTATGGGAATTGCTGGTGTCGATTGTCAAAGTGCCGATCAATGGAATTATTGGACTGATCAATGGGTTGACACAAGGTGTTGTAGACAGAATTAATATAGTGATACGAGCACTGAACAGTATCAGCTTTGATGTTCCGGATTGGGTGCCTGTAATTGGCGGGCAGACCTTTGGATTTAATCTAAAGCTACTGAAAGCTCCTAAGATCCCTTATCTGGCGAAGGGGGCGGTGCTGCCGGCAAACAAGCCGTTTTTAGCGGTTGTGGGCGATCAAAAGCACGGCACGAATATTGAAGCACCGCTGACCACCATTCAGGAGGCAGTGGGGCTGGTGATGGGCGACCATATCGCGGCGATGATGGCCGGGTTTGAGGCGCTCCTGAAGGAACAGCAGGCTACAAGGCAGGCTATTGCGGCTATTGAGGTGGGCGATACAGTGATTGGCAGAGCTGCGGAACGGTATGGACGGAAGATGGCGGTGGTGAGAGGAGGGTTTTGAGAATTGAAAGTTGAAAATTGAAAATTTGGAGACAAGCAGGAGATTGCCACACCAGTTTGCGGACTGGTTCGCAATGACCATGGTGCGATAAGCGGCGGGAGCAAGCCCCCGCCCTACGACAGGATTTTTATATTTGTGAAAAAGGCGGTTGGTACTTTTAGGAGTACTGGCGGCCTTATTATTTTTAACAAAAAGGAGATAAGACAATGGAAAAAATTCAATTTGACAGCGGCATGAAGGAATACCGGATCAATGGAGAGGGGGTGCTGAAGTTCAATCCCGGTGATCCCAACGTGTACGCCCGGTTTTTAGAGGCGGCACAGAAGATCCGGGAGCTGGAGCAGGAGCTTGCGGAGCAAGCAAAGGCACTGGAGGGTCCGGAAAACGGCGCACAGGTGGTGAAGCTGATGGCCCAGGCAGATAAGCAGATGAAGGAGGTGCTGGGCTGGGTGTTCGGCAACGGCAACGACTTTGACAAAATCCTGGGCGGTGTCAATCTGCTGGCAGTGGCAGGAAACGGCGAGCGGGTTGTGACCAATCTGTTTGGCGCGCTGCAGCCGATCCTGGTTGCCGGGGCAGAGGCCTGCGCCAAGGAGAAGACAGCGGCGGCGGTCGCCAAGGCCAATGCCCGCAGGGCAGGCAGATGACGGAAGCGTGGGGGCTGCCTACGGAGGCGGTGATCGGGGGAAGAACCTATCCCATCCACGGGGATTTTCGGGATATTTTGGAGATATTCTCGTATTTTGAAGATCCGGAGCTTCCGGAATATTTACGCTGGCAGATCGCGCTGGCGCTGTTTTATGAGGGGGAGATCCCTCAGGAGCATCAGCAGGAGGCGATAGAATATCTGGGGAGCTTTATCAACTGCGGCAGGCAGGAGGAGGCAAAGCCCGGACCGAAGCTATTAGACTGGGAACAGGACGCGCTGACCATTGTGGCAGATGTGAACAAGGTGGCGGGGCAGGAGATCCGAGCTCTGCCATTTTTACATTGGTGGACGTTTATGGCCTGGTTTCATGCCATCGGCGAGGGGCAGCTGTCCACCATTGTATCCATCCGGGACAAGCTGCGCCGGGGCAAAAAGCTGGAACAGTGGGAAAAGGATTTTTACCGGGAAAATAAGTCCAGAGTGGATATGAAGAAGCGGTATTCCGCCGGGGAGCTGGCGGAACAGGAGCGGCTCAAACAATTACTCGGATAAGGAGGGATTTGATGCGGAAATTCTATTTTGATCTGCAGATCGACGGCAAACCGATCCTGATTCCCGATGCGGATGTGCAGGTGGAATTTGCCGATCTGGAATCGGAGGATTCCGGGCGGGACGAGGGCGGCTTTATGCATCCGCTCTTTTTGCGCCGGGGGATCAGGACGTGGACACTGGACTACGGGACGCTTACAGCGGAGGAATACCGGTATATGGAGGCTCTGTTTGCGGGCAAGGTCACGTTTTCGGTGGACTATCTGGATGAGCACAGGAAGGCTGCCCGGTGTACTGCCTACCGGTCACAGCACAGCATTGCCATTCACAATGCCCGGCTGGGCATTTACAGGAATTATCAATTCAGCATTATGGAATGTTAGGAGGAGCTATGTTCAGGTATTTGATTTCTTTGCCGGACGGAAGGGAGCTGTTCTCCGGGCCGGAGCAGGTGAACGCCGTTCAGAGCGTGACCCTGACCCAGTGCGTCAACAGCGCAGAGGAGCTGACACCCGGGTCTGTCTGTGCGGCAATGCTGGAGGTCACGGCGATCACGCCCCGGGGCGGTCTGGAGCTGACTGCAGGGGATGAGGTGACACTCTTCCGGGTGGATGCGGCAGGGGCACGGGAGCAGGCAGGCGTATTCATTTTGGAAAAGCCTACACGGCCTACTGCCAATACCATGAAGATTACAGGCTACGATCGGGTCATTGGGCTGGATCAGGATCTGGCCGGGTGGCTTGGGGGACTGGCGGGGTGGCCGTACAGGCTGCTGGATCTTGCAAAAATGGTATGCGCACAGTGCGGTCTGACACTAAAAAATGAATCGATCCCCAATGGGGATCTTTTTGTTGCTCCGTTTTCTGCGGAGGCTACAGGTCGTCAACTGATGGAGTGGATCGGGCAGGTCTGCTGCCGTTTCTGCAGGGCTGCCCCGGATGGAGAACTGGAGCTGGCGTGGTATACGCCGTCAGGTATTTCCGTGACGTCCTCCGGTGCCTGTTATTACTTTCGGGACGGACTGACTTATGAGGATTACCGGGTGCAGCCGGTTGATACGGTGCAGCTTCGGCTCGGGGACAGTACCGACGGCGCACTTTGGCCCGGGGCAGAGGAAAACGCCAACAGCTATGTGATCGAGGGAAATCCGATCTTATGCCTGCGGGTTTCCGATGAGCTGCTGCCGGTGCTTCAGGTCATAAAACAGGAGCTTCCGGCAGAGGGGTATACCCCCTGCAAGATGGAGCTTCCCGCCTGCCCGCAGCTCCGGGCGGGAGATATGCTGCAGGTCACGGACAGCAACGGCGTGACCTTTACCGCCCTTGTGATGACCAAGGTCAGTTCCGGGCAGCGGGATACGCTGGAATGTACCGGCGGCGTCCGACGGGACAGCCCCGGTGTCCAGAACAACAAATCGCCTGCTCAAAAGCTTCGGCAGCTGGAGCTGGCAATCAAGAGCGTGGATGGGGAGAAAGTGGTGTCCATGATCAACCTGTCGGAGGATGGCGTGAAGATCCAAGGGAACAAGATCCGCTTAGAGGGCACGGTGACTGCCAATGAAGGCTTTAAGGTACTGACCGACGGCAGCATCGAGGCCACCGCCGGTAGGATCGGCGGTTGTGAGATCAAGGACGGGAAGCTGGTGATCCCGGCAGGACATATTGAGGGAGAGCTGACCGTCGGGCAGCTTCCGGAGGTTGTTGCGCAAAAGGGAGATATTCCGGCAGTTCCAACCGCGTTGTCCGCATTTATAAACGACAGCGGTTATCAAACGAGATCCAATGTGGTCTCAATCATAGACGGTGTAGTCAACGCGGATTTTGTAAATGCACTGGGCATCGCGGCGGCAAAGCTGACCGTAACAGACAGAAACGGCTCGACTCTGCTTTCAGCAGGTGATGGTGCGGTGCAGCTAGGCGGCTGGAATATTGATAACAATTCGCTGTATTCCACATGGGCGGACAGCTCAAAACGGATTTTTATCAGCACCGGCACAGCCAATCAGCACACCGTGGGCGGCTATACGGATCGCTGGTATATAGGCGCAGGCAGCAGCGCAGGAAATGGATTCGGCGTATCCACTTCAGGTGTAATGTGTGCCTCCGGTGCGAAGATCTCCGGAGAGATCCGTGCGAAGAAAGGGGATGTTGGAGGCTGGGAAATCGGGGAATACGGACTTTCAGCCAACGGAAGCTACATTACAACCAACGGTTCCTTTGGGTTTTGTCCAAATGGATACAACTATGTGGCATTTCAGGAGGAGAATAGGGATTCCAATACGCCGGTTTGGGACTTCAAATTAGGGCAAAGCACCCGTCTGCGTATCGGAGATACATCTATAACGGAGGCTGATCTGAAAAAATTGCTTACATTGATTCAATGAAAGGAGAAGGGACTATGAAATTAACTTATGAGCTGACGGCTGATCTTTTGGACCGGGGTGTTTGGCAGAGCGTGTCTGCTATGCAGTACGATGCCAATACCCGGGCGGTGGAGGTGACGCTGGCAGCAGGCGGCGTGGCGTGGACGCCGCCGGAGGGCACGGCGGTGTCTGTGGCGTTCAAAAAGCCCGATGGGAAGAAGGGCTGGTATGACAAGCTGCCGGACGGAAGCGATGCCTGCTCTGTTTCCGGGAATGTGGTAACGGCGATCCTTGCCCCGGAGGTGCTGACTGCGGCGGGAGAGGTCCGGGCGGCGATCGTGTTTCAGGACGCAAATCTGAATCAG
>JAFSDV010000009.1 GCA_017436035.1 Oscillospiraceae bacterium | reverse complement strand
CCTATGCGATCGACTCTGCATACGTTCATGTGGATGTAGAGTGAGGGAGGTCCTATGAGTGAAGCAATTCTTGTGGCGCTGATCACCGGCGGACTGTCCCTGGCGGGTGTGGTCATTACCTGCCTTGCCACGGCAAAGAAGACAGAAAAGGCTGCGGCGGTGGCTCAGGCGGTGACGGATACCAAGATCGAAGAGCTGACCCGGGAGGTAAGGGCTCATAATAACTTTGCCCAAAGGATGCCGGTGGTGGAAAATGAGATCCGGAACATCTACGGGACACTGAAAGAATTAAAAGCATATCATAAAAATTAGAAAGGAGAAATAGGTGTGTTTCTTAAAAATCTCGCGGCGCTTTTGAAGGTAAAAACCATTGTTACATTAGCGGTAGTTCTGGTGTTTGCGGTGCTGTCCTTCAAAGGAAGCATCAGTGCGGACAACGTAATGATCATTGTTTCTATGGTGGTGTCGTTCTATTTCGGAACGCAGCACGAGAAAAAGAGCACCGATACGGAAGGATAAAGGAAGAGGGGTGCGCCGCAACAGTGCGGCACACCCCGATTTTTGCTTATTTTAAGCCTTATGTCAGGAAAAATCTTCCGAAAGTGTATTGAAATACCGGCGGTTTTGCGGTATAATCCGGTTGTGCCTGCCAGGCACGATTCAAGAACAAGGGATATTATAAGGAGACGTTATGGAAAAGATCATTAACAATACTTCCAAAGAGCTTCAATTCATTACTCCTGATGACGGGTACCATTATTTCTTTGGCTATTATGATATGAGAGCCACCGGCGAGAAGGGCAAGCATCTTTGCCACAGAGTCGCCTTTTTTGACAGAGATCCCAATGCGCAGGATGTGGCGGAACTGGGCTATCTGGAGGACGGCAAGTTTGTAAAGTTCGCAGAAACCACCGCTTGGAATTTCCAGCAGGGTTCGATGCTTCAGTATCATCCGGAGCTGGAGAACACAGTGTTTTATAACGCCTGTGAAAACGGAAAGTTCTGCACAGTAATACATAATTTCGCAACAGGCGAAAAGAAGTATGCCGACCGTGCCACAGCCTGCATTTCCCCCAACGGCAAGTGGGGTCTGGGAATCAATTTCGGACGGATCTTTACATTCCGCGCCGGCTACGGCTATGCGGGCTATACAGATGATTTTGCAAACGAGAATGCACCCAAGGATGACGGCGTGTTCCTTGTGGATATGGAAAACGGCAGCTCTAAGCAGATCGTCTCCTATCAGGACCTTTACAAGATCTCCGGCTTTACCAAGGAAGATAAGATCCTGATCAACCACATCACTTTCAATACAGAGTCCAACGCCTTCTTGATGCTGGTGCGTAATTTCCCCAAGCGGGACGCCAACGGAAAGGTGGACAAGGGCTGGTCTACCTCGGTGATCATCAGTGATCTGGAGGGTAATCTGCGCCCGCTGCTGAAGAATACCTATTTCTCTCACTACTACTGGAGAAATGAGAATCAGATCGTTGCCCACTGCACCGTGGAGCCGGATAAGAGAAGCCTGTATATCATTGATACGGATACCGGCGCGTGGAAAGAGTACGATATGCCGTATTTTTCCGCGAGAAGGGTCAGAAATCAGAGTATGGATATTCACTGCAGCTTCTCTCCTGACGGAAAGTATATTATCGGTGACGGCTATCCGGCAGACGGCTACCGGTACATTGTTGGTTACAATATGCAAACCGGAACAAGCAAAGAGCTTCTTTTGGTGAGGGATTGCGGTCTGACAGGCGATATCCGGTGCGACCTGCACGCCCGGTTCACATGGGGCGGAAAGTATATCACCTTTGATACGAACTGCGCAGACAAGCGGCAGATCGTACAGATCAGCGCGGATATTCTGGACTTTTGATAAAAGATAAAGACGGTTAAAAAGCAGCACTCTGTCAGAGTGCTGCTTTTTGCCGGCGTCGTTCGTTTACATTTTTGCGGAGCAAAAATAAATGTTCGGCTCCGTCGAGCCGTCGCCGGTGTCGCTCATTCGCGGCACATTTGATTATTCGAATTTCCGGCTGCAAAAAAGCAGATACCCAAGAGGGTATCTGCTTTTTTGGTGACCCGCCGGAGATTCGAACTCCGGACCCATTGCTTAAAAGGCAATTGCTCTGCCAACTGAGCTAGCGGATCCTGTGGCTGGGATGGCAGGATTTGAACCTACGAATGCCAGAGTCAAAGTCTGGTGCCTTACCGCTTGGCGACATCCCAATACAGCGGCGCAGGGCGCCGGACACGAAGCATTATAGCACGGTGTTTTATTTTTTGCAACTACTTTTTCAATTATACACAAAAATGGTGAATTTGCCCTTTATTACAGGCATGAAACCGGGATATATTGGCGAAATGACTGCACGATCAGCTGTTTTTATACTGCTGCTGGGCTGTCATCTCTTGACTATTGTTCTTATGATGTTATAATAAGAGCTATGATTTGAGAATTATATCAAGGTGACAACAGGAGGATGCTGAAAATGAGAGGGATCCCATCTCTGATTACAGATATACGAAAAAAAGTGTTTACAGAGGTCGCCCGTTTGGCTTATGCCGGAAAGGGCTATGACCGGGTAGATGAGCTGCCCTATATTATTGTACCCGGTGATCAGCCGCTCCATCGGGAATCTGTTTTTTTAGAGCGGGCGATTGCCAGTGAGCGGGTACGGCTTGCTATGGGCTTAAACATCCGTCCGGTGCAGACCCGCCATCTGATGACAGAGGGCATGGATGCAGCAGCGGTGGCGGAGCAGTATTATGAGCCGCCCCTGATCAACATTATTCCCTATGCCTGTCATGCCTGTCCCACCAATCAGTACCGGGTTACGGAAAGCTGTCAGAATTGCCTTGCGGCGTCCTGTCAGAAGGTTTGTCCCAGAGGAGCAATCTCCTTTGTCAACGGCAAAAGCTGCATCGATCAGGAAAAATGCATCAAGTGCGGTAAATGCGCAAAGGCCTGTCCGTACCACGCTATTATTCATATGGAGCGACCTTGTCAGGTTGCCTGCGGCATGGATGCGATCGTGCAGGACGGCTATGGTCGGGCAGTGATCAATCAGGACAAGTGTGTAGCCTGCGGTCAGTGTCTGGTGAGCTGCCCCTTTGGAGCCATCGTGGATAAGGGTCAGATCTTTCAGGTGATCCAGTCCATTCTACAGGGAGATAAGGTGATCGCCATTGTTGCGCCTGCCTTTATCGGTCAGTTTGGTAAGAACTCCACCCCCGGAAAGTTTATTGCTGCTATGAAGAAGCTGGGCTTTGAACGGATTGTTGAGGTGGCTGTGGGCGCAGATATGTGCACCATTGAGGAAGCAAAGGATTTTGTGGAGAAGGTCCCGGCGGAGCAGAAGTATATGGCAACCTCCTGCTGTCCGGCATGGCATTCCATGATCTATAAGCTGTTCCCCGGTGAAGCGGCTAATATTTCCATGACCCTGACACCTATGGTGTTTACAGCCCGGTTGATGAAGAAAAAGTATCCCGGCTGCAAGGTGGTCTTTGTAGGTCCTTGCGCGGCAAAGAAGCTGGAAGCGATCCGGGAGGATATTCGGTCGGATGTGGATTTTGTGCTGACCTTTGAAGAGCTTCAGGGAATGTTTGAAGCCAAGGAAGTGGATTTTGAGACCATTGAGGAGCTGGAGGACCTGAATGAGGGCACGGCTGCCGGCCGCGGCTTTGCGGTGTCCGGCGGTGTTGCCAAGGCGGTTGCCGAAATGATCAAAGAGAATGACCCGGACGCGGAGGTGCTGACTGCCCGTGCAGAGGGCTTGCGGGAGTGCCGCAAGCTGATGACCCTGGCCAAGGCCGGAAAATACGACGGATACTTGCTGGAGGGCATGGCATGTCCCGGCGGCTGTATAGCAGGAGCGGGAACGCTGCTGCCGGTGGAGCTGGCGGCAGGTGTGGTCAGCCGTTATCAAAAGGAAGCGGGAAAGGGCAGCCCTCTGGACAGCCCCTATCGGGATCAGGGCGGAGAGCTGGACTGATCTGTTATATAATAGTGTGCCGGACCATGCGGTCCGGCATATTTGGCATATTTATTTATGTACCTGCATCTGGAAATAAGTCACCATAAAATCCCGGAACACATCGTTCAGCCGGGATGGCGTTTTCAGCCGGCTCCAGAATACGTAGGTGGAACGGAACAGCTCCGGTTCGGTAGGGACGAAGGCTATGGAATCATCGCACAGATCCTTCCACGCGATCTCCGGACCCAGGGTGATGGCCATGCCCGCACCAATGTATTTTATCAGGCAGTGCAGGTCGGAGCAGGTGATGGAGACCCGGGGTTCAAAGCCTGCCTGCCGACACTGCAGGAGCGTTTGCTGCCACAAGTTTGAGCCTTGAGAGATGGTTGCGAATTCCTCCTGCTGCAGCGTTTGGAAACGGACCTGTCTGGAAGACGCAGCAGGATGTGTTGCAGGCACTACCAGCTTGAGTTGCTCCGTGATCAGGCGGGAACTGCTGCTGAAGGTTTCGTCAGGCTGGTCACAGGAGATACACAGGTCGAAATCCTGCAGATCCGCCGTATCCTGTTCATAAGAAATCTGAAAGGATACCTGGGGATATAGTCTTTTGAAAGCCATAATACAGTCGACAATGGTGCTTCGGTGCTGCCGGACCAAGATCTTCAGCGTTCCGCTCAGAGGCGCGTCTGTTTGACGCATTTCCAGCACTGCGTTATCCAGCCGGCTCAGGGAAAGGGAAACGGACCGATAAAAAGCCACCCCTTCGTCGGTCAGACTCAGTTTGTTTTTATAGCGGTAAAAAAGAGGTGTTCCAAGCTCTTTTTCCAATCGGGAAATGGTTTTGGACATAGCGGGCTGGGGGATCATGTGATGCTTGGCGGCGTGAGAAATATTTAAGGTTCTGGCGACGGTTAAAAAATATCGAAGCTGCAACAGTTCCATAATAACCTCCGGTGTCTTTTGGTATATCATACAATATATACTTCATATATGCAAGAATGTATTTTTCAATATCTTTTATTTGTGCTAATATATAAAATATGTTGACTATCGTAGGAAAGGATGTTTTTTCGACATGGATTTCATTTCTTTGATCGTTTTAGTGGCGGCGATCGCTGCTGCCTTCATCTTCAAGGCCAATACCGGCTTGGTGGCGATGACAGCGGCACTGATCCTGGCCCGCTTTGCCGGCATCACCGACAAGTGGCTTGTAAAGCAGTTTGACAGCAACCTGTTTATCATGCTGTTGGGTGTGATGTACTTATTTAGCATTGCGCAGGAGAACAAAACCCTGGATCTGCTGTCTAAAAAGGTGCTGTCATTGTGCAGGGGCCGGGTCAAGCTGTTCCCTCTGATTATGTTTGTACTGGCGGCAGTGCTGTCTGCCATCGGTCCCGGACTGATCTCTGTGAGCGCACTGGTTGCCGCGCTGTCTGTTGCGCTGGCAAAGCAAAGCAACATCAACCCCATCAAGCTGCTGCCTTTTGGTACGCTGGGCGCGTTTGCCGGCGGTCTTTCTCCTATTACACCCTCTGGTATCGTTGCTATCGGTGTGGCTGCTGAAAGCGGCATTACCGGCTTGGCTGCACCCCTGATGATCAAAATGGCACTGACCAATGTGCTCTATGCGGCAATTCTGTACTTCCTGATCTTCAAGTGGCATAAGGAGAAGAACATACAACTGACAGCCAACGGTGACCAGGAGGAGAAAATCCCGCCCTTCACTGCAAAGCAGTGGATGACTCTGGCAGGCATTGCGGTTGTGGCGGTGCTGGCAACGGTGTTCAGTATGAATGTGGGTCTGGCTTCATTTGCTGTTTCAGTGGTACTGACTGTATTTAAGGCTGCGGATGAAGGCGCGGCAATGAAGCGTGTCCCCTGGAACACTCTGATTATGATTGCCGGTGTGGGTATTCTGATCTCCCTGGTGACAGAGCTGGGCGGCATTGATCTGCTGTCTAAGGCACTGTCTGCTTTGATGGGTCCCAAGACGGCTTCTGCGATTATGGCGGTGCTTGCCGGTGTGATGTCCTGGGTATCCTCTGCATCCGGCGTTGTTATGCCCACCCTGATTCCCACAGTTCCCGGTATTGCGGCAACCATGCAAGGCGCAAATGTGCTGGAGATCGTTGTAGGTCTGTGCATCGGCGCGCATTTGGCTGCGCTGAGCCCCCTGTCCAGCTGCGGCGGTCTGATGCTGTCTGCCTATTCCTCTTCCGAGGGCGTGACCGCAAAGGACAGAAACCGGGTGTTTGCCCATCTGTTTATCATGTCCGCTGCGGGTGTGGCGTTCAGTGGTCTGCTGGCGCTGTTGGGTCTGTATAGATGAGAATACGGGAGGATCGCCCCTGCACCGGGGAGATCCTCCTTTTTGTTTGCATTTTCCTGCCGGCTGTGGTATACTCAGTACAGTTTGTGGAAGAAGGTCATATATGATGGAATATAATGACATTTACGATAAAGACCGCCGGCTCACTGGACAGGTCCATTTACGGGGAACACCCTGGAAAAAAGGTGAATACGGTATGGTGGTGTGCGTGTGGGTCTATGACGGACGGGGCAATATCCTGCTGACCCGCCGTGCTCCGGAAAAAAGCTTTGCCGGAACCTGGGAAAACTCCGGCGGCGCGGTGAAGGCGGGAGAAAACAGCCGACAGGCGGTTGCCCGGGAGCTGTTTGAGGAAACCGGTATCCGGGCAGAGGAAGAAGCGTTTGAACTGATCGATTCGGGAAAAGACCGGAATATACATTATGATTATTATTGCTTGAAGCGGGATGTACCGCTGGAACAGATTGTATTGCTGCCCGGTGAAACCGACGGGGTAATGTGGGCGACCTTTTCTCAGATCCGTGAGCTGATCCGGGAGGGGAAGATCTGCCGGGTCATTGCCAACCAATTCCGCCGGCAGGAGCAGCTGCTGCTGGAAAAGCAGACCGATATGAAATAAGAAATGCCCGCGTGTCTCAATGGACACGCGGGCATAATTTTATACATAAAACAGAAAAAAGTATATTGACAAATAAAGGATGCTTGTGATAGAATGATACTCCATACTGTGGGGGCATAGGACCTTTCGCAAACTTCCCTGTGCCATAATTTTACCACGGACCGGAGCAATTGTCAAGAGGGAGAATCGACAAAGTGACAACGAAACCGGGCGTATTAAATTGTAAGCAACACAAGATTCCGGCTTATGCCGAAAGAAAGGCTGTGATGATCGATATGGCAATGGTCAAAGACCAACTGTTTGGCAAGACGATGCGTAAATCCTACGCAAAGTACCAGGAGATCCTGGAAATGCCGAACATGCTGAAGATCCAGAAGGACTCTTACCAGTGGTTTCTGGATGAGGGCCTGCGGGAGGTCTTCAAGGATGTGGGCGTGATCACGGACTTCTCCGGGAAACTGGAGCTGAGCTTCCTGGATTACTCCATGAATGACAAGCCCAAGTACACCATTGAGGAGTGCAAGGAGCGGGACGCTACCTATGCAAAGCCTATCAAGGTGCGGGTTCGTTTGCGCAATACGGAGACGGAGGAGATCAAGGAGCAGGAGATCTTCATGGGAGATTTCCCCATTATGACAAACGGCGGCACCTTTGTGATCAACGGTGCGGAGCGTGTCATTGTGTCCCAGATCGTCCGCAGCCCCGGTATGTATTACGGTCATGAGGTGGATAAGGCAGATCAGCATACCTACAATGCCACCATTATTCCGTACCGCGGCGCATGGCTGGAGTATGAAACGGATCTTTCCGATGTATTCTGGGTCCGGATCGATAAGAACCGGAAGCTGCCCATTACCTGCCTGATCCGCGCACTGGGCGTGGATACCGACGAGAAGATCAAGCAGATGTTCGGTGAGGATCCCCGAATCCTCGCTACACTGGAAAAGGATACCTGTAAGACCCGGGAAGAGGGTCTGCTGGAGATCTACCGCCGCCTGCGTCCCGGCGAGCCTCCCACGGTGGAGACTGCCATTTCCCATCTGGAGGGTCTGCTGTTTGATGCCCACCGTTATGACGTGAGCGCAGTAGGCCGCTATAAATTCAATAAGAAGATGGATATCTGGAGCCGCCTGTCCGGTCAGGAAGCGGCAGAGCCTATTGCCGATCCCATGACCGGTGAGATTCTGGTTATGCCCGGCGAGATCATTACCCGCACCCGTGCCCATGAGCTGTCTGACCGGGGTGTCAGCGAGGCTGTGGTGAAGGTGGGCGATCAGAAGGTCAAGGTCTTCTCCAATCAGATGGTGGATATGGCCGGCTTTGTGGATTTCGATCCCAAGCAGTACGGCGTGAGAGAAAAGGTTCGGTTCTCTGTGCTCAAGGAAATGCTGGAAACCGTACCCGCTGACGGCTGGGCGGATGCCATCGCTGAGCGCATAGACGACCTGATCCCCAAGCACATCATCGTGGATGACATTATGGCATCCATCAACTACCTGAACTGTGTGGCGATGGGCATCGGTACGTCGGATGATATTGACCACTTGGGCAACCGCCGCCTGCGCTGCGTGGGCGAGCTGCTGCAAAACCAGTTCCGTATTGGCTTCAGCCGTTTGGACCGGGTTATCCGGGAACGTATGACTGTGCAGGATCTGGATGCAGTCACCCCTCAGAGCCTGATCAACATCCGTCCTGTGACCGCGGTGATCAAGGAGTTCTTCGGCTCCAGCCCCCTGTCTCAGTTTATGGATCAGAACAACCCCTTGGCGGAGTTGACCCATAAGCGCCGTCTGTCCGCACTGGGTCCCGGCGGTTTGAGCCGTGAACGGGCTTCCTTCGATGTGCGTGATATTCACTATACCCACTATGGTCGTATGTGTCCCATTGAGACACCGGAAGGTCCCAACATCGGTCTGATTAACTATCTGGCGACCTTTGCAAAGATCAATGAATACGGCTTCGTGGAAGCACCTTACCGGAAGGTGGACAAGGCTACCGGTTTGGTTACAGATCAGGTAGATTATATGACAGCGGATGTAGAGGACGATTTCTACATCGGTCAGGCTAATGAGCCGCTGGATGAAAGCGGCTGTCTGGCAAATGCCCGTATTACCTGCCGTCACCGCAACGAGATCATTGAAGTGGACCGGCAAATGATCGACTATATTGACGTGTCTCCCAGAATGATGATCTCCATTGCAACATCCTTTATTCCCTTCCTGCAGAATGACGACGCGAACCGTGCTTTGATGGGCGCGAACATGCAGCGTCAGGCAGTGCCCCTGTTAACTACTGAGCCGCCCATCGTGGCTACCGGTATTGAGCATGCAGCGGCAGTGGATTCCGAGGTCTGCGTTAAGGCTACCGGCAGCGGTGTTGTTACGGCTGTTTCTGCCGATGAGATCACCGTGAAGTATGACGACGGTGACGTCCAGACCTATAAGCTGACCAAGTTCGCCCGGTCCAATGCCGGTACTTGTGTAAACCAACGCCCCATCGTGGTACAGGGTGAGCGGGTGGAAGACCAGCAGATCATTGCCGACGGTCCTTCCTGCTCCGGCGGCGAGGTGGCTTTGGGCAAGAACGTGCTGATCGGCTTTGTTACCTGGGAAGGCTACAACTACGAGGACGCCATTCTGCTTAACGAGCGCCTGGTTCGTGAGGATGTATTTACCTCCATCCATATCGAGGAGTATGAGACCGAAGCCCGGGATACCAAGCTTGGACCGGAAGAGATCACCCGGGATATTCCCAACGTTGGTGAGGATACCCTGAAGGATCTGGATGAAAACGGCATTATCCGCATAGGCGCGGAGGTCCGTTCCGGTGACTATCTGGTAGGCAAGGTCACACCCAAGGGTGAGACAGAGCTGACCCCCGAGGAGCGTCTGCTCCGTGCCATCTTCGGCGAAAAGGCAAGAGAAGTCCGGGATACCTCTTTGAAGGTGCCTCACGGCGAGAGCGGTATCGTTGTTGATGTCAAGGTATTCACCAAGGAAAACTCCGACGAGCTGGCTCCCGGTGTTACCAAGTCCGTGCGTGTTTATATTGCCCAAAAGAGAAAGATCTCTGTGGGTGATAAGATGGCCGGTCGTCACGGTAACAAGGGTGTCGTTTCCAGAGTGCTTCCTGAGGAGGATATGCCCTTCCTGCCTGACGGCACACCCCTGGATGTGGTACTGAACCCTCTGGGCGTGCCTTCCCGTATGAACATCGGTCAGGTGCTGGAGGTCCATTTGGGCTACGCGGCAAAGGCTTTGGGCTGGAAGGTCGCCACCCCTGTGTTTGACGGTGCAAACGAAAAGGACATTCGTGATACTCTAAAGCTGGCAGGTCTGCGGGAGGACGGAAAAACTGTTCTGTACGACGGACGCACCGGTGAGCCTTTCGACAATATGGTCACTGTCGGCTACCCCTATTACCTGAAGCTGCACCACCTGGTCGACGATAAGATCCATGCCCGTTCCACCGGTCCTTACGCACTGGTCACCCAGCAGCCCTTGGGCGGCAAGGCCCAGTTCGGCGGTCAGCGTTTCGGTGAAATGGAAGTTTGGGCACTGGAGGCTTACGGCGCGGCTTATACCCTCCAGGAGATCCTGACAGTCAAGTCCGACGACGTGACCGGCCGTGTAAAGACCTACGAAGCCATCGTCAAGGGCAGCAATATTCCCAAGCCCGGTGTGCCCGAATCCTTCAAGGTTTTGGTAAAGGAGCTGCAGGCACTGTGTCTGGACGTTCGCGTGCTGGATGAGAGCGGTAATGAGATCGAGCTGAAGGACGAGGACGACGAGGAAGATATTGTATACGCTTCTGAGGTAGGCACCCAGTTGGTGGGTGATGCCGATGAGGTTTTGGATGCCGGCTTCGTGATCGACGAGGACGGTCCGGAAGATATTATGGATGTGTTTGGCGATCAGGATGACGCCGACACATACGAAGAATAAGGAGGCTGAGTCATGGCAGATGCCACCTTTGATGCCATTAAAATTGGCATAGCTTCGCCGGAAATGATCCGGCGGTGGTCCTTCGGCGAGGTTAAAAAGCCGGAGACGATCAATTACCGCACCCTGAAGCCGGAGCGGGACGGTCTGTACTGCGAAAAGATCTTTGGACCTCAGAAGGACTGGGAGTGCCACTGCGGCAAGTACAAGAAGATCAAATACAAGGGCAAGGTCTGTGACCGCTGCGGCGTGGAAGTTACCAAAGCAAAGGTTCGCCGGGAACGGATGGGTCATATTGAGCTGGCAGCTCCCTGCAGTCATATTTGGTACTTTAAGGGTATTCCCTCCCGGATGGGTCTGATTTTGGACATCAGCCCGAAGGTTTTGGAAAAAGTCCTGTACTTTGCTTCCTATATCGTCACCGATCCCGGCGATGCGCCCCTGACACGCAATCAGGTGCTTTCCGAGAAGGAATACCGGGATATGCGGGAAAAGTATGAAGACGATTTCAAGGCAGGCATGGGCGCGGAGGCAGTCAAGGAGCTGCTGGAGCAGATCAATCTGGAGGAGCTGTCTGAACAGCTTCGTGAAGAGCTGAAGACTGCTTCTGCCCAAAAGAAGCTGCGTCTTGTAAAGCGGCTGGAGGTTGTGGAAGCATTCCGTGAATCCGGCAATAATCCTGCCTGGATGGTTATGGATGTGCTGCCGGTGATTCCACCGGATATCCGTCCTATGATTCAGCTGGACGGCGGTCGGTTCGCAACTTCTGACCTGAACGATCTGTATCGCCGGGTCATCAACCGGAACAACCGCCTGAAGCGGCTGATCCAGCTCCATGCCCCTGACATCATCATTCGCAATGAAAAGCGGATGCTGCAGGAGGCAGTGGACGCTTTGATCGACAATGGACGCCGCGGTCGTGCCGTTACCGGCGCAAACAACCGGGCACTGAAGTCCCTGTCCGATATGCTCAAGGGTAAGCAGGGCCGTTTCCGTCAGAACCTGCTGGGTAAGCGTGTCGACTATTCCGGTCGTTCTGTTATCGTTGTCGGTCCTGAGCTGAAGCTGTATCAGTGCGGCGTGCCGAAGGAAATGGCAATCGAGCTGTTCCGCCCCTTCGTGATGAAGAAGCTGGTTTCCGACGGTCTGGCAAACAACATCAAGTCTGCCAAGAAGATGATCGACAAGGGCAAGACGGAGGTTTGGGACGCGCTGGACGAGATCATCAAGGACCGTCCGGTTATGCTCAACCGTGCGCCTACGCTGCACCGCTTGGGTATTCAGGCCTTCGAGCCGATTCTTGTAGAGGGTCGTGCCCTGAAGCTGCATCCCCTCTGCTGTACTGCGTTTAACGCCGACTTTGACGGCGACCAGATGGCAATTCACGTGCCCCTGTCCGCAGAGGCACAGGCAGAAGCCAGAATGCTGATGCTGTCTGCCAACAACCTGCTCCGTCCTCAGGACGGCAAACCGGTTACCGTTCCCACACAGGATATGATCCTGGGCGCGTACTATCTGACCTATACCCGTTTGGGTAAGGCGGAAAAGGGCGCGGAGACGGTATTTGTGACCGATGCCGGTGACACCGGACTGCCTGTAGGACAGATCGTGGATGCTGATGAATTTGTGGCAGCCAACAAAAAGGCAAAGAAGGAAGGTGCTGTGCCTGCTTCTTTCCGTCCTGTGCTGAACTATTCCAGCGTAGAAGAGGCGATCGCCGCCTATGCAGATGGTGATGTGGGTCTGCACGCGCCCATTCGTGTGCGTTACAGCAAGCTTATCGACGGTCAGGTCCAGAGCCGGATCATCGACGCTACCGTAGGCCGGCTGATCTACAATGAGCCCATCCCTCAGGATTTGGGTTTTGTGGACCGGACTGATCCTGCCCATGCCTTTGATCTGGAAGTAGACTTCCTGGTGGACAAAAAGCAGCTGGGCAAGATCATTGACAAGTGCATCCGCAAGCACGGCTTCACCGTGGCGACGGAGATGCTGGACCGGATCAAGGCACTGGGTTACAAGTTCTCCACCAAGGGCGCGATCTCTGTTTCTATCGCGGATATGGTGGTTCCTGAGATCAAGTATGAGCTGGTCAAGAACGCAGAAGCGAAAGTGGTTGAGATCGAAAACTTCTTCCGCAAGGGTTTGATTACCAATGAGGAGCGTTACCGTTTGGTGGTTCAGCAGTGGGAAAAGACTACGGCGGATGTTACCGGCGCGCTGCAGGGCAATCTGGATGAGTTCAACCCCATCTACATGATGGCAGACTCCGGTGCCCGTGGCTCTATGGCACAGATCCGTCAGCTGGCAGGTATGCGTGGTCTGATGGCAGATACCGCAGGCCGTACCATTGAGATCCCCGTTAAGGCAAACTTCCGTGAAGGTTTGTCTGTTCTGGAATACTTTATTTCCAGTAGAGGCGCCCGTAAGGGCATGACCGATACCGCGCTGCGTACCGCGGACTCCGGCTACCTGACCCGCCGTATGGTGGACGTTTCTCAGGAGGTCATTATCCGTGAGCATGAGTGTGGTACCAAGAACGGTATTTGGGTCGGTGCGGTTTATGACAAGAACGGTGATGTGATCGATACCTTCGGTAACCGGATCCGTGGCCGTTACCCGGTAAACGATGTGCTCCATCCTGTTACCGGCGAGCTGCTCCACTCCAAGGATGTTATGATGATGCCCGAGGATGCCGCAAAGTTTGAAAAAGCAGGCATTGAGAAGATCTATATCCGGACGATCCTGGGCTGCCGTGCCCGCAGCGGTGTTTGTGCCCGCTGCTACGGCATGAACCTGGCTACCTCCAAGGAGGTGGATCTGGGTGAAGCAGTCGGTATTATCGCTGCCCAGTCTATCGGTGAGCCCGGTACACAGCTGACCATGCGTACCTTCCACTCCGGCGGCGTTGCGGGTGACGATATTACCCAGGGTCTGCCCAGAGTTGAAGAGCTGTTTGAGGCACGCCGTCCCAAGAAGATGGCACAGATCTCTGAAATTACCGGTGTTGTTTCTGTGGATGAGACCCACCGTACCGCGCTGCGGAACATTACCGTTACCGCAGAGGATGGCGAGGTGAAGGTCTATCAGGTGCCTTACTCTGTAGGTCTGAAGGTATCCAACGGAAAGACGGTTCAAAAGGGCGAGCCCATCACCGATGGTGCGCTGTATCCTCAGGATGTACTGCGGATCTCCGGTGTGGAAGCCGTCCAGGATTATTTGGTCCAGTCTGTTCAGGCGGTGTACCGTCAGCAGGGCGTTGAGATCAACGATAAGCATATCGAGGTCATTATTCGCCAGATGATGCGTAAGGTACGGATCGAAGATGCCGGCGACAGCACGCTGCTGGTTGGCACGGTGGTAGATTCCTTCATCTACGAGGATGCCCTGTCTGCGGTGCAGGCACGGATCGACGCAGGCGAGGAGGATTTGAGACTTCCCGTGGCTTCCGCTGTGCTGATGGGTATTACCAAGGCGTCCCTGGCTACCGATTCCTTCCTGTCTGCCGCATCCTTCCAGGAGACAACAAAGGTCCTGACCGATGCTGCCATCAAGGGCAAGGTAGACCACCTGGTGGGCTTGAAGGAAAACGTCATCATCGGCAAGCTGATCCCTGCAGGCTCAGGTCTGATGGCATATCGGGATTTCCAGCCCGGTACTGCTGCTCCGGAGCTGAATGTTTCTGAAGATCCTGAATCTGAAGAACTGAATTAACTCTGACCGGCCGCTGTTTCACTACAGCGGCCGGTTTTGCTACGGACAGCAGAAAAAATACGGAATTTTTGTTGACTTTTTCAAATTATTGTTTATAATAGTAATCCGTATGGATATTTCATAATGACGGGAGTATGGCAATGGAACGGATTCGGGCTGAAATTGGCAGCCGAAAGGTGGTCATTGGAGCAAAACAGCTTCGAAAAGCGCTCAATTCCGGTTCGGTTTTTCGGGTATATCTTGCGAAAAATGCTGACCCTGCCATTACAGAGCCCCTGGAGGCTCTGTGCAAAAACAACCGCGTGGATTATGCCTGGGTGCGGTCGATGACCGAGCTGGGCCATGCCTGCGGAATTGAGGTCGGTGCTGCGGCAGCGGCCGCCATGAATTAGATTCTGACGGGATTCCCGTAGAATAAAGCTCCGCCTTCGGGCGAGAACGAAAGAAAGGAGAAAAACAATGCCTACTTTTAATCAGCTTGTCAGAAATGGCCGGAAGCAGGTTACCTACAAGTCCACCGCCCCTGCGCTGCAGAAGGGTCTGAACACTCTGGAGAATAAGGCTACCACTTTGCCCTCCCCCCAGAAGCGTGGCGTATGTACTGCTGTTCGTACCACCAGCCCCAAGAAGCCGAACTCCGCTCTGCGTAAGATTGCCCGTGTGCGTCTGACCAACGGTATGGAAGTTTCCGCTTATATCCCCGGTGTCGGCCACAACCTGCAGGAGCACTCCGTGGTTTTGATCCGCGGCGGCCGTGTTAAGGACCTGCCCGGTGTTCGTTACCACATCATCCGCGGCACTCTGGATACCCAGGGCGTGCAGGGCCGGAT
>JAFSDV010000029.1 GCA_017436035.1 Oscillospiraceae bacterium | reverse complement strand
TCGTAAAAGGCGTAACTTGGCATTGAGGAGCCGGGCTTTGCTGCATTTTTGGAAGAAGTCATGGGTTTCCCACAATCACCGCAGAAAAGCCTGCCATTAAATAGTTTGCGGTTGTCATTTTCGATTTCGGCCCGTTTTTGATAATGGGAGAGCCGGTCTGCTTCTGCTTGATTGACCCGCTGGGCAGCATCAAACAACTCCTTGGAAATGATTGCCGGATGAGCATTCTCGATAATGGTCCACTCATCAGCATCGGTGGAATGCTTTGGCCGGCGCAAGTCGTCTTTCTTTACTTTTCCGTGGACACGGTTTCCGATATATACTTGATCATGCAAAATTGATCTAATAACATTTTTCTGCCAAATTGCGTCTGCGAAGCTCGCCTTGGTAGATGCACCTCTCAGATACTTTAATTTGCCGGGACACGGGATTTTGTCTTTGTTCAGACTCTGTGCAATTGCTGTGTATCCTGATCCATTTGCACGGAGCTCAAAAATCCTTTGGATAATCGACCGAACCTCTTGATCGATGGCATATGTGTTGTTCTTGGGATCCCGCAAGTAGCCGTAGGGAATACTGCCGGCAGCAGGAAGAAAGGTTCCGGTCTGCACCTTTGCATCAATTGCCGATGTTATCTTCTTGGAAATATCCAGAGCAGTACGATAATGCATTACAGATTGTATGATCATTTCTAAACTGAGGAGTTGACCAATATCATCTACATTGTCATAGTTATCATTGATACTGACAAAACGAACCTCCATCAGAGGAAATGTTTCCTGCAGCAGCTTGCCTACACCCAAATAATCCCTGCCGATTCTGGATATGTCCTTTACGATTACGCAATTAATAATCCCTCTTTCCGAATCCTTTAACATAGACTGGAATGCCGGTCGATTGAAGTTCATGCCACTGTAGCCATCGTCTATATAGTTTTTAACAAAAGTAATTTCCGGCTTGGACAAGAGGACTTCCTGTGCCAGTTTAAGCTGATTTAAGATGGATTCACCATGTTCGCGGTTATCGCTGACACTAACGCGAGCGTAAACGCCGGCCTTCCATTGAACAATAGGTTCTTCCGGAAGAGCCCTTTTCTGAACTCTTGATTTTCTAGCCATTATGAGATCTCCTTTACATTTATAATTTAATTAAAAGTATATACAATTCTGTTTAAAAACTTTGTCGAATGCTGTTTCCTTAGGGATTTTCTTGTAGAAAACCCCACCGATTTCTTGTCGAATCGGTGGGGTTATTGTCAGCCTGCTGCCTCCAACATATTCTCGATAAAGATGCCGTAACCCATCGTGGGATCATTTACCAGCACATGCGTAACTGCGCCTATTAATTTTCCGTCCTGGACAAGGGGACTTCCTGACATGCCCTGGACGATACCGCCGGTGGCTTGGAGTAGGTCCGGATCGGTGATCCGCAGGAGCATATTGCGTCCGCCGGATTTGGCGTTTGGATAGATTTTCAGAATTTCCACAGAATATTCCTGTACCTGTCGGTCAGCAACGGTGGAACGGATGGTGGCGGGACCGGTTCGGATCTGTGAAGCTTCAGCGATAGGCAATGGGTTGCCCTGCCAGGGCTGATCTGCTGTTCCGAAAATGCCTTGAACAGTATTTTTTGTAAGATTTCCGATAGGCTGGGCGCTGTTCAGCGTGCCTAAGAGCTGACCGGGTTCTCCGGCAACGCCTTTTTTCACAGACATAACCGTGGCGTTATAGGCTGTACCCTCCCGCATATCCAAAAGCGCTCCGGAGGAATTGTTTACGCCGTGTCCTAAAGCGGCAAAGCGTCCCGTATCCGGATCGTACCAGGTGACTGTGCCCACGCCGGTGACACTCTGCTTCAAGTAAACACCCAGACGGGGACCTTCAGACGTGATTTTCGGGCGGAGCTTCAAGGTTTTTGCTTTGCCGTCCCGTAGAACCGAGAGTTCTACCTGTCCATCAGAACGGAGCAGTGCCTGTCGGATATCCTGCGCACATTGCACCGGTTGTGTATCCACGCGAATGATTCTGTCGCCGACCTTTAAGCCTGCTGCCCGTGTATCGGCACCAAGGGCATCGTCAAATGCCGCAACAGTAACGGTATGATCTCCCAGCTCCAGGCCGATCAGCTGCCCGCCCGGGATCAGCAGCTGTGCCGCACTGACGCTTTGGCACAATATAAATAGAAAAGCAACTGTCAGCGCAATGCGATTTGCTATTCGTTTCATTTTACAGCCCTCCATTTCTTTTTGATCGCTTTGTTAATATTCCTCGGCATAGCAAATGTAACCGATACAAAAGTCGAAAAATAAGGGTTGGAATGGGTTTTTTGGAAATTTTTGAAGGATTCGACTGTGGTGTTTGGTCGAATACGCTGTTTGCAGAAAGCCGTCAGAAAAAGCTGGAAAAATATTGCGGTTTAACCTATTGACAATGTAGGTTAAAGGTGCTATATTACCCATAAAATAACTAGGTAAATCCCTTTGGAGGAAACAACCAATGCAAGTTTACGCAGATAACGCTGCAACTACCAAAATCAGCAGCCATGCTTTGCAGGCAATGATGCCCTGCTTTGAAAAATTTTACGGAAATCCTTCCAGTCTGCATACCGCCGGTCAGGAAGCAAAGGAAGTGCTGGAGGATGCAAGAGCCAGAGTTGCCGCCTGTTTGGGCTGTGAGCCCCGGGAGATTATTTTCACCTCCGGCGGCAGTGAGGCAGACAATCAAGCGATTATATCTGCCGCGTATTACGGCGCGCGGAAGGGTAAAAAGCATATCATTTCCACGGCGTTTGAGCATCACGCGGTGCTGCATACCCTGAACCGTTTGGAAAAAGAGGGGTTTGAAGTAACCCTTTTGGATGTGAAAAACGGTCATAATGTGACTGCGGAGCAGGTCCGTGACGCCATTCGGGAGGACACCTGCCTGGTGACCTGTATGTACGCCAATAACGAGATCGGCTCGGTCTTGCCTGTGGCGCAGATTGGTACAGTCTGTAAGGCTGCCGGTGTACCCTTTCACACGGATGCGGTGCAGGCGGCAGGGCATTTGCACATCGATGTAAAAGCCCAGAATATTGACCTGCTGAGCCTTTCTGGACATAAGTTCCACGGTCCAAAGGGTGTAGGCGCGCTGTATGTGCGCCGGGGCTTTCCGCTGACCAACGTGATCGAAGGCGGCGCTCAGGAGCGGGGTAAGCGTGCCGGCACAGAAAATCTGCCTGCCATCTGCGGTATGGCAGCAGCATTGGAAGATGCCTGCGCCCACATGGAAGAAAACAATGCCAAGGTCACGGCAATGCGGGACAGGCTGATCGAGGGGTTAAGCAAGATCCCCCATTGCGCCCTCAACGGCGATCCGGTAAACCGGCTGCCCGGCAATGTGAGCTTCTGCTTTGAGGGCATTGAGGGAGAGGCACTGCTGCTGCTTTTGGATATGAAGGGGATCTGCGCGTCCTCCGGTTCTGCCTGCACCTCCGGTTCTCTGGACCCCAGCCATGTGCTGCTTGCCATCGGTCGGGTACACGATGTGGCGCACGGTTCTTTGCGGCTGTCCTTGAGCCACTGCAACACCGACGAGGAAGTGGACCATATTCTTGCAGAAGTGCCCCAGGTGGTGCAGACGCTGCGGGACATGTCTCCGGTGTGGCGGGATCTGCAAAAGGGTGAACGGGAATATATTCTTTAATAGGAGTTTTGAATTATGGCATTATACAGTGAAATCGTGATGGATCATTTTACCCATCCCCGGAATGTAGGTGTGATCGAGGATGCCGACGGCGTTGGTCAGGTGGGCAATGCCAAGTGCGGCGATATTATGAAGATCTATCTGAAGATCGAAAAAGACATCATCGTGGATGTGAAATTTGAGACCTTTGGCTGCGGTTCTGCCATTGCGTCTTCCTCTATGGCAACGGAGATGATCAAGGGCAAGCCCATCAGCGAGGCTCTGCAGCTGACAAACAAGGCGGTTGCAGAGGCTCTGGACGGATTACCTGCCCATAAGCTCCACTGCTCGGTCCTTGCGGAGGAGGCAATCAAGTCCGCCCTGAAGGATTACTATGACCGCAACGGCATTGCGTACGACAAGAGCCAATTCCCGGACTGCGACAACTGCGTCCACTGCCACGGCTAAGCCATGATCGTATCGACAAAGGGACGCTATGCCCTGCGGGTGATGGTGCGCTTTGCCCTGATCGGCGGCGAGGGCTATATTCCCCTCAAAGAGATCGCGGAAGCAGAGAACATCAGTCAAAAGTATTTGGAATCGATTATGACCACCCTGTCCAAGGCGGGGTTTGTGGATGCAGTCCACGGAAAAGGCGGCGGTTACCGGCTGAACCGGAAGCCCCGGGAGTATACAGTGGGAAGTATTTTGAAGCTGACCGAGGGAAGCCTGGCGGCAGTTTCCTGTACCACACAGGGACCGGCGGCCTGTGCCCGCAGCACCTGCTGTCAGACAAAGCCTATGTGGGAGAAGCTGGATCAGATGATCGACAGCTTTTTCGAGGGCATTACCTTGGCTGATCTGCTGGAAGAATCGAAAAAAGATTAATTTTTAGGTTACTGAATTGGAGGACATCAATATGGCGATCCTTGCTCCGTCTGTTTTGGCGGCGGATTTTGCGAATATGGAGCGTGACGTTACACGGGCTGCTGATGCCGGAGCAAAGTGGCTGCATCTGGATGTGATGGACGGTATTTTTGTGCCGAATATCTCCTTTGGTCCGGATATGGTCAAGGCAATTCGGCGGGTATCTCCCCTTGTGCTGGATGTGCACCTGATGATCGACCGACCCATCCGGTATGTGGATCAGTTCTGTCAGGCAGGGGCGGATTATTTGACTGTGCATGTGGAATCGGATACGGCGGAAAATATTATGGCGGCACTGGACCGGATTCGGCAAAACGGTGTGAAGCCGGGTATCGTGGTAAAGCCCAACACACCGGCAGAAGCGTTGAAGCCCTTCCTGAAAAAGGTGGATCTGGTTCTGGTGATGACTGTAGAGCCCGGCTTCGGGGGACAGAAGTTTATGGGGCATATGATGCCTAAGCTCAAGCAGCTGCGCCAGATGCTGGATCAGGAGAATCCCCAATGCCATTTGGAAGTGGATGGCGGCGTAGATCTGGAAACAGTGAAGCTCTGCAAGGAAAACGGCGCGAATGTGCTGGTCGCCGGTTCTGCGTTCTTTAAGACGGCAGATATGGCGGCGTTTACAAAGGAAATCGAACAATAAACTGTACATCGGACAGGCGTGGTCGCAGGACCGCGCCTGTTTTTTATTTGCAAATTGAAAATTTGGATAAAAACGAACCGATATGGGTGCCGGGCGGTCATTGACCGCCCGGCGTTTCCGTTGCGGGCGATCGATGATCGTCCCTGCCGGAGGAAGGGACTACCCATTGCAAACGCCGATGTGTTCGTGTTTTTTTGTGCAGGTTGTTGAAATAATGCTTAGTTGTACTTGTAAAAGTACAGCAATAGAACAAAAGTTCACAAAGGCTATTGACAAGTACTGGAACAAGTACTATTATAGGGCTACAACGTGTACGCATACAAGTACAAAATTGATGGAGGTGCGTTTGTGTGGGAAGGTGTGAGGTATTTACGCAGCGGGTTTCGCAGACCTGTGAGAGAAGGTGTATTATGGCCGCTGACAGATGTTCAGGGGGCGATCCCGGTGTGCTGGTGCAGCCGTTGCGGTGGAGAGCTGTTCAGCAGGACAGCGGTAGTGTGTCAGCGGTGTGAAAGCAGTATGAAAGGAGCTATGGATGATGAATATGAAACTAAAGCCCAGTCCCTGTCTGACCTGTACAAAAGTCAGCGATCCCAGAGCGTGTGACAATAAAAACTGTAAAAGCTGGCAGGCTTGGTTTTTGGAGCGGTGGGCGCTGATCCACCGATTTCCCCGGCAGCAGATGGAGCAGGCGGAGCTCAAGCCGGTAGGCGTGAATGTAGGCGGCAGACACTATGCCGCGCCTCATCAGGTGCAGGCCTATTTAAGGACAGATCCCTGCGAAAAGTGTGTATGTCCCAAGGATCTGTGCAGCAGCCCCTGCCGGATGCGCAGAGCCTGGGAAGAAACAAAGCAGGAGGTATTCTTATGAATTGGAAAACAGAGGCGGTTGAGAAGCTGCGCCGATATGATGCCATGCGGCAGGCGGTGCAGAATTTGCCGGCAGAGATCCAGCGGCTGGAGGAGGAAGCCCGCAGCCTGCCCAGCGCGGCTGCGGCGGATACGCCGGTAAAGGGCAGAGGCAACAGCCGGGAGGATACGCTTTTAAGCAATATGGTTTACCGGCAGGAGCTGTCGGCGGCACTGGGGCAGGCAAAAGCATGGTTGAGAACCGCGGATCGGGCTTTGGCGGCACTGACACCGGAGGAAAAGCTGGTGCTTCACCGGTTTTATATTTACCCGGAGCGGGGCAGTATCGACCGGCTGTGCGGAGAGCTGGGGGTAGAGCAGTCCAGTGTGTACCGCAAACGGGAAAAGGCGTTGTATAAATTTACGGTCGCGCTATACGGAGCGGTGGAACAGTGATCTTTAACCGGAGCGGCTTTTCAAAACCAACAGCTTTTCCTCCAAAATGGTGATTGTGAAAGGTGAACATGAAGGATTATGGAAAAAAACTTGCATTTGTTGCCTTTGGTACTTGCAATTTTTCTGCTGTTTTGCTACACTTATCGTAATTATTGATTGGAGGTAATCTATATGGCATATGTTGACGAGATCCTTGCCCGGGTGAAGCAGCAGAATCCCGGTCAGCCTGAATTCCATCAGGCTGTGGAGGAGGTTCTGGAATCTCTGCGTCCAGTGGTAGAACAGAATGAAGACAATTACCGCCGGAACGGTCTGCTGGAGCGGCTGACCACACCGGAACGGGTGATCCTGTTCAGTGTTCCGTGGGTGGACGATCAGGGACAGGTGCAGGTGAACAACGGCTACCGTGTCCAGTATAACGGCGCGATCGGTCCTTATAAGGGCGGTCTGCGGTTCCATCCTTCTGTGAACCTGAGCATTCTGAAGTTCCTGGGCTTTGAGCAGATCTTCAAAAACTCTCTGACCGGTCTGCCTATGGGCGGCGGTAAGGGCGGCGCGGACTTTGATCCCAAGGGCAAGTCTGACCGGGAGATCATGGCGTTTTGCCAGAGCTTTATGACCGAGCTGTCCAAGTACATCGGACCGGATACCGACGTACCTGCCGGCGATATCGGCGTCGGTGCCCGGGAGATTGGCTATATGTTCGGTCAGTACCGGAAGCTGAACACCGCATTCCAGGGTGTGCTGACCGGTAAGGGCCTGTCCTATGGCGGTTCTCTGGCAAGAAAGCAGGCTACCGGCTACGGTCTGCTGTACCTGACCCAGGAAATGCTCAAGTGCAACGGCCATGAGCTGGCAGGCAAGACTGTTGCGGTGTCCGGCGCGGGCAACGTGGCGATCTATGCTATTGAAAAAGCTTGGCAGCTTGGCGCAAAGCCGGTGACCTGTTCCGATTCCACCGGCTGGATCTACGATCCGGAGGGCATCGATGTGGAGCTGCTGAAAAACGTGAAGGAAGTACAGCGGGCAAGACTGACCGAGTACGCAAAGCAGCGTCCCAACGCCCAGTATCACGAGGGCAAGGGCGTGTGGAGTGTCAAGTGCGATGTGGCTCTGCCCTGTGCGACCCAGAACGAGCTGCTGCTGGAGGATGCCAAGATGCTGGTTGCCAACGGCTGTATGGCGGTGGCTGAGGGCGCGAATATGCCTACTTCTCTGGATGCTACCAAGTATCTGCAGGACAGCGGCCTGCTGTTCTGCCCCGGTAAGGCGGCAAACGCCGGCGGCGTAGCAACCTCCGGTCTGGAAATGAGCCAGAACTCCGGCCGCAGAAGCTGGTCCTTTGAAGAGGTCGACAACATTCTGCAGGGCATTATGGTCAACATCTTCCACAATGTGGACGATGCTGCAAAGACCTGTGGCATGCCCGGCAACTACGTGGTCGGTGCAAATGTGGCAGGCTTCCTGAAGGTCGCTGATGCTATGATGGCACAGGGCGTGATCTAAAAGAACAAATTCCAAGGGGACTGTTGCAAAACACAAGTTTTGCAACAGTCCCCTTCTTTTTTCAAAAGCACATATTTTCTTGAAAACCAGGGAACAGTATTGGTAAGATTTTGGGAGGTGTGTGTTTTTTGAAAGGAAAAAGATGGTTATGTATGATACTGGCACTGTGTTTGCCGGTGCTGTCAGGATGCGGCACACAGCAGCAGGAGCCGACTGCACATCAGTCAGCATATGAGGATCCCTATGCTGCACTGCGGACAGATCACGAAGCTGTTTCTGAGGCAATCTACGCAGATGTATTGGGTGAATTTTACAGCCAGTACCAGATCGCACTGGAAGAAGAACAGGAATCCCGGCGTTATGCCCAAATGGCGATCGCCGAGGCAAAGCTGCTCCAATCCGGAGTGATGCTGCCCCTTGGAGCGTCAGGTGGTAATTACAGCATTTCCCGACTTGTGCCCAATACAGTGGCATCGGTTTTATGGGGAAATGATGCAGACCGGTATTACTGCGGACTGGTCACGACCCAGCCTGTAACCGCCAAGGACCGGAGTATTCTGCGCGCCCGGTGGGCAGAGCTGAAGGGCACGGGCACCTGGCGGGCTTGGGCGGAGCAGTATTTGGGGCAGCAGGGCTACACCCTGAAAAACAGTTATACCATGAGCTACACCAGTGATCCGGAAACGTGGGATGTACTGGCAAGCTCCAACGCGGTGGATGCGGACGCGATTGTCAACACCTATGACGGACTGTATGCCTATGATTCTGAAAATGTCCTGCAGCCTGCGCTGGCAGAGAGGCATACGGTTTCTGAGGACGGTTTGACTTATACGTTCTATCTGCGCAAGGGCGTGCAATGGGTGGATTCCCAGGGGCGGGAGATCGCAGAGCTGAAGGCGGATGATTTTGTTGCCGGTATGCAGCATATGATGGATGCCCAGGGGGGTATGGAATATCTGGTTCAGGATCTGATTGTCAATGCCAAAGGATATATATCCGGAACGATCACCGACTTTTCACAGGTCGGCGTGCGGGCGGTGGATGAATATACACTGGAGTATACCCTGGAAAAGCCCACGTCCTATTTTATGACTATGCTGGGCTATGGCGTATTTGCACCTATGTGCCGGCAGTACTATGTGGCAAGGGGCGGGGCGTTTGGCAATAGCTTTGATCCGTCAGCAGAGGGTTACAGCTACGGAAAGAGTCCTGACAGCATCGCCTATTGCGGACCCTATTTGGTAAGCAATGCTACAAGGGAAAACACCATTGTGTTCAGGGTAAATCCTGCCTACTGGAATAAGGAGCAGGTTACGCTGCAGACCATCACGTGGCTGTTTAACAACGGGCAGGATGTGACAAAGCCTTATAACGATATGAAGGCAGGGGTTTTGGATGGCTGTGGGCTGACAGCGGCGTCCCTGGAAACGGCCCGCAGAGAGAAAACAGCAAACGGACAAAGCTGGTTTGATCAGTACGGCTATATTGCTGCGCCCACCGCTACCACCTTTTTGGCGTTTTACAACCTGAACCGGACTGCCTTTGCCAATGCCTCCGATGGGTCGGTGGTTTCTCAGAAGAACGAAGCCGAAAGGGTTCGCTCCGCAGCGGCAATGCACAATGTCCATTTCCGCCGGGCACTGTCCTTGGGGCTGGATCGGGGAGCTTACAATGCCCAGGTGGTTGGCGAGGAGCTGCGTTACGCCTCCCTGCGAAACAGCTTTACGCCGGGTAAATTTATAGAGCTGACAGAAGAGGTGGAGGTGCTGATCAACGGTGCGCCGGTAACATTTCCTGCCGGGACATTCTACGGGCAGATCGTACAGGCACAGCTGCAGGCTGACGGCAGCACGGTGCAGGTATGGGATCCGGAGGGGGATGACGGACTGGGTTCTTCTGACGGGTTTGACGGCTGGTACAATCCCCGGGCGGCGGCAGAAGAGCTGCGGAAGGCGATTGAAGAGCTGGCGGCTGTGGGGGTGGAGGTGTCTGCCCAGAACCCCATCTATTTGGACCTGCCCTATGCCGGGTCGGTGGAGCACTATACCAACCGGGCAAATGCTTACAAAAAGTCTGTGGAAACGGCACTCAGTGGCTGTGTAGTGATCAATCTGGCAGCGGGGGCGGATTTGCGTCAGTGGCAGAACGCGGGCTACTTTATCAATAACGGCACCCAGGCGAATTATGATGTATGTGATATTGCCGGCTGGGGTCCGGACTATGGCGATCCGGCATCCTATTTGAATACACTGCTGCCGGATTACGCAGGGTATATGACCAAAAATCTGGGACTTTGGTAATGGCACTGTCAAATTTCTGTTTTTGAACAGTTGCGCTAAAACTTGTAGGGGCGGTCTGCGACCGCCCGCGGGCGACCACAGGTCGCCCCTACAGTTTGCCACCATGGGGATAAAAGTCGTTTTTTGCTACATAATAAATGGCAGAAGGAAGGGTGGGGATCGTCATGGGCAGGTATTTATTGGGACGGATTCTGCGGGGCGTGCTGTCTGTGATCGCAGTGGTAGGTATCGTAATGGTTCTGGTATATTCCTGTTTGGACCGGGAGCTGGTTTTTGCTTCTGATCCGGTTTACAGCAAGCAATCCGGCAACAGCCGGGAGGTTTATAAAATGCAGCAGTGGGAAAAATACGGTTATGTGGACTATGTGCCCTATACTGCGTATTTGCAGCAGCTGCTGCGGGACGGCGGGCTGACAGCCCAACAGTATGCGCAGGCGGCTGCTTTCGGAAACACGCCTGCCCAGGATAACGCTCAGGCAGCCCGGTATATTGCCGCGTTTTCAAAGACCTATGAAGAGAACGGCTATCATGTGGTGCGGCTGAACGGACAAATGAAAGGCAATACGGAAAAGTACAGGGAGGGTGGAGAGCCCCGCGTATTTGCCTACAGGGATATTCCGGTGCGGACCCGGCTGGTCCGGTACATCGGAGGACTGATCACCGTGGACAGCATCCATTATGTGCAGGAGCAGATCGAAGATCGGGGACTGCACTTTACGCTGTATGACCCGGCTTACGGAGGAGAACGGTTTTCTCCTGCGATAATGGGGAACGGGACCCGGTTTAAGTACCTGCTGTATTTTGACGATCGGTTTCCTTATGTGCATCAGAACCTGATTCGCCTGAATCTGGGTGTTTCTTACAGTGTGGATACCGGGGCAGAGGTGCTGCAGACGCTGACAGCCTCACAGGGCTCCTTTGCGTATTCCACCGTCACCTATCCCAGCGGCATCACCCAGCTCAGTGCTGATGATTTGCACTCTGCCCGGTATGTGGCAGGGTCTTTGGAAAACGGAACGGCTTCCGTTGGACGGTATTTTGTTGACGATTATACAAGCGTACAGACCCGAAAAAGCGGAATGTCCAAGCTGGGCTATTCCTTTGTGATCGGTCTGATCTCAGCGGCTGCGGCTTATCTGCTGGCTGTGCCCATGGCTTTGTGGATGGCGCGCAGGAAGGACCATCTGCCAAACAAGCTGGGATCGCTGTATATTGTGTTTATTATGGCGGTGCCGTCGCTGGCGTATATTTTTCTGTTCAAAGCGGTGGGCGGCAGATTGGGGCTGCCAACGACCTTTGATATGGAAGATCCCACGTGGCTGATGTATGTGCTGCCGATCCTTTCGCTGGCGTTGCCTGCGGCTGCCAATGTGATGAAGTGGCTGCGCAGGTATCTGATCGATCAGATGAGCGCGGATTATGTGAAATTTGCAAGAGCCGGCGGACTGTCTGAGCGGGAAATTTTTGAAGAGCATATTCTGAAGAATGCGGCTGTTCCGCTGGTGCACGGTATTCCGGCAGCAATTCTGTTTGCTCTGACCGGCGCGATCATTACAGAGCGGGTCTATGTGGTGCCCGGGGTGGGCAATGTGCTGACCCGGGCGATCAACGCCTATGACAACGGGGTGATCGTTGGAATGGTACTGTTTTATGCGGTGCTGTCTGTGGCGTCGGTGCTTTTGGGAGATCTTTTTATGGCTGTATTTGATCCTCGGATTAAATTGACACAGGACAGGAGGTAACGCCCCGTGACAGATGAAGAGTTGTTTTCCTGGGCGGACCGGGATACGCTGGAAACGGAGCGGATCGCTGCACCCCGGTATTCCTACTGGCAGTCGGTGTTTCGGGCGTTTTTCCGAAAAAGGATCAACATTGCTGCACTGGTGCTTTTGGCTGTTGTACTGGGGTTTACCTATATTTATCCTGTGGCGATCGGTTACGATCCGGCAGTGGACCCTTATCAAAATCTTTTAGATCCTGCCGCCAAGCATTTAGGACCCCGGGCAGCAATGGAAAAATTTGGGTATAACATCCACTGGATTTGGGGAACGGGTGCTTCCGGGCAATCCACCTTTGACGCCGTATGGTATGGGGCGGGGATCTCTGTGTCATTGGCACTGCTGTGCGCCCTGATCAATATGACACTGGGCGTTGCGGTTGGGGCAATTTGGGGCTTCAGCCGGCGGGCAGACAGGGTGATGACGGAGCTTTACAACATTGTTGCAAATGTGCCGTATATTTTGTTGATCTCCGTACTGGTGCTGATCCTGTCCGGTGGCTTTTGGACAATGGTGTTTGCGCTGACCGTTACCGGGTGGCTGTCGGTGGCTTATTTTATCCGCACACAGGTGGTGATCATCCGGGATCGGGAATATAATTTGGCTTCCCGGTGTCTGGGTACGCCGCTGTACCGGGTGGCGGCACGGAATGTGCTGCCTTTTATGACCTCGGTGATCGTGACGCTGGCGGCGGCGGAAATTCCGTCGTATATCTCCTACGAGGTGTTTTTGTCCTTTATTGGAATGGGCTTAAAGGAGCTGTCTTTAGGCAGGCTGATCGAGTCTGCCCAAAGTGCAATGGTCACGCCGGGCTGGGGGTTTGAATTTTGGTGTCCGGTGGCGGTGGCATCGGTCATTACTGTGGTGCTGTATGTGGTAGGGCAAAATTTGGGTGACGCTTCAGATCCCAGAACGCATATGTAAATTCTAATTTATCCTGCAACATCGCGATAAATAATTGAAAAATGATAATGGAAACTGAAAATGAATGTGTCCCCTTCGGGGACTTATTAAAATCATTTCCGAAGGAAATACCATCATTTTCAACTTTCAATGTTCAATTGTTTGTCGGGCTTTGTCCCGACAAACTGAAATTTGAATGAGGGGAGGGAGCGAATGGAGAAGCGGAAAGTGTTGCTGTCTGTGCAGGATCTGCACGTGAAATTCCGGGTGCGGGGCAGGCAGCTGCATGCCATTCGGGGGATCTCACTGGACTTTTATGAGGGAGAATCGGTTGCGATTGTTGGGGAGTCCGGCTCCGGAAAGTCGGTTTTTACAAAGACCTTTGCCGGGCTGCTGGAGGCAAACGGCGCTATTTGTCAGGGGTCGATTCTGTTTTACGATGACAAGCCTGTTGATCTGAGCAAGCTGCATAAGCCCCGGCAGTGGCAGCAGCTTCGGGGCGGCAGGATCGCAACGGTATTTCAAGATCCCATGACCTCCTTGAATCCGGTTTTGACCATTGGAAAGCAGATTACCTCGGTGATTCAAAAGCATCAGGACTGCTCCCCAACGCAGGCAAGGGCGCGGGCGTTGGAGATGATGGAAAAGGTAGGCATTTCCCAGCCGGAGAAACGGTTTGACGATTATCCGTTTCAGTATTCCGGCGGTATGCGCCAGCGGATCGTGATTGCTATTGCGCTTTCCTGCCAGCCAAGGATCCTGATTTGCGACGAGCCTACAACAGCGTTGGATGTGACGATTCAGGCGCAGATTCTGAAGCTGCTGAAGGAGCTGCAAAAGGAATTTGGCTACACGATCGTATTTATCACCCACGATTTGGGTGTGGTGGCAAATATTGCGGACCGGGTGGCGGTGCTGTACGCAGGGCAGATCGTAGAGTTGGGAACAGCGGAAGAGATTTTCTATGATCCCCGCCATCCGTATACCTGGGCATTGCTTTCCAGCCTGCCCCAGCTTGCCCGGGGGAATACCAGGCTGTATTCCATTTCCGGTACACCGCCTTCCTTATACAATCGGATCTCCGGCGATCCCTTCGCACCAAGAAATCCCTATTGTCTGAAGATCGACAGAGTGCAGGAGCCACCGCTGTTTCAGGTATCGGATACCCATTTTGCCAAGACCTGGCTGCTGGACCCAAGAGCACCAAAGGTGGAGAAGCCGGAGCTGATCCGGGATCTGCATCAAAAGCTGCTGAGGGAATATGGGATCGAAGGAGCGTGAAGCATGGAAAAGCAAAGCAAGCTGCTCCCGGATACAGGTCCGGTAGATGATCAGGGGCGGGAGATCTTACTGGAGCTGGAGCATGTGGATATCAGCTTTGGGAAGGGCAGCGATCAGGTTCGGGCGGTAAAGGACGCCAGCTTTTGTATATATAAGGGCGAAACATTTTCCTTGGTTGGAGAATCCGGCTCGGGAAAAACCACCATCGGCAGAGCGGTTATTCGGGTCAATCCCTGTTCTGGTGGGCGGATTCTGTATAAAGGCGTTCCCATTTCCGGGAAGCTTTCCAAAGGGCTGGAGCGGCAGGTGATCCGCAGTATTCAGATGGTGTTTCAGGACCCGGCAGCCTGTCTGAATGAGCGGGCAACGGTGGAGTATATCATTTCTGAAGGACTGTACAATTTTCATCTTTATGAGAATGAGGCTGACCGCCGGCAAAAGGTGGAGCAGATCATCCGTCATGTGGGGCTTTTACCGGAGCACCTGACCCGTTATCCCCATGAATTTTCCGGCGGACAGCGGCAGCGGATCGGATTGGCAAGAGCAATGGTTATGAGACCGGAGCTTGTGATCGCCGATGAGCCCATCTCCGCACTGGATGTTTCAGTTCGGGCGCAGGTGCTGAATCTGATGAAACAGTTTCAGCAGGAGCAAAATGTGACCTATTTGTTTATTGCCCATGATCTGTCCATCGTGCGGTTTATTTCAGACCGGATCGGTGTGATCTATAAAGGGGATATTGTTGAGATTGCCGAGGCGGAGGAGCTGTTTGCCTATCCACTGCATCCGTATACCCGCTCGCTGATCTCAGCCATTCCGATACCGGATCCAAAGCTGGAAAAAAGCAAGGTGCTTTTAACCTATGATCCGGCTGTCCATGATTACAGCCGGGAACAGCCAAAGCTCACGGATATCGGGAACGGTCATCTGGTATTCGGAAGCGGGGAGGAGCTTCGTCAATACCGGGCGATCCGGGAGAAAAATGTACCGCTGAAAACGGTTTTGTTCAAAACCCAAGAGCAGCAGAATGTTCCGGAACAGAGGACCGGCACAGTGGAGCGTCAGGAACGGTCAGAAAGACCCGTCTATGACACGGGAAGCCGTTGGTATACTGCAGGCGCGTTTTTGCTGCCGCCGATCGGGTTTATAGCCGGGGCAGTATTTCGGCGTTTTCGTTATATGCGCTGTTATCACGCGTGCAAAAGGGGTGCGGTGGCAGGGCTTGTGACCTTGGGGGCAATAGCAGGTACGTTTTGCGCAGCGCTGCTTTTGTCAGTTCTGTAAAAATGCCCCGGTTCTTACCGGGGCAGACTGGGGATAAAAAAAGGGGGCGGAAAACCGCCCCAACACACTTATCATATCATACTAAGCTGGCGCAGGTCAACTGTAAATTGCACAGCGGCAGAATATTCTCTGTTTTGCACGAATTTAGGGGCTGATTATTGTGTAATATTACATATTGCAATCTGAGAAAAAGTAGGTTATTATATAGACACAAAGAGGTGATACCGATGATCTAGAAAAGCTTAGATCCTCATGAGAAACAGGATCGAAGGACGGACTTTCACCCCTCTTCCGTTGATATAAATTTCTCAGAAACAAAACTAAAGGAATTGAGCCGGAAGCAATTCGAAACGCAAAGAAAGTCGCGTCTACACCGCAGAAAGGAAGGTTAACCATGATAGAACCCAACAATTCAGAGAAATGACCCTCGACAGTTACAGTGAGTAGGTAACAGGTCGAGGGTCATTTCTTTTTGCGGCACGCCGAAGGGCGTGTTTTTTGTTGAAATCTTCCTGGAAAAAACAGTTGTTTTTCCTGAAAAGCCGTGCTATAGTAAATGTAACCCGTTTAGGGAAAGAACAGAAAGGGGTAGCTCGGTATGAAACATAAAAAAACTGCATGTAAAAAGAACAGCACTTCCAAGCTGTTTAAGACCATTCTCTCTTTGGTGATGGTTTTCTCCCTTCTGATGAGCTGCAGCCTGATATTCACAGGCTGTGGGCAAGACTCTGATGATGAGAGCACAGGAAAGCCTAACAATGATGATAAGAACAATGCTTCAAAGTACGAGGGACTGAAGGAAGAAGAATATCTGCAAGCGCTGGAATCTGACAATTTGGGGACTTTGGTAGATGCGCTTGGCGAAGTCTACGATGCCTTTTTAGAGGGCGCAGGCAGCAGTTCCCCGGCTGATCTTTCTTCCGGTGCCAAGATGGATCTGACCCTGCGTCTTGGTGATGACCTTTTGGATATGCTGGAGCAGGCTGTTTTTGGCGGTGATATTGGTGATATGTCTTTCCTGTCCAAAATTGATCTGAATATGGATGTGGGTTTCAAGGATCAGCTGGAAAAAGTGCAGCTGGGGTTGGATTTGAACGGTCAGAAGATCATGACATTCAATCTGCTGATGGGTCTGTCCGATTATGTCATGTATATGGCTATTCCTGAGCTGAACGATACATACCTCAAATTTGATTTGTGTAAAATGATGGGCGATGCTTCTGTGACAGATATGATGAATTCCACTGCACAGATGAGCGCGTTTGCAAAAGCGCTGCCCAATGCCGAAGCACTGACTGCTATTTTGGACCGCTATTTGAATTTGGCTTTGGCAGAGCTGGACAATGTGACCCAGTCTACAGCCAAGCTGGAAGTCAATGGCTTGAAGCAGGATTGCACACAATTGACCTTGAAGATCTACGAGGCTGATGCGCTGGCTGTGGCAAAGTCGGTGCTCAATGCTGCAAAGGATGATGCGGATCTGAAGAAGATCATTGAGGATGTTGCGGCTGCCGCCAAGGAGCTGACAGGGGAACAGATCGATGGGAATCAGGTTTATGCCGAATTTAAGCAAGGTGTCAATGACCTGCTGACCGAGCTGAATCAGACCGGTGAAACGGATACGCAAGACCCCATTCAGCTGATTACTTACGTTGACAAGGATCACAACATCATCGGCCGCAAGCTGTCTGTGTTCAGTGAAGGCAAAGAGAACGATGTATTCTATTACTACATCGTTTCCGAAGGAAATCCGTTCGCCTTTGAAGCGGCCTTTGTTGGGGATGCAAGGGGCAGCGACGATGTAAAGATCTCCGGCACCGGTACTGACAAAGACGGCAAGATCAGCGGCAACTTCACCGTTGCTGCAGAAGGTACAGAGTATGTGACCGTCAAGCTGGAGGAGCTTTCCGCAGAAAGCGGCACGATCACCTTGGCACCCACTGCAGCTGCCGAAAAGGAACTGGAGCTGGATGAGCTGCCTTTCAAGAAGCTGGCGTTGCAGGTCAAGCTGGGCGACGGTATAGAGCTGAATGTGCTGTCGCAGAGCAAGCTGCTGGCAGGTCTTGCGCTGAAGATTTCCGAGTCCAACGGTCCTGATCTGAGTGTGCCCTCCGATGCTGCAGATGCTACAGACAGCAGCGCAATGCAGAAATGGGCAGAAAAGTTGGTTCTGGATAAGGTCCTGAAGAATCTGGAGGATGCCGGTGTGCCCAACACACTGATCAACGCTCTGAAAAACGGTCTGTTCGGTGGTGCCCAATCCGGTGCCGGAACAATGGTACAGCAGAATGCCCGTTTCGAAGCAGCCTAAGAATTGAATCAATCGGTATTTGGCGCTGTTTACAGCGCCAAATACTTTATACGGAGAAAATTATGCAGATAGAGATCAAGCATCTTGCGAAGAATTTTAAGAGTAAGCAGGTTCTGCGGGATATTTGCCTGAAAGCCGAAAGCGGTACTTGCATTGGCATTTTAGGAGCAAACGGCAGCGGAAAATCCACATTTCTGTCGATCTTGGCGGGTATTCAGAGCTGTGATGCCGGCAGCTTTCTGTGTGGCGGAACAGACTTGCTTGAAAATACAAAAAAGCGGGCTGAGCTTGTAGGCTATGTCCCTCAGGGTACACCGCTGATCGAGGAGCTGTCCGCCCGGGACAATCTGCGGCTGTGGTATGATAAAAAAGCGATGGAGCAGGAGCTGGATGACGGGGTGCTGGAACTGCTTGGGATCGGAGATTTTTTGAATGTGACGGTCTCCAAAATGTCAGGAGGTATGAAGAAACGGCTTTCTATCGGCTGTGCCATGGCAAAAAAGCCGCCCATTCTCCTGTTGGATGAACCTACTGCCGCATTGGACCTTTCCTGTAAGCAGAGCATTGCTGCTTATCTGCGCCACTATAAGCAGTCCGGCGGGCTGCTGCTGCTGACCACCCACGATGTGCTGGAGCTGGAGCTATGCGATGCATGGTATATTATCCGGGATGGCGTGCTGGTTCCCTTTACCTATGATGGGGACTTACAAAAACTGGTAGAGAGCTTGTAATATGGGTAAGTATTTTTGTATTCAGCTCAAACGGTTGCTGCGCCTTCTTTTGCCGGTGCTGCTGGTGACAGCTGTTTTATTTGGTTGCTTGATGGTGATCTACGACACAGTGTCCAAACTCAACGATGAATCGGAGGTCACTACCAAATTTCAGATCGGCGTGGTTGGAACAGCCAGTGATTTTTACCTGCAAATGGGACTAAAGGCCATCAGCTCTATTGACTCCTCCCGATTTTCTGTAGAGCTGGTAGAAATGGAGGAGACGCAGGCTGAAAGCGCTATGCGCCGGGGCAAGATTACAGCTTTTGTGGTCTTTCCGGAGGGATTTTTGGATGCCGCGTTCCGGGGGGATATTATTCCGTTAAAGTTTGTTTGCGCTGCCGGTTCGGTGGGGCTTGTGTCCATGATCACAGACGAATTTACACAAATCGTTGAAACCATGCTGATTGAAGCCCAGCGGGGTATTTACGGCGTTGAGGATGCATTGCACTCTTTGGGACAGAGCGGCTCCCAGGTAGTGAATGACCTGAGTATTGAATATGCGGAATTTGTGTTTAACCGGGGGCGTATGTACCGTACCTCTACACTGGGCGCTTTTGACGGAATGGGTATGCAGGGCTATTTGGCAACGGGTCTTTGTACTGTGCTGATTTTGCTGATCTGCCTGGTCTTTTCGCCAATGATGGTTCGCGGGGATCACGCTTTGACGCGAATGCTTTGCGCCCAAGGCCGAAGTCTTACCGGACTGGTGCTTTGCGATTTTGGCGTGTATATGCTGGGGCTTTTGGGCATTGCCGGAGTCGTTTTAGCGTATTTGGTTTTTTGGATGGAGGCTTCGGTGACCGGAATGATGCTTTTGAAGGCACTTCCGGTGCTGCTGGGGCTGGGAGCGATGAGCTTTTTGATGTATGAGCTGTGCTCCAATCTGATAAGCGGTGTTTTGCTGCAGTTTTTTGCGGCAGTGGTGCTGTGTTTCGTTTCCGGCTGCATATATCCCATCACCTTTTTCCCGGAAGCTGTGCAAAAGCTGGCCGCCTATCTGCCCACGGCTATGGCCCGGGAGCAGATCGCCCACTGTATTTTGCAGACCCACGATGTTGTAAATACCGCCGCTTTGCTGGGTTACGGGTGCGTATTTTTGGTCTGCGGGGTATTGAGCAGACGGTTCAAGATCGCCGGTGCAAGGGGGTGACGGGATGAAGGGTATTGGAAAATGGCTGCTGCTTCTGAATAAGCGGCTGTATAAAAAGCTGACCTTTTTACTGATCATGGCTCTGATTCCGGCACTGGTGTTGGGCTACGGGATCGTTGCGCAAGAGGAAAGCGGTGTGCTGACGATCGCACTGGCCCAGGAGGGGACTGATCCCTTGGCAGAAGCGGTGATGCAGGATCTGAAGGAAAATACCAATCTGATCCGTTTTGTATTTTGCTATTCCCCGAATGCCGCCCGGAAAATGATTTCCGACGGCAAGGCTGATGCCGCCTGGATTTTTGCTGAGGACATGGAGACAAAGGTATACAAATTCGTGCAGAATCCCGCCCGGAAAAATTCCTTTGTTTGGATCGTGGAACGGGATTCCAGTATTCCGCTGAAGCTGGCCCGGGAAATGCTCAGCGGCACAGTATTCGGCCATTGCTCTCCGACCTTTTATCTGGCTTACATCCGTGGAAATGTCCCCCAGCTGGACGGTATGAGCGATGAAACGCTGATGGGATACTACAATGATTTTGCAAGGGACATTGATCTGTTTGAATTTTCCTATCTGGAGGGCGCGGGCGGTGCCGAGGATGCTGAAAATGCCAACTATCTGCTGACCCCCATACGGGGCATGTTGGCAGTGATCGTGGTGCTGGGCGCACTGGCGGCGGCAATGTATCATATTTGGGATGAGCAGGTGGGTACGTTTTCGTTGGTGCCCCAAAGGTATAAACCGCTTGTGGAATTTGGCTGTCAGTTGATCGCTGTGGTAAATATTTCTACCGCAGTGCTGCTGGCGATGCTTTTTACCGGATTGGCGGAGAACTTGAGCAGAGAGCTTCTGGTTTTGATGCTGTATGCTGTCAGTACCGCATTGTTTGGTATGACCGTGCGCAGACTTTGCGGAAAAACGACCGTAGTGGGTACAGTCTTGCCGCTGCTGACCGTGGTAATGCTGGTGGTCTGCCCGGTATTCTTTGATTTGGGCATACTGCGTGTATTGCAGTACTTCTTCCTGCCAACCTATTATATCAATGCGGCTACCTCTGACCGGTTCTTGCTGTTGATGGGTGTTTACAGTCTGGTATTGATGGCTGTGTATACGCTGTCCGGTAAGCTGCTGGGCAGAAGATGAGCTAAAAAAGGAACGGCACAAGCCGTTCCTTTTTTGGATATTATTCTTTTGGAAGGGTTACTCCCACTCGCTCCCGAAAAACATAACTTAAACAATTTTGCTTTGGTATTTTTGCTTGTGGGATTTATATTATCTGTGTTATCCATAAGATATGGACTATTAGATTTTTCGTTGCCATCGTGTTGCCACGCCGACAAATATATTATACACAGACTAACTGAAAATTTCAAGGTTTAACTTCAGTGTTTTACCCGCTTACATAAAACTTCCCCAATCATTGTACCGCCGATTATAAGCACTGCACCTATAATCTGCAACGGCAGCATTGTTTCTTTTAAGAATACCACCGAGAACAGAACTGCAGAAAGTGGCTCCAAATATCCGCAGATAGCCACCGTCTGTACTTTTAGTTTGCCGATTGAAGAAAAATAAAAATAGCATCCGATACCCGTATTCAGTAAACCGAGTATAAGGATTGGCACGATACTTGTGGGGGCTGTCCGCATAGCGTAGCCTTGCTTTAATCCCACAAATATCGCTACTGTTAAAAATGCTATGGTAAGCTGCAACGTGGAATTTTCAAGTCCAACAATATCCTTCGCCTTCTTGTTGCAGATAACCATAAAGGCATACATAACAGCAGAGAGCAAACCACAGGCAACGCCGAACATATCTCCCTTACCGTCAAAGGCATTTCCGTTTATCAACACCACACCGACAACTACAGCAAGAAAACCTATCACTTTATTTACTGTGAGCCGTTCCTTGAACAGCAAAGGCGATAAAGCCATTACGACAACCGGACCGCAGTAATATAAAAGTGAAGCGATACTGACACCGATCCGAGTGTATGCTTCGTAAAGGA
>JAFSDV010000028.1 GCA_017436035.1 Oscillospiraceae bacterium | reverse complement strand
TCGCTCGGTGCGGCATGAATTTAATGAAACAAATAATTTGTGAACGTGAATTTAACGAAAGGAGATTACAGACATGCCGGATAATCTTGTCAGTATTGTGCTCACTTCTTTGACATTAGATCTTTGGTTATAGGGTTAATGAGAAAGGAACGCTCAAATATAAAGGAGATAAGCTGATAGCTTTTCGGTAAAGTCTAATATGTCGAACAGATCAGAACAGCCGCCGACCGGATGGTCGGCGGCTGCTGCGCTTCGTTTCCTGTTATGAAAAATGAAAGTTACTTTGTGCCGGGACCGGCGGTATCTGCGCCGTCGCCGGTAAGTCCCAGCTCCCGGGCAGCGTCCTGACGCATTTTGTATTTAAGGATCTTGCCTGCCGCATTCATAGGGAAGCTGTCCACAAAGGAAATATAGCGGGGAACTTTATGCCGTGCCATGCTGGCTTTGATATAGTCAGTCATTTCCTCTACGGTTACAGAGCCTGTTTCCTTCAGGATGATGCAAGCCATGATCTCCTCACCGTACTTTTTATCCGGTACGCCGATAACCTGTACATCCCGGACCTTGGGATGGGTATAGATAAATTCCTCGATCTCCTTGGGGTAGATATTTTCACCGCCGCGGATGATCATATCCTTCAGCCGCCCGGTAATGCGGTAAGTGCCGTCTGCGTCCCTGCAAGCCAGGTCACCGGAGTGCAGCCAGCCTTCCGCATCGATGGTATCATTGGTGGCTTGGGGCATTTTATAGTAGCCCTTCATAGTGTTGTAGCCCTTGGCGCAGAACTCGCCGTTAACACCGGGAGCCACTTCAACGCCGGTCTCCGGGTCCACGATCTTGCACTGCACATGGGGGAATGCATAGCCCACCGTATCTGTACGAACCTCCAAAGAATCCGTCCAGGAGCTCATAGTATTGCCGGGAGCGCATTCAGTCTGTCCGTACACGCTGACGATGCCCCGCATATTCATTTCGTCAGGCTGCGCTGCCCGGCGCATCAGCTCGGGAGGACAGCCGGCACCTGCCATAATGCCGGTACGCATATGGGAAAAATCGGTCTTGCGATAGTCCGGGTGGTTGAACATAGCAATGAACATCGTGGGAACACCGTTAAACACTGTGATCTTTTCTTGATTGATACAGGCTAAAGAAGAGGTTGCGGAGAAGTACGGCATGGGACACATAGTAGTTCCGTGTGTCATGGAAGAGGTCATGGAAAGGGTCATGCCGAAGCAATGGAACATCGGTACTTGGATCATCATACGGTCAGCAGTAGAAAGACCCATACGGTCACCAATACATTTACCATTATTCACCACATTGTAGTGGGTCAGCATAACACCCTTGGGGAAGCCGGTGGTGCCGGAGGTGTACTGCATATTGCAAACATCATCCGGACGAACAGCTGCGGCCATTTGCGCCACCTGCTCCCGGCTGACCAGCTCATATCTTGCCATGGCTTCGTCGAAGGTCAGACAGCCGGGCTGCTTGAATCCCACAGTAATGACATTGCGCAGGAAGGGCAGCTTCTTGCAGTGCAAGGGATCTCCGGCCTGGGTCTTGGCAATTTCAGGACACAGCTCATTGATGATCTGGGCATAGTTGGAATCCAGGCAGCTGTCGATCATCACCAGGGTGTGGGTATCGGACTGGCGCAGCAGATATTCTGCTTCATGGATCTTATAGGCGGTGTTGACTGTGACCAGCACAGCGCCGATTTTGGTGGTTGCCCAGAAGGTGATATACCAAGCCGGAACGTTGGTTGCCCAAATAGCCACTTTGGAACCGGCCTTCACGCCCATGGAAACCAAGGCTCTTGCAAAGCGATCAACTTCCTCCCGGAATTGGGCATAGGTACGGGTGTAGTCCAGCGTGGTGTATTTGAAGCAGTACTGGTCGGGAAATTCTTCTGCCACTCTGTCGAGCACCTGCGGGAAGGTCAAATTGATCAATTCGTCCTTTTTCCAGATATACTGACCGGTGCCGTCATGGTTCGGATAGAGTTTTTTCTTCATACCGCGCGTGGAGTGGAAGCGGGCCATATAGTTCACAAAGTAAGGGAAAATGATCTCCGGATCCTGCAGATCTTCCAGCCACTCCGGCTTCCATTCCAGGGAAATAAATCCGTCGTAATTAACGCTGGACAGTGCCCGCATCACCTGATCAATCGGCATCGTGCCCTCACCAATGAGCTGGTAAGCTCCTTCGTCATCGGAGTCCCGCAGGTGGACGTGGCACACGTAAGCACCCAGATTCTTGATGGTGGCGTCGCCGCTTTCACCGAAATCCCGGTACGGATGATGCACATCCCACAGCGCACCCAAATTGTCGCTGGCAAACTGATCCAGCATATTCCGCAGCCGCGCAGTATCTGCATAGATACCGCTGGTTTTCAGAAGCAAGGACACCCCCGCTTTTTCCGCTGTGGGAACCAGCTGCTCCAAAGCAATTCGGACCTGTTCTTCCTGATCTTCCAGCGCACAGGCGACCACATACTTCACCTGCGCGTTTTTCGCAATGTCGATCAGATTGGTAAGGATCGCAACAGCATCAGGATCGGAAGAAAGGTTGCAGGAGGTATCAAAGCAAGGAACAGTCAGCTTTTTCTCACGCAGATCGCGGACCGTTGCAGCGGTCTGATATTGATGGAAAGGACCGCCCTTATCCAGCATGGTGTCAAATTTCGGCAGATTGTATACTTCAATGCCGGAAAAGCCCATATCCAGTGCGGTTTCGACCATTTCATCCCAGGTTAAATCGGGCCAACCTCTGGTAGAGAATGAGAGGTTCATACTTCTTCCTCCTCGTAAACGATTTTATTCAGTGCGCTCAAATATGCATGGATACCTGCGGCAACGATATCTGTGGAAATACCTTTTCCGGAATAGACCTTGCCGCCGCTGCGAAGCTTGACGACCGTTTGACCCATTGCCTCCCGGCCTTCGGTAACGGACTGCAGCTGGAAGTCATCCAATTCATAATGGCAGCCGGTAATGCTTTCAATAGCGACAAAGGCAGCGTCAATAGGACCGTCACCGATAGACACACCTTCCATAGGCTGATCGTTCTTTGTCAGTTTAATATGGGCGGTGGAAGAGATCGTGTTGCCGGAGGTGATCACAAAAGTATCCAGCTTGTAAGTAGGGGGTACTTGCAGGGCAGCAGAAGCAATAATGGCATCCAGCTCCTTGGAGCTGACCTGCTCTTTTTTAGCAGCGATACGCTTAAAGGCTTCATAGACTTTTATGCTGTCGTCCTCGGACAGATCATAGCCCAACTGCTCTGCCACCTTGGTTACGGCGGCAATATCGTCGTGGGAAGTCAAATAAATGCCGGTATCAGCCTGTACTGCAGGAATAGCAGGGTTCTTTGTTTTGCCTGCCTGACAGATCTGACACACACGGTCCATAATTCGGCTCAGCTGTGTCATTTGTATGGAGCTGTTGGCATGGAAGGTATCGCCCCGTGCGGACAGCAGTTTTGCCAAATTGGCAATACTGGCAGTATCGATGGGATAGGCGGCAGCCTTCAGCTCTGTTACGCCCTCAGCCACAGAAGCAATGGCACAAGCATCTGCCAAGGACAATGTATTGCAGCAGGAAACGCCTACGTTTACAGTCTTCATTTCAGGGACGGCCTCGTATAATCCTTTGATGAATTGAGCAAACTCTGCAGGCATCATAGAGCCGGCGGTGTCGCAGATGGTGACGGTAGTCGCGCCGGCGGCAATAGCGGCCTTCACGGTATTGGCAAGGAAAGCGGGATCTGCCCGGGTAGCGTCATCAGCTAAAAATTCAACATCAGCACAAAACGCTTTGCAGGCGGAGATCGTCGCTGTAATGGCAGCTTGCATAGCGTCCGGCTTTTTGTGATACAGATATTCCATCTGCACAGCACTGACAGCACCGCAAACCTGAAGACGCGGGGCCTTGGCGTGCTGCACTGCGGCCCAAACCTGCGCAGGACTCTCAGCCGTTAACTGAACAGGAACAGCGACAATGCTATTGGCAACCGCTGCAGCAATGGATTTGATTCTCAGGCTGTCGATGCGTGCGTTCTGGATACCTTCCAGTTCAATAATAGAAACACCCAGCTTGTCCAGCAGCTTTGCCAGTTCGATCTTTTCCTTAAAGGAAAGGCTGAAGCCGTCAGCGGCCTGCTTCATGGTTACATCAGACAGTTTGATCGTGTTCATAGTTTGCTACTCCTTAATAAAAAATGAAAAGCCCCTGAGATCCAAAGACCTCAGGGACGAATTGATAAATTCGCGGTACCACCCTGCTTATTCTCCTGTCGGAGAATCACTCATCGGGCTCCAGCAAGCCCTATCCCTATAACGGGAGAACCCGGATCTCATTACTTACTGCAGCTTTCACAAGATCGACTCGGGAATCAGATCGCTAAATTCTACCGCACCGGCTCACACCACCCGCCGGCTCTCTGGAGCTTTAAGAATAAAGCAAGTTTTCCGTCAAAGTCTTTGAAATATTGATGTCTATATTTAAGCACAACGGTTTTGGATTGTCAATAGCAACAAACTGAAAAAAGCTTTTTTGTGCGTTTTTAACAAACAGATGCAGAATACTCCAATAATTCTTTGACAAAAAGACATTTGACTTTTCTGGAGGGACATGTTAGAATATCGTCAATAGGATAAAAGCTGCGACGAAGACGGTTTGGCAAACCAGGATCACAGAGAGTCAGCGGTTGGTGTGAGCTGACACAATGGTGCCATAAGACCCATCACTTCCGAGCTGAAGTGCTGAAGCATTATGCCAGGTGCTTACGTTTGCCCGCGTTAAGGGATAGCGCTTGTTGGAGCGTGAAGTGGCAGCGCAAGCTGCAATTTGAGTGGTACCGCGGGTAGCTTTTACTCGTCTCAAGAATTTGTTCTTGAGACGTTTTTTGTTTTATAAGGAGGGTTTTAGTATGAGTAATCAAAATTCTGCCAACCAGTTGATGGATATCGCAATGCGTATCCGGGATATGCGGGAGATCCTGGGCTACAGCATGCAGAAGATGGCAGAGCTGACAGAGGTGTCGGAAGCTGTTTATCGTCAATATGAATCCGGTACTGTCGATCTGCCTTTTACCTTCCTGCATAAGTGCGCCAAGGTTTTTGGCGTTGAGATCACGGTTCTGCTGGAAGGTCACAGCGCAAAGCTGTCCGGATATACCGTGACCCGACGGGGCAAAGGCTTGGTTACCGCCAGTGAGGATGGCATCACCATTCAGGATATGGCTCCCATGTTCCGCAAGAAGCTGGCTACTCCCTATTGGGTTACTTATAAATATTCTGCAGAACTGCAGGATCAGCCGATCCACACCACTACCCATACCGGTCAGGAATTTGACTTGGTGATCAAGGGCGCTATGCGGATCAAGGTGGGCGACCACGAGGAGATCCTGCGGGAGGGTGACAGCATTTTCTACAAATCCTCCACCCCCCACGGCATGATCGCTATTGACGGTCAGGACTGTGTATTCCTGTCTATGATCATGGCTTCCGATACTACGGATCAGCCCCTGTATATCGGACAGAGCCGCAAGAGCAGTCCGGATCAGAAGCTGCTGTGCAATAAGTTTGTTAAGGCTGCTGAGGATGAAAACGGTGTGCTGCAGGGTGTTTCCTTTGAGGATGCGGATACCTATAACTTTGCATTTGACACGGTGGATGCCATTGCCCGCCGGGAGCCGGAGAAGCTTGCTATGGTTCATATCGCAAATGATATGACCGAGCGGCGGTTTACCTTTAAGGATATGAAGGACGCATCCAGCCAAAGTGCCAACTACTTTAAGTCCTTGGGAATCAAGCGTGGCGACAGAGTGATGTTGGTGCTGAAACGTCACTATCAGTTCTGGTTTGCGATCCTGGGTCTGCACAAGCTGGGTGCGATTGCCATTCCCGCAACCAACCAGCTGATGGAGCATGACTTTGTATATCGCTTCCAGGCAGCCGATGTCAGTGCTGTCCTGTGTACCGCTGACGGTGTGACAGCAGAGCAGATCGAGTTGGCAGAAAAAACTGCCGGCATGCAGCTGACCAAGGTTTTGGTGGGCGGCAGCCGGGAGGGCTGGCACAACTATAACGAGGAATACGGTCTGTTCAGCCGCCGGTATGAGCGTGGAAAGGACGCACCCTGCGGCAGCGATCCCATGCTGATGCTCTTTACCTCCGGTACGACCGGCTATCCCAAGATGGCGACCCACTCCTATAAGTATGCATTAGGTCACTATGTGACCGCCAAGTACTGGCATCTGTGCGAGCGCAACGGTCTGCATTTTACCATTTCTGAGACCGGCTGGGGCAAGGCACTGTGGGGCAAGCTGTACGGTCAGTGGCTCTGCGAGGGTGCGGTCTTCACCTATGATTTTGACCGGTTTGACGCAGAGAAGATCCTGCCCATGTTCGCCAAGTACAATATTACCACCTTCTGCGCACCGCCGACTATGTATCGGATGCTGATCAAGCAGGATCTGAGCAAGTATGACCTTTCCTCCATTCATCATGCAACCACTGCCGGTGAAGCATTGAACCCGGAGGTGTTCTACCAGTTCGAGAAGGCTACGGGCCTGCGGATCCACGAGGGCTTCGGTCAGACCGAAATGACCTTGGGCATTGCCAACCTGTACGGCTCCAACATCAAGCCCGGTGCCATGGGCAAGCCTGTTCCCGGCTACGGCATTGATATTGTCGATCCTGATGGCAACCCGGTATCAGACGGCGTGAACGGTGAGATCGTCATCCGCACAGATCCCAAGCCCACCTGCGGCGTATTTTTGGGCTATTACCGCAATCAGGAAGCAACCGACGCGGTGTGGCACGACGGAATGTATCATACCGGTGATGTGGCATGGCGTGATGAGGATGGCTACTACTGGTATGTAGGACGGGCGGATGATGTGATCAAGTCCTCCGGCTACCGGATTGGACCCTTCGAGATCGAAAGCACCATCATGGAGCTGCCTTATGTGCTGGAGTGCGGCGTGTCTGCCGCGCCGGATGAGGTCCGGGGACAGGTGGTCAAGGCCTCCATCGTGCTGGTGCCCGGCGTTGAGGGAACAGAGGAGCTGAAGAAGGAAATTCAGAACTATGTTAAACAGCACACTGCGCCCTATAAGTATCCCCGTATCGTGGTATTCCGGGAGGAGCTTCCGAAAACCATCAGCGGTAAGATCATGCGCAATAAGCTGTGATCAGTCCCGCAGCGGTACTTTTTGGTTGACAATTGTATATTTCAGTGATATGATTCTATAAATACATAAAGGCTCAGACGGAGAGGTCCGGTTGCAGTCTGCATTTACAGAGAAATGGCGGTTGGTGCGAGCCACGGTGCAGGCAGTCGGTTTGTCGCTCCCAAGCCGGAGAGAAGAACGCGAAAGCTAGTAGAACTCTCCCGCGTCAGCTGCGTCAGTGCTTAGGGCTTGTCAGAGCCTGATGAGGGGTATCTGCCGGAGAGCAGGTGCAATTTGAGTGGTACCGCGGGTATGTCTTGCACAGCTCGTCTCAAAGAATCATTCTTTGAGACGAGCTTTTGTATTTAAAGAGGTGCGATTATGGAAGAAATGATGACCGGAATGGATTTTAAGATTCGGGAAGTTGCCGGCAGAATCCGGGAGCTGCGTCAGATCTCCGGCTTTACGGTGGAGGAGATGGCCCGGCGTACAGGCCTGAGCGTAGAGGAGTATATCCGGTGCGAAGAGGGAACAAGCAATTTAAGCATTGCCTTTTTATATCGGTGTACCCTGAGCTTCGGCGTGGATATGGGCGATCTGCTGGAGGGACGCAGCCCCAAGCTGCGCTCCTATGACCTGACCCGCAAGGGTGAGGGGCAGCGGATCGAGGAAGCCCACCATATGATCGGCTACAACCTGGCTGCGGATTTCCGCAACCGGATCGGTCTGCCTCTGTATATGGAAATGAAATACCGTCCGGGCGCAGAATATGAGGATATCCAGCTGGTTACCCACGAGGGACAGGAATGTGACATCGTGATCAGCGGTCACATGAAGATTCAGATTGGCAGCCGCAGCGAGATCCTGCACCCCGGCGACTGTATTTATTATGATTCCGGAACGCCCCACGGTATGATCGCTGTGGACGGTGAGGATTGTGCGTTTTACGCCTTCGTACTGAGTAATTCCGCTGCCCGTGAAGGGGAGCAGGAAGCTGCCGTTGAAATGCCGGACACCAAAGTGGTGGCGCCGGACAAGCAGGAGCGGATTTACCATAAGTTTATTGACCGCACGGTGGAGAACGGTCTGCTGACCAAAATCAGCTTCAAGGATCAAGAGAACTTCAACTTTGCTTTTGATGTTGTAGACGGATTGGGCAGCACCAAGCCGGAGAAGCTTGCAATGCTCCACCTGTCTGAGGACGGAACAGAGCGATTCTTCACCTTCCAGGATATGAAAAAGGAGTCGGCAAGAGCGGCAAACTATTTTAAGGCTTTGGGAATCAAGCGGGGAGACCGGGTGATGCTGGTGCTCAAGCGCCATTATCAGTTCTGGTTCGCCGTTTTGGGTCTGCACAAGCTGGGCGCTGTGGCAATTCCGGCGACCAACCAGCTGCTGGAAAAGGATTTTGCCTATCGGTTTACAGCAGGTAAGGTAAAAGCAATTCTTTGTACTGCCGATGGAGATGTGGCAGATGCCGTGGACGCGGCGGCGGCAAAGTGCCCCGGTCTGGAATACAGGATTCTTGTGGGCGGAAAACGGGAAGGCTGGCGTGATTTCGATGAAGAATACGCCATGTATAGCTCCCACTTCGCAAGGACTGAGGATGCACCCTGCGGCTCGGATCCGATGCTGATGTTCTTTACATCGGGCACCTCCGGCTATCCCAAGCTGGCTGCCCACAATTATAAATACCCCCTGGGACATTTTATTACCGCAAAATACTGGCATCGGGTCAACCCGGACGGTCTGCACCTGACCATCTCCGATACAGGCTGGGCAAAGTCTATGTGGGGCAAGCTGTACGGTCAGTGGCTGTGCGAGGCTGCGATCTTCGTCTATGACTTTGACCGCTTTGATGCGGAGAAGATTCTGCCCCTGTTTGCCAAGTACCGGATCACCACCTTCTGCGCCCCCCCAACCATGTACCGGATGCTGGCAAAGCAGGATCTGAGCAGGTTTGACTTAAGCTCTATCCAGCACGCATCCACTGCCGGTGAGGCACTGAACCCGGAGGTGTTCCGACAGTTCCAAAAGGCAACCGGTCTGAGCATCATGGAGGGCTTTGGTCAGTCTGAAAGCACCCTGATCATCGGCAGCCTCAGCGGCAACAGCCACAAGCTGGGCTCTATGGGTAAGCCGGTTCCTCTGTATGATGTGCATCTGCTGGATGTTGACGGCAGAGAAGTGGATACCGGTGAAAGCGGTGAGATTTGTATTAACATCGCAGACGGACTGCCCTGTGGTCTGAGCTACGGCTACGAGGGAAGTCCGGAGATCACCGCAGAGACCTGGCGGGACGGCTATTACCACACCGGCGATCTGGCGTGGAAGGACGAGGACGGCTTCTACTGGTATGTAGGCCGTGCCGATGATGTGATCAAGTCCTCCGGCTACCGGATCGGACCCTTTGAAATTGAGAGCACCATTATGGAGCTGCCCTATGTGCTGGAGTGTGGCGTATCCGCAGCTCCCGACGAGGTGCGCGGTCAGGTGGTCAAGGCCAGCATTGTACTGGTCGCCGGTACAGAGGGAACAGACGGGCTGAAGAAGGAAATTCAGGAGTATGTTAAGCACCGTACTGCACCGTATAAATATCCCAGAATTGTGGAGTTCCGCACAGAGCTGCCCAAGACCACCAGCGGAAAGATCATCCGCAAGAAGCTGTAAGGAGCGGACTCTATGGAGCATAAAAGACTGACGCTCTTTGCCGGTCATTACGGCAGCGGAAAGACCAACATCGCGGTCAACTATGCGTTACGGTTGGCGGCGGAGGGAAAGCCGGTGTGCATTGCGGATCTGGACATTGTCAATCCGTATTTTCGCACCAAGGACAGTGCCAAGGTGCTGGAGCAAAACGGCGTGACTTTGATCAGTCCCCAGTTTGCCAATACAAATGTGGACCTGCCGGCTCTGCCGGCGGAGGCCTACCGGCTGGTGACAGACCGGAAGGTGTACGGCGTCATGGATATTGGCGGTGATGACCGTGGTGCTTACGCGTTGGGTCGGTATGTGCCTGCCATCGTGGAGGAAGGAAACTACCGGATGGTCTTTGTTGCCAACTGCTGCCGCCCGCTGACCCGCACACCGGAAGAGGCTCTGGAGGTCATGCAGGAGATCGAAGCGGCATGCGGTCTGCGCTTCACCGATCTGATCAACAACGCCAATCTTGGAAGTGAGACCACACCGGAAACGGTGCTCAACGCCCGGGACTATATGGAAAAGCTCAGCGCCCTCAGCGGTCTTCCTGTTTTTGCGACCACTGCTATGACCCACGTTGCCGAGGCAATAAAAGACCGGGTAGAACCGGTGCTACCCCTGCAGCTGCAGGAAAAATACTTTGACTTACCATCCCAGAAGCCGGAAAACCGACCTCTGTGGGGATAAAGATCATTGAGGAGGAAATAAATCTTATGGCAAAAGTGACATTCCGTACAGATCTGTGCAAGGGCTGCGGCCTGTGTGTCAGTGCCTGCCCTAAGGGTATTCTGGCGATTGACGCGGAGCAGATCAACAAAAAAGGTTATTCTCCTGCTGTGATGACCGATCAGGAACAATGCATCGGCTGCGCCTTCTGCGCCACCATGTGCCCTGACTGTATCATCACCGTAGAGAAGTGAGGAGGTCTTATTATGGCAGAACGTGTATTGATGAAAGGCAATGAGGCCATCGCGGAAGCTGCGATCCGTGCCGGCTGCCGCCACTATTTCGGTTATCCCATTACACCCCAGACGGAGATCGCTGCCTATATGGCAAAGAAGATGCCCAAGATCGGCGGTGTCTTCCTGCAGGCAGAGAGCGAGATCGCTTCGATCAATATGGTCTACGGCGCTGCAGCTACCGGCTGTCGGGTCATGACCTCTTCCTCCAGCCCCGGAATCTCCCTGAAGGCAGAGGGACTGAGCTATATTGCCGGTTCGGATGTTCCTGCACTGGTGGTCAATGTGCAGCGGGGCGGTCCCGGTTTGGGCGGTATCCAGCCCTCCCAGTCTGATTATTTTCAGGCGACCAAGGGCGGCGGTCACGGTGACTACCGGATGATCGTGCTTGCACCTGCCTCTGTGCAGGAGATGGCGAGCCTGACCATCAAGGGTTTCAATCTGGCAGACAAGTACCGTATGACCTCTATGATCCTGGCAGACGGCACCATCGGTCAGATGATGGAACCCATCTCCTTTGAGGACGCAGAGATTGAGACCTATGAAAAGCCCTGGGCACTCACCGGTACAGAAGGCAAGCGTGCCCACAACATCGTCAACTCTCTGTACCTGCAGCCCGATGCGCTGGAAAAGACCAACTTTGAGCGTTATGAGCGGTATAAGCTCATTGAAGAGAACGAGCCCATGTGGGAAGAGTATATGATGGACGATGCGGAAGTTTGTGTTGTTGCCTTCGGCATCGCGTCCCGGGTGGCAAAGAATGCGGTGGTTGCCGCCAGAGCGGAGGGAATCAAGGTCGGTCTGATCCGACCCATTACCCTGTGGCCCTTCCCCACCAAGGCACTGCGTGCTGCCGCGGACAAGGTCAAGCAGTTTATCTCCGTGGAGCTGAATATGGGACAGATGATCGAGGACGTCCGTCTGGCAACAGAGTGCAAACGCCCGGTCAGCCTGTGTAACCGGACCGGCGGCATGATCCCCAGCCCCGAGCAGGTGCTGGAAAGCATCCGTCAGGCACAGAAAGGAGTGTAAGTTATGGCGATTGTATTTGAAAAACCCAAGGCACTGACCGATACTGTGCTCCATTATTGCCCCGGCTGCCCCCACGGCATCATCCACCGCTTGGTAGCGGAGGCGATCGACGAGCTGGGCATTGAGGGCAAGACCATCGGCGTAGCACCTGTAGGCTGTGCGGTTATGGCTTATGACTACTTTGCCTGTGATATGATCGAGGCAGCCCACGGACGTGCGCCTGCTGTGGCTACCGGCATCAAACGCTGCCGCCCGGACAATGTGGTCTTTACATATCAGGGTGACGGCGACCTGGCATCTATCGGTATGGCAGAGACGGTGCACGCCGCTGCCAGAAATGAAAACATTACGGTTATCTTCGTCAACAATGCCATTTACGGTATGACCGGCGGTCAGATGGCTCCTACCAGCCTGCCCGGTCAGGTAACGCAGACTTCTCCTTACGGCCGGGATGTCAACCACTGCGGCTGGCCCATTAAGGTCTGTGAGATGCTCTCCACACTGGAAGGTCCGGAGTACATCACCCGTGTGGCGGTCAACAATGTGAAGAACGTGAACAGCGCAAAGAAGGCAATCAAGAAGGCGTTCCAAAATCAGATCGAAGGCAAGGGCTTTAGTCTGGTGGAGGTGGTCTCCGCCTGTCCCACCAACTGGGGTATGACACCTCAGAAGGCACTGGAGTGGGTCCAGAGCGATATGCTGCCCTACTATCCCATTGGGGTTTACAAAGACAGAACTGCTGCAAAGGAGGCTGAAGGCAAATGAAAACCACACAGATTCTGATTGCAGGCTTCGGCGGACAGGGTGTTCTGTTTGCCGGTAAGTTTCTGGCTTACAAGGGTCTTGTACAGGACAAGCAAGTCTCCTGGCTTCCGTCCTACGGTCCGGAAATGCGTGGCGGCACAGCCAACTGCAGCGTGATCCTGTCGGATTCTCCTGTAGGCTCTCCCATTATTACCACGCCCGATGTGCTGGTTGCTATGAACCTGCCCTCCCTGCAGAAATTCGTGGATGCGGTGGTGCCCGGCGGTCAGATCTTCATCGACTCTACACTGATCGATGCAAAGGTGGAGCGTACGGATGTACAGGTGTTCTACATTCCCGCTACCCAGCTGGCAAAGGATGCGGGCTTTGCGACCCTTGCCAATATGGTCCTGATGGGCAAGGTTATGAAAGAGTCCGGCGCAGTGGACTTCGGGGATAATCAGAAGACCCTGGAAGGCTTTATCCCTGCAAAGAAAGCGAACTTGATCGATATAAACTGCAAGGCTCTGCAGATCGGTTATGATTACTAATGGAAAGGATGCATGACCATGCTTGATATCAAGATCACAAGAACAACAACGCCTAAGGAAAAGCCCGCACCCGGTCAAAAGCTGGGCTTCGGCAAAATCTTTACGGACCATATGTTCATTATGAACTATACGGAGGGTCAGGGCTGGCACGACCCCAGAATTGAGCCCTTCCGGAACATCTCGCTGTCTCCGGCGGCAATGGTGTACCATTACGGTCAGGAGATGTTTGAGGGACTGAAGGCATACAAGAACCCGAACGGTGATGTGTACCTGTTCCGTCCCGATATGAACGCCAAGCGTACCAACAACACCAATGACCGTCTGGTGATTCCCCGCCTGCCGGTAGAGGACTTCGTACAGGCAGTCAGCACAGTGGTGGATGTGGACCGGGATTGGATTCCCACAGAGCCGGGTACGTCCCTGTATATCCGCCCGTTCATCATCGCCACCGATGAGTTTTTAGGTGTTGCCCCTTCCAAGACCTATCAGTTTATCGTGATCCTGTCCCCCAGCGGCGCGTACTATGAAAGCGGTCTGGCTCCTGTGGGCATCTGGATCGAGGACGAGTATGTCCGCGCGGTACGGGGCGGCATTGGCTTTGCCAAGACCGGCGGCAACTATGCAGCCAGCCTGATCGCACAGCAGAAGGCCCACGACGCGGGCTTCTCTCAGGTGCTGTGGCTGGATGGCGTGGAGCGGAAGTATATTGAAGAGGTTGGTGCAATGAACATCTTCTTCAAGATTGCCGGCAAGGTGGTCACACCGGCTTTGAACGGCTCGATCCTGCCCGGCATTACCCGGGATTCTACCATTCAGCTCTGCAAAGCATGGGGCTACGAGGTGGAGGAGCGGAAGATCTCTGCGGAGGAGCTGCTGCAGGCCCATGCAGACGGAACGCTGGAGGAAGTTTTCGGCACCGGTACTGCTGCAGTCATTTCCCCGGTTGGAAAGCTGCGCTATCAGGACGATGTCCTGACCATTCAGGACGGTGCTACCGGTCCGCTGAGTCTGAAGCTGTATGAAACCATCACAGGTATTCAGCTGGGCATCCTGCCCGACGAAAACGGCTGGAGAGTCAAAGTAGGCAAGTAATACGATAAAAGGCGCACTGCGAATTTTCGCAGTGCGCCTTTTACAGGGGCGATTGCCCCTTTATATTCCTGCGGAAGACCTTACTTTCTTGCTCCGGCAAGAAAGTAAGCAAAGAAGCCGGCATAGGGGAGGGGCTGAGCGTGCGCTCCCGCGCACAAACCGCCCCTCCCCTATGTACCCCTCCTGCGCTACATCGACAGGCAGGTGAAATGTTTCAGGTTTTTAATGTTGGATCATTTGCCGTTAGACCGTGATCAAGTGACGAAATCATTGGCTGAAGGTCGAGCAAGTCACAATTTCAAGACCCGTTCGGCGGTTTTGTGGGAGATCTGGTCAAATTCGCTGTCTGTCAGGTGGAGCTGCTGGAATCGCTGTACTTCCGTCACAGGGTCCCACAGGGGATAGTCTGAGCCGAAGGCCAGCCGCTCTGCACCGTAGCAGCGGATATACCGCTCAGCATCACCCTGATCCATGAACATCAGGGAGCTGGAAACATCAAAGACACAATCTGTATCCCACAGCAGCTCCCGGGCTGTTTCGTACATGGAGTAGCCGCCCAAATGGGCTGCGATGACCTCCAGCTTGGGGAACATACTCATGATCCGCCGCAGGTGCAGGGGATGGGAATAATTGTAGCGCTGGTCGCCCATATGCAGCAGTACAGGCAGCTTACCCTCAATGGCGTCATACATGGGAAATAGCCGCAGATCGTCAATGGGAAACCGTTGGGAGTCCGGGTGCATTTTAATGCCCTTCAGACCGGCAGACATGATCCAGTCCACTTCCTCGGAGAGGTTTTCCATTGCCGCATGAACCGTGCCGAAGCCGATGAAGGAGGAATGGAGCTGGGTCTGCTCCAAAATAAAGCTATTAATGGCGTGCACCCGTTCCGGTGTGTTGGAAACAGGAAGCACCACGTAACGGCTGATCCCGGCTTTTTCGCCCTGCTGCAGCAGCTGGTCCACAGTCCCGCTCATGCTGCTTCCGTCCACCTGATAAAACCTGCGGACACTGTCAGTGGCTTTTTGAGCGATTTTATCGGGATAGATATGGGTGTGGATATCGATTATTTCCATAAATATGCCTCGCAGTATAGATTAAACGGGCACGCTGCATCGTTCTGCAGCGTGCCCGAAAGCGTTTTAGAATTACAGACCGAAATAACGCTTTGCGTTGCAGAAGCTGACACCCTCGATGATCTTCTTCAAGGAGGCATCGTTGTTGGGATATTCGCCGTTTTCTACCCAGGTTCCTACTAAGTCGCACAGAATACGGCGGAAGTAGTCGTGGCGGGTGTAGCTGAGGAAAGAACGGGAGTCGGTGAGCATACCTACAAAGTTGCCCAAAAGTCCCAGATTTGCCAGAGAGATCATCTGATCCTGCATACCGGTCTTGGTGTCATTGAACCACCAGGCGGAGCCGTGCTGGATCTTGCCGGGGATAGAGCTGTCCTGGAAGCAGCCGATCAGTGTGCCCAGCTGCGCGTTGTCGGCGGGATTCAGGGAGTACAGAATGGTCTTGGGGCAGCTGTCTTCCAGAGTCAGGGCATCCAGAAGGGCAGCTACATTGCCGCCGCAAGTGTTCTGAGAGATAGAGTCCACACCGGTGTCGGGACCCATCTTCCGGAAGGTGCGGGTGTTGTTGTTACGCAGGCAGGAATAATGCAGCTGCATCGCAATGTCCATACGGTGATAAGCCTTGCCCAGGCACACCAAAATTACGGTCTGATAGCCGTCGATCTCTTCGGTGGTCAGCGCTTCACCCCGCAGAGCCTTCTGATAAACGGCGTCTGCCTGTTCGGTTGTATAGTTCTGGAAGGGGATGTAGTCCAAACCGTGGTCGCTGGCCTTACAGCCGTGGGCATGGAAGAACTCCAACCGCTCCACCAGTGCGTCCAAAACATCCTGCATGGTAGAAAGCTCCTTCTTACCCACGCTTGCTGCCAGCTGCTGCAGGTATTCCTTCCAGCCCGCCTTATGGATGTTGATGGCCTTGTCGGGGCGGTAAGAGGGCGCGACAACAGTGGTCATGGTGGGGTCAGCGGCGATCTTTTCGTGCCATTCCAGCGTGTCAATGGGATCGTCAGTAGTGCCGATGAACGCCACGTTGGACTTGCGGATCAGTCCCCGGGCAGTCATGTCCGGATCTTCCTGAAGCATTTTATTGCAGTGATTCCAAATACGCTCTGCGCTTTCCAGGGTCAGAGGCTCAGATATGCCGAAGAACTTCTGCAGCTCCAGATGACACCAGTGGTACATGGGATTGCCAATGGCCATTTCCAGTGCGGTCACAAACTTCAGGAAGCGCTCATAGTCAGGCTTTGTGCCGGAAACATAGTCCTCATCTGTGCCGTTGGAGCGCATAACACGCCACTTGTAATGGTCGCCGGCATAAGAGCCATCGGGCTGCAGTCCGCCCAGCCAAACCTGCGCCAGGTTTTCAAAACGGCGGTCCTCATAAATTTCCCGGGGATTCAGGTGACAGTGATAGTCCACCAAAGGCAGATTTTTGGCGTAATCATGATACAGGTGCTGAGCGGTTTCGGTTCTCAGAAGAAAATTCTGATCCATAAATGCTTTCATTTGAAAAACTCCTTTGCTGTTGTTTATAAAATTCGGAACTTACCGAAATGATCACAATTTAACGGTATTGCTTTAACATATAGGGGGCACGAATGTAGCGTTCATGACTGACGGAGGCCGGTCGGGCATATACGCCGGAAACAAGACCCATCATAGCGTACAGGGAAACCAAAGAAGAGCCGCCGTAGCTGATGAAGGGCAGAGTCAGACCGATGACCGGTGTTACGCCAATGCACATTCCTACATTACTGACAATCTGAAAAATCAGTGCCGCCGCTGCGCCAAAGCAGATCAGCCGGCGCATATTGTCCTGACTGCGTGTGCCGACCCAAATGCACCGGGCAACGATCAGTCCTAAAAATACAACAGTCAGAATACAGCCCAGATAGCCCAGCTCCTCGCCAATGGCAGAAAAGATATAGTCCGTATGCTGGGAGTGCAGCGCGCCCTGTTGGGTGCGGTTGCCCTCAAAAAGCCCTTGACCGGTCATACCGCCGCCGGTCAGGGAGCGCAGGATGCGCACAATGTCGTACCGCACGCCCGTGCCGTAAGGATCTATTTCCGGGTTGAACAGTGCTTCAATCCGAAGCTTTTGGTAGTCGTCCATGACGTAATTCCAAAGCAATGGGAATGCCAGTGCGATGCCGCCGCCTGCCAGCAGAAACCAAATCAGATTTACGCCGCCGGCAAAGGCCATGCCCACAAAGATAAACACGAAGATCAGGGAAACACCCGCGTCCCTGGAAAGCACCATGTTCAGTCCCACCAGCAGAATCAGGTGCAGAACCATATGCACCACAGAGGAAACAGAGGACAGGCGGTTCTGATGGGCAGACATAACCGAAGCCATGATCAGAATGTACGTGATCTTACAAATTTCCGCAGGCTGGATATTAAAAGGAAGGAACGGGAAGTTCAGCCAGCTGCGGTTACCACTGATGGTCTCGCCAAAGGGAATCAGCATCAAAAGCAGAAGCGAGTTAAAAATGACCAGAGCAGTTCGGTGTTCCGTAAAAAATTCTGCGTCAATAGAGGAAATGATCGCATATAAAAATACGCCCAGCACCGCAGCACCGATTTGGATCACCAGATAACGCTCTGCACCGGCGTGATTTGTGGCACTGGCAATCATCAGACAGCCAAAGGCGGTGGCAATAAGGCAAAGCAGCAAAAGTAGCCGATCGCCTTTGCGAAAAGCATCCCGAAGCTGCTGTAAATAGCGGCGCATAGCGTCACCTCACTTTCTTGGATGATTATATCATTTGCAGGTTCAAAAGTAAACATCTTTTCCGTGGCAGACAGAGTAAAAGTTGCAAACTTGAACAGGGAAAAAGGGGAATCTGCAATGTGCTCTTGATTTTTCACCAAAAAATATGTACTATATGGAAAGAAACCGTGATCAAACACAGTACAGGGGGATTGAGGATGCGAATTCGGGCTTTGGCATTGGCGATTGTGCTGGTCATACTGGCCGGTATGATCGAACCTGTGGACGCACAAGCCGTGGGATATGAAAATACATACGTCAATACAGGCAATCAGAGGCTGGATATTATCGGGGTGGCACTGACCCAGCTGGGCTATGAGGAAGGAGCAGAGAACGCTTCAAAATACGGCTCCTGGATCGGTCTTCCAAACACGGCGTGGTGTGCGTCGTTCGTCAGCTGGTGCGCCGTGCAGGCAGATATTCCCGAGGATGTGCTGAAAAAAGCATATTGGGTGTCCGAAGGACCGGAAAGCTTCAATATTAAGATCTACAAGAACAATTATACACCTCGCCCGGGTGATTTGTTTTATAAAAATGACTTCTCTCATGTAGGCTTGGTCCTGAGCGTAGAGGGGGATACCTTCCGTACCATTGAAGGAAACTCCGATGTACTGGGCAGTGAAGAGGGCCGTTACGTGATCAGCAATGAGCGGCTGCTGGCAGACTGTTACTTTGGCGTGCCTGCGTATAAAGGCGAGGGCGATCACCAGTATGTGAAGCGTTCCGAGCAGACTCATCCCCACAGGGAGTACTATGAATGTGCAGACTGCGGTGATAAGCACTATACAGGAAAAAATACCTTTGAAACAGATTGCAGCAAATGTATGAGCTGCAGCTGTTCTACCAGCTATGCCGGCTATTACATTTGCGATCAGGATATTACAGTATTGAATGTGCGCAGCGGTCCGGGAACCAATCATCAGAAGATTGCCGGTGTTCACCCGGGTGATGTGGTTTACGTGTATGCGGCTGACGGCAGCTGGGCGCATATTGAATACGACGGTATTTACGGCTATGTGTTTATGGAGTATATCACGCCCTATACACCGCCTGCGACTCCTGAGCCCCAACCGCCGGAATCCACGCCGCCGGAGAGCGAGCCTACGGAGGCTCCAACAGAAGATCCCCATGAACATTCATACGGGGAAGGGATCAACAAGCATTACCACGAATGTACCTGTGGGGAGCTCTATGAGGCAGAGGAGGGAAATTGCTCCATTTGCGGCAGCGTGGAAGAAGAGCGTGTCAGTGGATTCCCTTGGTGGATCCTGTGCCTGCTGGAGGCTGTAGTAATCGTCTTTCTTTTAATTCGCAGTAAGCTTCGGAAAAAGAAAAAACGGAAAGCAAAATATCTGCATTAAAAAAGAACCCCCACCGGGGGTTCTTTTTTTGTCATCCGAGATAGATCGCCTTGCAGGCGCGGTAGGTTTCGTAGCAGTCCAGCTTGCTGACAAGCTCCATCGGCGCGTGCATACAAAGCACCGGAACGCCGGCGTCCACGGTGACGATGTTGCGGTTTGCCATATAGGCTGCCACTGTGCCGCCGCCGCCCTGGTCCACCTTGCCCAGGGTGGCCAGCTGCCAGCAAACACCGGCACGATCCAGAACAGTACGCACATGCTGCATCGCCTCTGCCGAGGCATCGGAAGCACCGCTTTTGCCCCGGGAGCCGGTGTATTTGCAAATGGCAACACCGTAGTTGAGCATGCTGTTGTTCCGGCGGTCAGAGACCTCCGGGAAATTGGGGTCAAAGGCATTGGACACATCGGCAGACAGGCAGAAGGAGTTGGAAAAACATTCTCCAAGCCGCACATTCTGGGAAAGGCAAAGGGTTTCCGCAAAGTATTCAAAAGCACGGCTCTGCATGCCGGTTACACCGACGGAACCGATCTCCTCTTTGTCTGCAAGGATGCAAACTGCGGTTTTGGCGGGGGTATCAATGGAAAAAAGCGCTTCCAGCTGTGCATAAGCGCAGACCCGGTCGTCATGTCCGTATGCGCCTAAAAGGCTGCGGTCCAGCCCCACATCCCGGCATTTACCTGCCGGTACCACTGTCAGCTCTGCAGTGTGGAAATCATCCTCCACAATGCCGTATTTTTCATTCAGAAGCTTTAAGATGTTCAGCTTGACAAGGTCTGCGCCTTCACCGTCCAAGGGCTCAGTACCCAGAATTACATTGAGCTGCTCACCGGCAATACCCTCAGCCATGGTCTTTTTCATTTGGTCGGCAGACAGGTGGACCAGCAGATCGGAAACCATCAGCACAGGATCTGTTTCATCCTCTCCAATGCAAACGGAAACGCTGGTGCCGTCCTTGCGGCAGATGATGCCATGGAGCGCCAAGGGAATGGTGGGCCATTGGTATTTTTTGATGCCGCCGTAGTAATGGGTCTTAAAGTAAGCAATTCCCCCGTCCTCATACAGCGGGTTGGGCTTCAGGTCGATCCGGGGAGAATCCACATGGGCAGCGCAAATATTCATGCCTTCCGCCAGACTTTGCGTACCGATTACAGCCAAAATGACACTTTTATTCCGGTTGTTCAAATAAACCTTGTCTCCGGGATGGATCTGCATACCGGAAGCAAGGGGCTTAAAGCCCCGCTTTTCAGCTTCAGCAACAGTCCATGCGGTTGCTTCCCGTTCCGTTTTACAGGCATCCATAAAAGCGGCATAGCGTTTACAGTAAGCGTTCAGTTCCTCCCGCTGGGCGGGCGTCATTGCAGTGTATCCGTTCTTCGGTGCTGAAAGCAGTTTTTCGCGAAGTTCATCCGTAGTCATATTGAGTCTCTCCTTTACTAAAGACCAGTAGAGTCTGTGCCGGTTTCTGATGTTATTATACCCAAGTCCCGGAAAAACGCAACGCATTTGCTGCGGAATTGGTGGACTGTTCCGCTATTTTCCAGCACATAGTCGCATAGGGCAGCGAATTTTGCGGTACTGGGCTGGGCAGCAATACGCTTTTTCGCATATTCTTCGGTAATTCCGTCCCGGGCAATCAGACGGGCGATCCGCACATCTTCCGGAGCGGTCACAGCAACGGTCACGTCGCACAGCTCTGCTAAACCGCCCTCAAACAGCCCGATGGCATCGATCGCGGTCAATGCAGGTCGGTTTTCCAGCTGCTGCAGCACATTGGCTTTGACTGCGCTGTGGGTAATGCGGTTCAGATCTTTAAGGGATTGTTTGTCAGAGAACACAATGCTGCCCAGCTTTTTTCTGTCCAATACACCGCCGTTGACGCAGCCGGGGAAACGGTTTTCAACAGCGCTCAGCAGCTTTTTATCGGTTTTTAGCAGGTTATGATAGATTCCGTCACAGTCCAGCACCAATCCACCCAGCTCCCGGACAAGTTCCAGAAGGGTGGTTTTGCCGCTGCCTGTGCCTCCGGTAATTCCAATGATCATACCCATTCCTCCGCATTGATGATGTGGAAGGCTGCGGCTTTTTTGAGCCGGTTTTGTACGGCATAGGCAATGCCGCCGCCAACCGGGCAACGGGCATAGACCCGGCGGATGGAAGGATCATCCAGCTCCCGAAGCGCAGAGAACAGACCGGCGGACAGTGTTGCGGCATCAGCCTCTGTGCCATAGGATAAGGGACAGCAGCCTTCATACAGGGGCAGCTCCTCCTCAAAGCACAGGACCCGGTCTCCCGTTTCCCAATGGCTGCGGATATATCGGGCAGCTTTTTCCCGGGAGCCTGCCACGATCACCACCTGACAAGCCGGTGCGTAATGGCGGTATTTCATACCCGGAGCTTTCACAACAGCATCACGGTCAATTTGGGCGGTGACAGCTTTGTCTACGGTCAGATCCCCCAACACAGCGATCAGCTGTTCCGGCGTGATACCGCCCGGGCGCAGCAGCCGGGGCGGGTCTTCGGTTAGGTCCACGATGGTGGATTCCACGCCCACCCGGCAAGGACCGCCGTCTACGATGGCATCGATCCTGCCATCGTGGTCGTGGAGTACGTGCTGGGCAGTGGTAGTGGAGGGTTTGCCGGAAATGTTGGCAGAGGGCGCGGCAATGGGAACGCCTGCCAGCTCAATGATCTGCCGGGTGAGCGGGTGATCCGGACAGCGGACTGCAACAGTGGAAAGTCCTGCTGTGGTGCAGGCAGGCACACAGCTTTTTGCAGGCAGCACCATGGTCAGCGGACCGGGCCAAAAATGCCGGGCGAGGGTGTATGCACTTTGGGGGATCTGTTGACAAAATCGCTCCATTTCCTCAGCGCAGCTGATATGCAGGATCAGGGGGTTGTCTTGTGGACGTCCCTTGGCGGCAAAAATCTTAGCAACAGCCTCAGGATTCAGACCGTTTGCACCCAATCCGTAAACCGTTTCAGTTGGGATTGCTACAAGCCCGCCGCTGCGAATAATGGCTGCAGCTGTTTTGGCGGTTTCGGCACTGTCTGCCGGAAGAATACGCGTATTCATAGGATCACCCCCAAATTTTTATAATATAAACTGCTGTGTCAAAAGGAATAATGTTCAAATAAGGGAGCAGCGTGGCTGCTCCCTTATAGTAATTACATAACGGGCTGGTTGGCTGCTTCGATGATCTGCACAAACTTCTCTGGAACGAGGGATGCGCCGCCGATCAGACCGCCGTCAATATCCGGCTGTGCCAGCAGATCGTAAGCGTTCTTTTCGTTCATAGAACCGCCGTACAGGATGGTAATTGCACGGGCATGCTTGGAAGAGTACAGCTTGCGCACTACAGTACGAATGTGCTCACAAACCTCCTCGGCCTGCTCAGGTGTCGCAGTCCGACCGGTACCAATGGCCCAAATGGGCTCATAAGCGATGACGACCTTGCGGATCTTTTCCTCAGACACGCCCTGCAAGGCCAGCTTGATCTGCATAGCAATGTGCTCTGCGGTAACATCCGCATCCCGCTGCTCCAGTGTTTCACCGCAGCACACAATGGGAATCAGACCTTCGTTCAGAGCGGCAAGCACCTTGGCGTTTACATCTGCATCAGTCTCGCCCATTGCCCGGCGTTCGGAATGTCCGATAATGACATACTTACAGCCGGCATCCACCAGCATATCAGCAGCGATCTCACCGGTATACGCACCGGAGGGGTTGGCGTTGCAGTTTTCAGCACCAATGCCTACCCGGGTCTCCCGCATTGCACGCACTGCGGCGGGAATACAGACGGCGGGGACGCACAGGGCAATATCACACCAGCGACCCTTGGGCATAATGGCCTTTAGCTGGGTCATAAATTCCTTGGTCTGGCTGGGGGTCTTATTCATTTTCCAGTTGCCGGCGATCAGTGTTTTGCGATACTTTCTGTTCATACCTGTTCTCCTTTTATGTACACATCGGGTACGATGTCATTGTTCAAATTCATATGGTCGGGCTATGCCCGGGGACGAAATAGGGGAAATGGGAAGTTTGTACTACGTGGCGGGGACAAGCCCCGCCCCGCAGAAAGCTGTTGGTTGTTTCAGAAATTATTTATCCTGCAGGCAGGCGATTCCAGGAAGCTCCAGACCCTCCAGGAATTCCAGAGAAGCACCGCCGCCGGTGGAAATGTGGGTGATGTGGGAGGCAAAGCCCAGCTGCTCGCAGGCTGCTGCGCTGTCGCCGCCGCCAACGATGGTCACAGCGTCACTGTCAGCCAAAGCCTGTGCTACTGCAATGGTACCCTTTGCCAATGTGGGGTTTTCGAACACGCCCATCGGTCCGTTCCAAACAACGGTCTTGGCATTCTTGGCAGCCTCAGCGAACAGAGCCCGGGTCTTTTCACCGATGTCCAGACCCATCTTATCGGCAGGGATCTGATTGGAGGGAACGGTCTCTACATCCACAGGACCGTCAATGGGAGAGGGGAAGGAGGAGGAGACCACCGTGTCGATGGGCAGCAGCAGCTGCACGCCCTTGGCTTCCGCCTTTGCCATCATTTCCTTGCAGTAGTCGATCTTTTCAGCATCCAGCAGGCTGGTGCCCACATTGTAGCCCTTGGCAGCCAGGAAGGTGTACGCCATGCCGCCGCCAATGATCAGGGTGTCTACCTTTTCCAGCAGGTTGTTGATCACGTTCAGCTTGTCGGATACCTTTGCGCCGCCCAAAATGGAAACGAAGGGGCGTTCGGGGTTTGCCAGAGCCTTGCCCATTATGGCAACTTCCTTCTGCACCAGATAACCGGAAACAGCAGGCAGGTAATCTGCCACGCCGGCAGTGGAGGAGTGGGCACGGTGGGCAGCGCCGAAAGCGTCGTTGACGAATACATCAGCCAGCTGAGCCAAAGCCTTGGCAAGCTCGGGATCGTTTTTGGTCTCGCCCTTGATGTAGCGGGTGTTTTCCAGCAGCATTACATCGCCGTTATTCAGCTTGGCGGCCTTTGCCTTGGAGTCCTCGCCGGCAACATCGGCAGCCATGATGACGGGCTTGCCCAGCAGCTCGCTCAGGCGGTCTGCTACGATCTTCAGAGAAAGCTCCGGCTTCCATTCGCCCTTGGGCTTGCCCATGTGAGAGCACAGGATCACCTTTGCGCCCTGGTCGATCAGGTATTGGATGGTGGGAAGCGCTGCCACAATCCGCTTATCGGATGTGATCTTGCCGTCCTTGGTGGGGACATTGAAGTCACAGCGGCACAGCACGCGCTTGCCGGCTACTTCGATGTCTTCAATAGACTTCTTGTTGTAGTTCATCACTCGTTCCTCCATAGTTGGTTAATTACAAATCTGACATTTTGCCCTGCTGTGCAAGCCCCGGAAAATTCAGCTGCCGCAGAGCTTCGTAAACCGTGATGGCGACGGAATTGCTCAGGTTCAGGCTGCGGGCCTCCTGCCGCATGGGCAGGCGTATGCAACATTCCCGGTGCGCCTCCAGAAAGTCCTCGGGCAGACCCTTGGTCTCTTTTCCGAAAAATAAGTAACAGCCGTCCTGAAAAGCGGCTTGGGTGTAACCTCTGGGTGCTTTTGTGGAAAGACACCACAGCTGCTTCACATCGTTTTTTGAGAAAAAGTCCTCAAGGTTTTCGTACTCCCGCACGTCCACCAAATGCCAATAGTCCAAGCCCGCCCGCTTCACTGCTTTTTCCGAGATGTCAAAGCCCAAGGGACGGATCAGATGCAGGACAGAGCCGGTAGCGGCGCAGGTACGGGCAATATTGCCGCAGTTCTGCGGGATCTCAGGCTCTACAAGCACGATGTTGAGCATTTTGGATACCTCATCGCCAAAAAATTACTTACCGAATTATTGTATGCTAAAAGTCCCATAAAATCAATGTAAAAAAATCAAAATAAGCAACTTTTCATAGTATTAACATAAAAAAAGAAAAGCAAAGGGAAAATTTGTGAATTTTGCAGAATAGACTGTAAATGCCGGACCGTCAGAAAGGAAACAGGCGTGCCAAAATGAATAGGCAGGGGCTGCCCTCCTGGGCAGCCCCTGCGTGTATGTAGTTTACCGGGCGGTTATGGAAGCTTTAGGATTTCCAATCATCCGGGAAGCTGTTTTTGTGCAAATACCGATTGCCTTCCAAAAGCAGCTCTACGTGCTCCGGGGTCAGAATTCCTTCTTCGTAGGCGGTTTCAATGCCGTAGATCCGGTCATTTGTATAAATGCGGAATTTTTCGCTGTCGGGGAATGTGAATACATACGATCCGGTGAATTTCCCTTCTACCGATGGCTTTTTCAGAAGGAGGGTCGTCTCCATGTTCATCGTAACCGAGCTTTTTCCAATCCACACGGCGCAAACGCCATTATAATTGGAAATGACCCGCAAAGGCAGATTGTCAACAGTGTTGCTGCCCGGATTGGTTAACTGGTTCAAATACACCTGCTTGATATGCTGCTCCTTTTCAGGCGTAAGCGGCAGCTCCATCAAAGCAGCTTTGGGATTTTCCGCTGCGGCGGCGTTGTAATCCGCATGATTTTTCGCAACTTTTGCCACATCAGCCGCAGAGATCATTTCCTGCTCATAGGCTTGCTGCAGGGTATAGAGCGTATTGTCCTTATTTACATAATAATCTGCGTTACAGGGGTGTGCAAATGCAGAATCGGCAATTTTCACTTCTGTGGCTGTGCCTTTGACATCGCCCCGGAACCATACGATACAATCTCCGAAGGTGCCATAATAACGGTAGCCGGAGTAGGTGGGACCTTTTTCTGCGGTGTCAGAAAAATCAGCCCAAGCCAGCTTGTAGTAAACGCCCTGCTGGTTGGAACGCCAGGTGTAGTAGGTTTCAACCAACGCGTCTTTTTCCTGATCGGCAAGCGTTAGGTCAAACACATCGGGTGTTTCTGCCGGATCTGTCAGGAAGCAGACGGCGACTGCAATGCAGCAGATCAGTGCAATCACGATCACCCAAAAGGCAGGCCTTTTGTAATCGGCAACAGATTTGATCCTGCCTTTGATTCCGACCTCTCCAAAGGCCACAGGGCAGGCTGTGATCATCCTGCGGGAGGTGCTGCAGGCAAGCAGTGTTTCGGAGTAGCCTTGCTTGGTTTGGGTGTCCATGTACCGAATGGCTTTTTCGTCACAGGCCAGCTCAATATCCCGGCACAGCAGAATATATGCCAGCCACATCACCGGATTGAACCAGTAGATGCTCAGCAGCACAAAGCCCAACGGCTTCCACAGGTGGTCCCGTCTGGTCAAATGCGCTTGTTCATGGCAGACAATGTGTTCGATCTGATTTGCTGACAGGTTAAAAGGCAGGTAAATACGGGGACGGATCACGCCCAGAATAAATGCAGAATCCACCCGGTCGCAGAAATAAATACCCTTTTTGAAGGGGATCGCTTCCGCGACCCTGCGGCGCAGCAGCAGCCAGGATCCGACGCTGTATAGAGCCATCAGAACAACACCTGCAAGCCAAACTTGGCTGATTACCGAGATGGGGTCGGTGGAGGTGCTTGGTTCCGGGAGGCTGGGTGCCGGGGCGTCAGGGTTGCTTGCTGCCGGATTGGAATGGGTATCCAAATAGCTGTTGACCACATTGTCAATAGGATCAAAGCCGGTCTGCACCTGATAAGTGCCGGGGTCAATAACCTCTTTATCAGGAAGCAGGCTGAATACACTTTCTAAAGAAAAGGGCATGATCAGCCGCAGACCCACAATGGCCCAAAGCAAACATATGGTCCATTTGGGTGCTTTTTTCAAAACAAACCGCAGCAGCACAACGGCAAGTACGATCCAGCTTGCGGTGATGCTGATATTCAGCAACGTTAAAAAGATCTGTTCCATGGTTACTCCTTTCCTATGCGGTCGATCTGACGGAGGATCTCCGCTACTTCCTGTTCGGAAAGCTTCTTGTGTGCTGTAAACGCAGCAAGGAAGGCGGGAAGAGAGCCGTTAAAGACATCGTCTACAAAACGCTGACTTTGCAGCGCGTAAAATTCATCCTTGGAGATCAGGGATGTGACCACGCTGTCCTGCATTTGAAAAATTCCCCGTTCACACAACCGCTTCAGGACTGTATAAGTGGTCGTGCGCTTCCATTGCAGCACCTCTGAGCAGGCCGCCACCAAATCCTTCGTGGTCATCGGCTCATGCTGCCATATAATATCGGCAAACCGGCTTTCCGCCATGCCCATTCGTATCTCGTTCATTGAAAACACCTCCGGTCACTGTCTATATATTGTAGACTACATCATTATTCTACATAGCATAGACAGGTTTGTCAAGGGCCTTTTTCAAAAAAATGTGTCAGAATTAGCGGGAATTATTGCGCTGTTTGAGGAGAGACGGCAGCACTTTGGAAAATAGGCGGTTGTCTTGCAATCGGTGATTGACATTTGGAGGGATTTATGCGAAAATAAATTGATAAATTATAGAACAAGGGGATCTGTTTATGTTCCAATCCAGAACAAATACCTGCGGCGAGCTGCGCTTACAGGATGCGGGAAAGACCGTTACCTTGGTAGGCTGGCTGGAGAATATCCGTGAGGTGGGCTCTAATTTTGCGTTTTTGGTCCTGCGGGACTTTTACGGCACGACTCAGATCGTGGTAGAGACTGAGGAGATGATGGGGATCATCAAGTCGGTCAATAAGGAATCCACCATTTCCGTCACCGGCACGGTCCGGGAGCGGGAGAGCAAGAATCCAAAGCAGGCTACCGGCGATATTGAGGTTGTGCCGGAGAAGATCGAGATCCTGGGAAAATGCATCCACAATCAGCTGCCCTTTGAGATCAACAAGTCCAAGGACGCAGATGAAAATGTACGGCTGAAGTACCGGTATCTGGATCTGCGGAATCCTGCGGTGAAGAGCAATATCATCCTGCGCTGTCAGGTGGTTGCTGAGCTGCGGCGGCTGATGACCGAGCAGGGCTTTTTGGAGATCACCACGCCCATTTTGACTGCGTCCTCTCCCGAAGGCGCAAGAGATTATTTGGTGCCTGCCCGGAATCATCCCGGTAAATTCTACGCCCTGCCCCAAGCACCCCAGCAGTTTAAGCAGCTGCTGATGACCTCCGGCTTTGACCGGTATTTCCAGATCGCCCCCTGCTTCCGGGATGAGGATGCCCGTGCGGACCGCACCCCCGGTGAGTTCTATCAGATGGATATGGAAATGGCGTTTGCTACGCAGGCGGATGTGCTGCATACACTGGAAACAGTTTTGGTGCCGGTGTTTGAAAAGTTTGGCAAGTACAAGCGGATCTCCGCCGCGCCCTTCCGGCACATTCCTTTTAATGAAGCTATGGAGCGGTACGGCTCTGACAAGCCGGATCTGCGAATCGATCTGGAGATTCAGGACATTACTGAAGCCGTTGCGGGCTGTGGATTCGGTCCTTTCCAAAATGCGGTGGTGAAGGCTGTCGCGGTGGATGATTTTGATCAGGGACGCAAGTGGATCGACAAGCTGCTGTCCGATGTAGAGGTACAGACCGGCAACAAGTGCTGCTGGTTTAAGGTGGACGAAAACGGTGAGCTGACCGGCGGCATTTCCAAGTTCCTGATAGATTACAAGCAGGCACTGACCGAAAAGCTGAACCTGAAGCCTGGCAGCTTTGTATGCATGGCGGCAGGCAAAAAGGCGGCAGCACAGAAAACAGCGGGCGTGATCCGCACACTGATGGGTAAGCGCATCCCCGGTCACTTTGATGAAGAGCAGTATGCTATGTGCTGGATCGTGGACTTCCCCATGTACGAAATGGGCGAGGAATCCGGGGAGCTGGAATTCTGCCACAACCCCTTCTCCATGCCCCAGGGCGGTATGCAAGCCCTGCTGGATGCCCAGGGTGATACTGACAAGCTGCTGGCGATCAATGCAGACCAGTATGACCTGGTTATTAACGGCTACGAAAGTGCTTCCGGCGCGGTCCGGAATCACAACCCGGAGATCATGGTCAAGGCGTTCCAAATGGTCGGTCTGGGCGAAGAAGATGTGAAAGCCAAGTTCCCGGCAATGTATAATGCCTTTACCTACGGCGCACCGCCCCACGCAGGCGCAGCACCCGGTGTAGACCGGCTGATTATGCTGTTGACCGGCGAGGAGAGCATCCGGGAGGTTATCACCTTCCCCATGAACAAGAACGCCCAGGACCTGATGATGGATGCGCCTACCGCTGTTTCCCAAAAGCAGCTGGACGATGTGCATATCCTCATCAATGAGACACACTTGAACGGATAAATAAAGCAAAACCGCCCCTCGGGTAGTTTCCAATAAGACAGTATGAGAACATTACTGACATAGGGTAGCTGCCGTACAGGAGTGCGACAAGAAAAATTGGCGATACTTGGTTTTCACAACCAGGTATCGCCTTTTT
>JAFSDV010000027.1 GCA_017436035.1 Oscillospiraceae bacterium | reverse complement strand
ATCTCTCTTTGGCTCATTCCCTCTGCCACCATAGCTTCTATCTTCGGTAGCAATTCCTTGATATGTGTGTAATTTCGCTTAGACATAACAACACCCCCTAATGTAGTTATTATCCTACATTAGGGGGTGTTTTGTCTATTGTCCGATTTTACTGGTTCGGTTCAGTATCCGGGGTCGCTTTTTGGATAAAAATATTATTTCTTTGCAGCAGCCATAGCTGTAGCGGCATATTCCTTTTCAAAGGCATAGCCGTCGAATTTGTCGTGTGCTTCCAGTTCGGGGATCGCCACGACCGCGCCGTTCTTTTCATCTCTGGACTTCTTGCCGCAAAGCATGACCTCTGTGCAGTTGAGCAGGGTCTCTACATCGCAAAGATTGCTCTTGCCGTAACGCCACTGACGGTACAGCTCCCGCAGCAGGCTGACCAAAAGCTTGGCGGAATCCACACCGATGTAGAAGGTGTTGGTGGTGGTCATGACAGTCACGTGGAACTTCTGGTGCTTGCCAAGGGTCACATGGTATGTGCCGATAATGCCGTTTTCAAAATGAATATTGTAGGTTTCGCAGACCATTCCATCGGGGCTCTTGCCGGAGCCGGTGTACTGGCAGGAAACAGCCTTGCAGCCGGCAATCGTGGACAGGATCTCCACTGCGTGGATGGCGTAGTTAAATTCATCAACGCCCACGGTGCAGTAAATGCTGACCACATCGCCCTTCTTTTCCTGGGGCATATTAACAAAGTTCAGAATGTCGTCCACATAGCGGCAGGAGGATGCGCCGTAGATCACAGCACCCTTTGCCAGCAGCTCACGAACCTTCTTCACATCCTCAACAGAGCCTACCAGCGGCTTGTCGATAAACACGGGCTTGCCCGCTTCAATAAAGGGCATTGCCTGCTCCAGGTGCTTTTCCCAGTTGCAGGAGTGGACAAAACCCATATCCACCTTGTCGACCATCTCGGAGATCTCGTCGACCTCACCGGCAAGGCCGTAACGGGTTACAAACGCTTCCCGTTCGGCGGCAGTGCGGAAGCCCTTGTCCCACAGGTATTCAAACTTCATATCCATGCAGAACGCTTCCATTTTACCTGCAAGTGCCTTAGGATGTGATACATCCAGGCTGACGCAGCCGATCTTCATCATAATAAATCCCATCCTTATGTAGTAATTAGGGCAGAAATACTCCTGCTCCCTCAATGATAGTATACCGCAAAGCACCCCGGAATGCACCTTTGCTTTTTTGCACAGCCCTTTGTGTTTTTGCAATGGCTTTTCGGCGAAACTGCAGGGGCTGAATATGCTTTGGGAATTGCGGAATATACTTCATTAACTGAAGGAATCACGGAGGCGGGTTTATGAAAAAGGCAATTCCATATTGGCAGCTGGGCGGATTTGTTTTCACAGCGGTATTGGGGACATTACTCCATTTTCTTTTTGACTGGACAGGGGGAGCTGGGGTTGCGGCAATCTTCTCTGCGGTAAACGAATCTATTTGGGAGCATTTGAAGCTGCTGTTCTATCCCATGGTTCTGTTTGCGCTGATAGAATTCTTTGTTTGGGGAAAGGACGTTGAATCTTTTTGGTGCATCAAACTGATCGGGATCCTGATCGGACTTGTGCTGATCCCTGTAGTGTATTACACGTATACCGGCATCCTGGGAGTCAAAGCGGATTGGTTCAATGTTGCCATTTTTTTTCTTGCTGCCGGGATCGTGTATTGGGCAGAAACAACAGTATTTACCGGTGACTTTACCTGCCATATCGGATCAAAGCAAGCAGTTATATGGATCTGTCTGATCGGGGCTGTGTTTACGGTTATGACTTTTATTCCGCCGCACATTCCCTTGTTTGAAGATCCCATCACAGGAACTTATGGCTATATAGGATCAGCGTGAACAAAAGAGGAAAATGGACTTGCAGGTCAGAATAGGGTGACAGTGGAGGTGAGGCGTATGATCGCCGCCGCATGGCTGATACTCAGCGGTCTGATGTATTCCCTGCAGCTGCAGACCGGAAGCTTTCCGAAGCCCCTGACCGCAGAGGAGGAACAGCACTATTTGGCTCTGTCTGCCCAAGGGAATATGGAAGCCCGAAACATACTCATCGAACGCAACCTCAGGCTGGTTGCCCATATTATGAAAAAGTATTATGCGCAGGCTGCTGATCAGGAGGATCTGATCTCTATAGGAACGATCGGGCTGATCAAAGGCATTACAACATTTGATGCCTCAAAGGGCGCGCGGCTGGCTACGTATGCAGCCCGGTGCGTGGAAAATGAGATCCTGATGCACTTTCGCAGTCAGAAAAAGAGCAGTCAGGATGTATCCCTGTCCGATTATATTGAGACCGGAACAGATGGAGCGGCGCTGTCTTTGATGGATGTGGTCAGTCAGGATGAAGATCTGTTGGAGCAGGTGAGCAGCCGGGAGCTGATGCGGCAGGTGCTGCAGGCGGTAGAGACTGCGCTCTCACCCCAGGAAAAGCAGGTGATCTGCCTGCGTTACGGCTTGGGTGGCTGTACGCCCCGCCGTCAGCGGGAGATCGCTCAGACAGTGGGGATCAGCCGCAGCTATGTATCCCGGATTGAAAAGCGGGCGCTGGAAAAGCTGCGAATGGCGTTGGAATAAAAAACGCGGGTCGACATCGGTAGCTGTCGACCCGCACATATTTACATTTTTTCGGGAGCAGAGAAGCCCAACAGATCAATACAGGTTTCCAACACATTTTTTGCGAGGGCAATCAGGGCAATATAGCCTTTCTGCAGCGCAGGATCCTCTTCGCCCAAAATGCGGGTCTCGTGGTAGAACTTATTGACCGCCCCTGCCAGCTCGTAGATATAGGCGCAGATCAGGTTGGGGGAAGAGGTTTTTAATGCCGCCTCCAAGCAGGGAGCAAGCTTGGTGATCGCCAGCATTAGGTCCTTGGCAAAGGGATTCGCCGCAGGCTGGATCGGAAGGGATTCCCAGCTGCCGTATCGGGCAAGAATGGACTTGATCCGGACAATGGTATAGAGGATGTAAGGTCCGGTGTTGCCCTCAAAGGCGGCAAAACGCTCCAAATCGAAATTGTAGTCCTTGGTGGGTTGGTTGGAAAGGTCGCCGTATTTCAAAGCGGCCAGCGCGATCTTGGCGGTGGTTGCGTCCACCTCGCTGTCGCTGACGATTTTGTTTTCCACAACCTTGCTGCGGACAAAATCGGTCATATCGGCAATCAGCTGTTCCAGCCGCAAAACGCCGCCGTCCCGGGTCTTAAAGGGCTTGCCGTCAGCACCGTTCATCGTGCCGTGTCCTACATGCTCCAGCTCGGTGTCGGCGTGGACGATGCCGCTCTTTTTAGCCGCCCGGAAGATCTGCTCAAAGTGCAGATTCTGCCGTTTGTCGGTAACATAGAGCATTTTGTCCGGCTGCCAGTCCTGCATCCGCTGGACCATGGTGGCAAGGTCGGTAGTGGCGTAGATGGCAGAGCCGTCAGATTTGATCAGGATACAGGGAGGCATTTCTTTTTTGTCTCCCTCTTCGGCTACGGGAATGATCCACGCGCCGTCAGACTGGACCGCAAAGCCCCGGGCTTTCAGATCCTCTACCATAGGGGGAATATAGGGCTGTGCGTCGCTCTCGCCAAGCCACTGCTCATAATGGACGTCCAGCAGATCATACAGCCGGTGCAGATCCGGCAGAGACAGATTCATAATATGCTGCCAGATTGCCCGATAGCCCCGGCGGCCCATTTGGTTTTCATAGGTGGCAATGTGCGCCTTTTCGGCAAAGACGGGATCGGACTTCTTGGCGGAGGCGGCGGGGTAGAGCTCCTCCAAATCAGACAGGGTGAAGGGCGGTTCAGCAGGATATTCACCGGTGTAATTCGGGTCAAAATAGCAAAGCTCCGGCTGACGCTCCTGCAGCTCAGCAATGATCAGACCCATTTGCAGACCCCAGTCACCCAAATGAATATCACCAATGGTATTGTAGCCAAAGAATTTATACAGCCGCTTCAGGGCCTCGCCGATGATGGCGGGACGCAAGTGACCGATATGCAGGGGCTTTGCCACATTTGCTCCGCCGTAGTCTACAACGACTGTTTTGCCACAGCCGGTCTTTTCCACGCCAAAATCTGCAGCGGTCCGCATAGCCTCCAGATAATGTTGCAAAAAGCTGTCGCTGAGCTTCAAGTTGATAAAGCCGGGCATAACTGCGTCGATCATAGAAAAGTCATTGGCGTCCAGCTTTTCCGCCACGGCATTTGCAATCTGAATGGGGGCGCATTTGTAGACCTTGGCAGCAGCCAGCGCGCCGTTGCACTGGTACTCGCACAGGTCCGGGCGGTTGGATACGGTGACCCGACCGTAGGAAGCGTCATATCCCGCATCCACAAAGGCCTGCTGCATTTTTTCAGAAATAATATCCAGGATTCTTTTCATACTAATTCTCCTAAAATCTTTGTCATCCTGAGCGAGCGCAGCGAGTCGAAGGATCTGCTTTTTTCGACACATAAGCACTTCCACCGGGACAGACACCTTATTCCCAATTTCTGGATAAATCTATCCATTGGGGATTAGATTTGCTAATTAATGCGTTTTTCTTTTCGCGCCGCCATCCTTTTAATTGTTTTTCTCTGGCAATGGCAGCATGAACATCATTTGTATTCTCAAAGTACACCAGTTTATGAACGTTATACTTTTTCGTGAAGCCATCAGCTAAGTGATTGCGATGCTCGTACAGGCGGCGAGAGAGATTGCTCGTTACGCCGATGTAAAGCACAGAGTCGCTCCAGTTTGAAAGGATATAGACAAAGTACATAAGATTACGTTCCTTTCAACAGAAAGTTCCTTCGACTCGCTGCGCTCGCTCAGGATGACAGGGGGTGTTACTGCTGCTTGTTCTGCGCCATCCATTCCAGGTAGTCGTCATAAGTGCCGTACCGGTCGATGATGGTGCCGTCGGGCTGGAAGGCGATGACCCGGTTACAGGTGGAGGTCAGCATTTCATGGTCGTGGGATGCCAGGAGCACAACGCCGTTAAAGGCCTCCAAACCTTTGTTGACTGCCTGAATGGATTCCATATCCAAGTGGTTGGTAGGCTGATCCAGCAGGACCACATTCGCGCCGCTGAGCATCATTTTCGACAGCATACAGCGGACCTTTTCACCGCCGGAGAGCACATGGACCTGCTTAAATACATCCTCGTTAGAGAACAGCATCCGACCGAGGAAGCCCCGCAGGTATACATCGTCTTTCTTGGCAGAATACTGGCGCAGCCAGTCTACCAGTTCCATTTGATTACCCTCAAAGTATTCGGAGTTGTCCTTGGGCAGATAGCTGCGAATGGTGGAAATGCCCCATTTGACAGAGCCTTCATCCGGCTCCAGCTCGCCCATCAGCACTTGAAACAGGGCGGTCTGCGCCAGCTCGTTTTCGCCCACAAAGGCGATCTTATCATTCTTACCCACGGAGAAGTAGACCTTGTCCAGCAGTTTTACGCCATCGACGGTGACGGAAACATCCTTCACCGTCAGAATATCCTTGCCCAGCTCCCGCTCCGGCATAAAGCCCACAAAGGGATAGCGGCGGGTAGAGCAGGGCATTTCCTCAACGGTCAGCTTGTCCAGCAGCTTCCGGCGGGCAGTAGCCTGCTTTGCCTTGGATTTATTGGCAGAGAACCGCTGAATAAACAGCTGCAGCTCTTCAATCTTTTCCTGATTGCGCTTGTTTTTGTTGCGGATCATGGCCTGTACCATCTGGGAGGATTCATACCAGAAGTCGTAGTTGCCCACATACATCTTGATCTTGCCGTAATCGATATCCACAGTATGGGTACACACGGTGTTCAGGAAGTGCCGGTCGTGGGACACGGCGATGACCATACCGGGGAAGTCCAGAAGGAAATCCTCCAGCCAGTTGATGGCTTCAATGTCCAGGTTGTTGGTAGGCTCGTCCAGCATAACGATATCGGGGTTTCCGAACAGTGCCTGCGCAAGCAGGACCTTCACCTTCAGCCGGGGATCGATGGTATCCATCATATCATAGTGCAGCTCTGTGCCAATGCCCAGACCCTGAAGCAGGCGGGAGGCGTCGGATTCTGCTTCCCAGCCGCCCAGCTCCGCAAATTCCGCTTCCAGCTCCGACGCCCGGATGCCGTCCTCGTCGGTAAAGTCGGGCTTTTCGTAAATGGCGTCTTTTTCTTTCATAATGTCGTACAGATGCTGGTTGCCCATGATCACCGTGTCCATAACGGTGTATTCGTCATAGGCGTTCTGATTCTGCTTCAGAACAGAAACACGCTTGTCCGGATCGATGGAAATAAAACCGGCGGTAGATTCCAGCTCGCCGGTGAGCAGACGCAAAAATGTGGATTTGCCGGCGCCGTTGGCACCGATGATGCCGTAGCAGTTGCCGGGTAAAAATTGCAGATCTACGTGCTGGAACAGCCACTGACCGCCAAATTGCATTCCTAAATTACTGACTGTGATCATAGTTACTCCTTAAATTCCCTATTCTGCCTGATTCAGGCGCATATCTATACATTTTAATCATAGCACAAAAATGTTAATAATTAAAGAACTTTTTTCCAGGGGGTTGCATTTTTTCAGATCTGTGCTATAATTTTAGCACTCGCATTAAAAGAGTGCTAATAACAGGAGGGAGCAGCACCATGGAAAAGAAACAATTTAAGGCGGAATCCCAGCGGCTGATGGACCTGATGATCAACTCGATCTATACCCATCAGGAGATTTTTTTGCGGGAGATCATCTCGAATGCCTCGGATGCTATTGACAAGCTGGCGTATACGGCACTGACCGATGACCGGGTGGGTATCGACCGGGATCAGTTTGCCATTACAATTACCCGGGACCAGGCGGCGGGCGTTCTGACAGTTTCAGATAACGGCATTGGTATGACCCGGGAAGAGCTGGAGGAGAATCTGGGAACCATCTGCAAATCCGGTTCTCTCAGCTTTAAGCAGGCTATGGAGAAGAATGAGGATATTGACATCATCGGTCAGTTTGGCGTGGGCTTTTATGCCGCGTTTATGGTGGCGTCCGGTGTGAGCGTGATCTCCAAAAAATACGGACAGGAGCAGGCATGGAAGTGGACCTCCGACGGTAAGGATGGCTATACCGTTGAGCCGGCAGAACGGGAAGCACCCGGCACGGATGTGGTTATGACCCTGAAGCAGGATACCGAGGACGAACAGTATTCCCGGTTTTTGGAGGAGTATGAGATCCGCAGTCTGGTGAAGAAATACTCCGATTATATCCGCTATCCCATCCGTATGGAGGTCAGCAAATCCCGCCTGAAGGAGGACTGCCCTGCGGACAAGCCGGAGTACGAAAGCTATATGGAGGAGGACACCCTCAATTCTATGGTTCCTCTGTGGCAGCGGGCAAAAAAGGACGTGACCGAGGAAGAATATGACAGCTTCTATCGGGAGAAGTTCTATGACTATAATAAGCCTCTGCGGGTGATCCACTCCAGTGCGGAAGGAACAGTGAGCTTTAAGGCACTGCTGTTCATTCCCGGGAAAGCACCCTTTGATTTTTACAGCAAGGATTATAAACCCGGTCTGCAGCTGTATTCCTCCGGGGTGATGATTATGGAAAACTGCGAGGACCTGCTGCCGGAGCATTTCCGATTTGTCCGGGGCGTGGTGGACAGTCAGGATCTATCCCTGAATATCAGCCGGGAGATGCTTCAGCACAACCGCCAGCTGACCCTGATTGCCCGGAATATTGAGAAGAAGATCAAAAGCGAATTAAAGTCCATGCTGGAAAACGAACGGGAAAAGTTCCAGGAATTTTACGGAGTATTCGGTCGTCAGCTGAAGTACGGAACGGTAGCAGACTACGGTGCCCATAAGGACGTCACCCAGGATCTGCTGCTGTTCTACAGCCAAAAGCAGGGCAAGGCAGTGACCCTAAAGGAATATACAGATGCTATGGCGGAGGGTCAGGAGAAGATCTATTATGTCTCCGGCGAAAATAAGGATCGGCTTGCTAAGCTGCCCCAGGTTCGGATGCTGGAGGAAAAGGGCTACGATGTACTGCTGTTTACCGATGAGGTGGACGAGTTCATTCCTCAGACATTGATGACCTATGAAGAAAAGCAGTTCTGCAATGCGGCAACGGAGGATCTTGGTCTGCAGTCCGAAGAAGAAAAGAAAGCCATCGAGGAAAAGACCGAGGAGCTGAAGGAGTTCCTGTGTTTTGTGAAAAATACGTTGGGTGACAGCGTCAAGGAGGTTCGGCTGTCCGGCAATCTGGGCAGCGCGCCGGCTTGTGCCACACCGGCATCCGGCATCAGTTTTGAGATGGAGAAATATATGAAGCGGGTGAATCCGGATATGGTGTTCCCTGGGGAACGGATCCTGGAGCTGAACCCGGAGCACCCGGCGGTGCAGGCAATGCAGGCGGCGTTGATTTCCGATACCCAGAAGGCCCAGGATTACGCCCGGCTTCTGTGGGCGCAGGCGCAGCTGTTGGCAGAGCTGCCGCTGGAGGATCCGGCGGCATACACCCAGCTTGTCTGCAAGCTGATGAAATAATGAAAAGAGACTGTTGCGATTATTTTGCAACAGTCTCTTCTTGCTGAAAACAGGCATTTAAGTAAATGATGTTACTTAAAGCGATAATAGCGCTGCGGAGCATTTGCTTTTCGCTTGAGAAGGTGGATCCGATCTCCTCCACAGCGTCCTTCAGTCCAAAGATCAGGAACAGCATATTTTCCAGCTCCATACCCAGATAATCATAAGCAATAGGGGTGCTGTATACACGCTGCTGACGCACAAACAGGGCGTGGATATGCTCCAAAGACAGTACATGCTTCAGCAGCCCTATTGCGATCAGGTGCGCCAAATGATCCGCAAAATAGCGTTTTTGCACCGGATTGGCAACAAGCCCCTTTTTTACATAATTGCGGACCATAGAGCCGGTCAGCTCGATACAGTCTAAGGGTGCGAATATTTGGTTCAAATAAGTGGTGACCTGCTCCAGATAAAGACCCATATCCGGCAGCTCCGAGTACCTTGGCAGGCGGAAGGCAGAGATTTTTTGCGCCGGCTGGGGGTTCGTTTCGTAATTCATGATGCCATTATAGTTCTAAAAAATGAAAATGTCAACAGACCCGGCGGCAGGCTTGACGGGGGATGGGAAATGTGGTATGATTTCTATATCAAAGGTTTTTCAAAAACCTCTAGGTAGATGAATTGAGGTGCAGTATGCAATATAAGATCGTAGCTGATTCCAGCGCGGACGTGCGTGGATTATCCTCCTCCACAGCATTTTCTATGGTGCCGCTGAAAATCATTGCCGGATCCGCGGAGTTTGTGGACGACAATAGGCTGAAAGTGGAGGAAATGGTCAACTACTTAATGGAATACAAAGGTCGTTCCGGCAGCGCGTGTCCCAGCGTGTCGGATTATCTGGATGCTTTTGGGGACGCGGAGCGGATCATTTGTTTTACCATCACCAGCAATCTGTCCGGCAGCTTTAATGCTGCCCGGCTTGCCAAGGAAGATTATGAAGCAGCCCATCCGGACCGAAAGGTCTTTGTGGTGGATTCCCTGTCTGCGGGCGCGGAGATCAAGCTGTTGGTAGAAAAGGCAGAGGAGCTGATCCTGTCAGGCGCGGAATATGAGGTCATTTGTGAGGAAATCGAAAACTACAAAAAGAAGACCGGGCTGATGTTCTCTCTGGAGTCCTTGCGTAATCTTGCAAATAACGGTCGGGTCAGCCCGGTAGTTGCTAAAATTGCCGGGGTGCTGGGCATCCGGATGGTAGGTCGTGCCAGCGCGGAAGGTACATTAGAGCCTATGGATAAGTGCCGGGGCGAAAAGAAGGCACTGGAAAAGCTGCTGGAGCGGATGATCGGGCAGGGCTATACAGGCGGTCGGGTGCTGATCGACCATTGCCGGAATCTGCCCGCGGCGGAAGCGCTGGAGGGTATGATCCGCCGGGCTTATCCGGAGGCGTCCGTGGCAGTTGGAGAGACCTACGGTTTGTGCAGCTTTTACGCGGAACAGGGCGGTCTGCTGGTAGGCTACGAAAAAGAATAATCAAAAGGAGGCATTGCAAAATTTGCAATGCCTCTACATGTTGTATTGGTATCATTTTAATTAAACCCTCTGCTTTTTGATTCAGCAGGCATCGGCGGTTTTTGTATGTTTTGGGGCTTGTTTTTTAATGTATTTTCTTATACAATAAATAACATATTGATAGTACACAGCCCAAAGGAAAAGAGGCGCAACGATATGAAGATCGGATTTGACAACGAGAAGTATATTCAAATGCAGTCGGCACATATCCAGGAGCGGATCGCCCAATTCGGCGGCAAGCTGTATTTGGAGTTCGGCGGAAAGCTGTATGACGACTATCATGCATCCCGGGTACTTCCCGGCTTCCGGCCGGACAGCAAGCTGCGGATGCTGCTTCAGATCAAGGAGCAGGTAGAGGTGGTCATTGCCATCAACGCGGCGGATATTGAAAAGAATAAAGTCCGGGGCGATTTGGGTATTACTTACGACCGGGATGTGATCCGCCTGATCGACATTTTCCGGGGCTTTGGTCTGTATGTGTCCAGCGTGGTGCTGACCCGGTTTAACGATCAGACCCTGGCAAAGGCGTTTCAGGCGCGGCTGGAGACCATGGGTGTGAAGGTGTATCACCATTATGCCATTGAGGGGTATCCTTCCAATATTTCCCATATTGTGTCCGACGAGGGCTACGGCAAAAACGAGTATATTGAAACCACCCGGGAGCTGGTGGTAGTTACCGCCCCCGGTCCCGGCAGCGGCAAGCTGGCAACCTGTCTGAGCCAGCTGTACCATGAGCATAAGCGGGGTTTGAAGGCAGGCTATGCCAAGTTTGAGACCTTCCCGGTTTGGAATCTGGCGCTGAATCATCCGGTGAATCTGGCTTACGAGGCAGCGACCGCGGATTTAAGCGATGTGAATATGATTGACCCCTTCCATTTGGAAGCCTACGGAGAGACGACCGTAAACTACAACCGGGATGTGGAAGCTTTTCCGGTATTGGTGACGATGTTTGAACGGATCCTGGGAGAATGTCCCTATAAGTCACCTACGGATATGGGCGTGAATATGGTAGGAAACTGTATTATGGACGACGGGGCGGTTCTGGAAGCGTCCCGCCAGGAGATCCTGCGCCGGTACTATGCCGCGCTTTGCGATCACAAGCAGGGAAAGGCAGACGACAGCCAGATCTATAAGCTGGAATTTTTAATGAAGAAAGCAGGCGTTTCAGAAGAGCAGCGTCGGGTGGTGGAGCCGGCACTGCGGAAAGCGGAGCAGTCCGGTCTGCCGGCGGCGGCTATGGAGCTGCCGGACGGCAGGATCGTTACCGGCAAGACCTCCAATCTGCTGGGTGCGTGCGCGGCACTGCTGCTGAATGCGCTGAAGGAGCTGGCGGGCGTGGATGATTCTCAGCATCTGATCGCGCCGGAGGTTATTGATCCGATCCAACACCTGAAGGTCGACCATTTAGGCAACCGGAATCCCCGGCTGCATACGGACGAGGTGCTGATTGCCCTGTCTATCAGCGCGGCTACCGATTCTGCCGCGGAGAAGGCGATGGAGCAGCTGTCCAAGCTGCGGGGCTGCGAGGTCCATTCCTCGGTGATCCTTTCTCCGGTGGACGAAAAGGTGTTCAAGCGGCTTGGGATGAATCTGACCTGTGAGCCTAAGTATAAGAGTTGACACTGAGGTAGCTGTATGATCGAAAAACGAGCATATCCGGAAAATGAACGGCAGTGGGTGTTCCGGGTGCTGATGGTCGTTGCCGGCTTCTATGGCGGCTATGCCATGCTGGTCCGGGGCGGCGTGTTCAGCAATGCCCAAACAGGCAACCTGGCTTTGTGCGCGCTGGCACTGGGCAAGGGACAGTGGCAGGAGGCAGCGTACTATGTGATTCCGATCTCTGCCTATCTGCTGGGCTGTATGGTTTCGGAGATCCTGACAAAATCCCTGCGCCGCACCCGCTTTATGCGATGGGAAACGGTGCTGATCCTGCTGGAGATCGCTGCAGCAGTGGTTATGGGCTTTATTCCCAGCGAAGCACCCCATCAGATCTGCCAGGTCATCATCAATGTGATTTGCGCTATGCAGTTTACCACATTCCGTCAGGCAGAGGGCATTTCTATGGCGACCACCTTCTGCACAAACCATGTGCGCCAGATCGGTATTGCCCTGGCGTCCTTGTTCAGGCGGGATCCGGAGGCGCGGAAAAATCTGCGGATCGGCGGTATTCACGGGATTATGGTGCTGTGCTTTATGGCGGGTGTGGCAGCATCGGCGATCGCCTGCGGCGTGCTGGGGGTAAAAGCAATTTGGTGCGTATTGCCTCCGCTGGCGGTCTTGTTTGGGGATTTGCTCCGGGCAGAGCGCAAAGAAAAAACCCTTGCGGGAGAATAATATATTGTATTATATAAAGGAAGGGGGGAGTCCCCCTTCCTTTTTTGCGCAGAGGTCTGAAAATACTTGTATTTTTAAGGATTTTTTTGAAAAAAGTTATTGACAAACAGGTTCTTGGGTGGTATGATAATCGGGCGCGTGTAGGGATATTCTGCGCGTGCACTGCGATGATGCGGGAGATTGCGCCTAAAAAGCGGTAACTTCCGCGGAGTATGTCCGGTCATCGGGCGGCTGAACTGCTTCTGTTTTACGCTGCGTATATCGCTGCGGCAGGAGAAGGGGTCGGCCTTGCGTCGGCCATTTTTCTTGGCTCAGAATGATACGCACGACGGCGTGGACACAGTTCGACCGTACCCAGGCACTACGAAACTGAGTACGAAATTCAAGGAGGAAAACAAACCATGGCAAACCAGGAAATGATCCGCATTCGGCTGAAGGCTTACGATCATCAGTTGATCGACTCCAGCGCGGCAAAGATCGTCGACACCGCAAAGCGCAACGGCGCAGCTGTGTCCGGTCCCATCCCGCTGCCCACCAAGAAGGAAGTCGTTACCATCCTTCGCGCTGTCCACAAGTACAAGGATAGCCGTGAGCAGTTCGAGCGCAGAACCCACAAGAGACTGATCGAT
>JAFSDV010000001.1 GCA_017436035.1 Oscillospiraceae bacterium | reverse complement strand
GTGCGCTACCGCGCACGCTCAGCCCCTCCCCTATGTATCCCTCCTGCGCAGCTTCGGCAGGCAGGAGAAATGTTTCAGATTTTATATTAGTATGGAAATTGTTGGAAGCTTACTGCACAGCGGACATTGTTTGTGAGGATCATTTTTGGATCGTACAGTAAACCTTTATTTGTTCCGTTATCCTGCGATGCCGTCAATGGTCTGGCTACCGGAGAACTGAATGACCAGACGGTTGGGCAGGCATACGATCTGTGCCCCACTGTCGCAGAAGCCCCGCGCCATACAGTGACCGTCCGGGCAGTCTGCTTGGGTAACGGCTATTTTGCCGTTTTGGACGGTGATAATATTTGTGCCGTTTGCGGAGCGGACGGTCAGGGTTTGGTCTGTGTGCAGGGAGAGAACATACAGCTTCTGTCCGTCGGAGAAGACAGTGACGGAATCAGCCGGTTGACCAGGACGGAACAGCCAAAGGGACAACGCAATGCATACAGCCAGCAACAGTCCGATCAGACTGATCCAAATTTTAGTTTTCACGGGTGATCACCTCATATTTACAGCCGGAAAGGGCAGCTCCTTCCGTCGCATGAACCGCACCGTCAGCGGTGATGAACACCGCTTCAAAATCCTTGCTTTGCCGCCAAAAGCCGGCAGCCTGCTCCAAGCCCATAACAAGCAGGGCGGTAGATAGGGCATCGGCTGTCAGTCCGTCCCGGCAGATGACTGTGACAGATATGAGACCGGAATCGGCGGGGCAACCGGTTTTTGGGTCGATAATATGGTGGTAACGGATGCCGTTTTCTTCAAAATACCGCTGGTAGTCACCGGAGGTGACGATGGCGGCAGTGCCTGTGACGGAAACGATCCCCACAGCACCGCTGCCCCGGGGATCTTGGATGCCGATCTGCCAGGGTGTGCCGTCAGGCTTGCTGCCATAGGTTTGGATATTGCCGCCCAGATTCAAAATCGCCCGCTCTACATTCATTTTTTCCAAAGCGGCAACTGCCCGGTCGCCGGTATAGCCCTTGATCACTCCGCCGAAATCCCAGGAAGATTCGGCGAGCGCCCTATCAATTTCGGATTGGGTGGGAACGCGGTATTCGCCGGAATAAAAGCCCCACAGCTTACTTACGGCACCAAGGCGGGGGTTAAAGGCACCGTCTGTCCGCAGGCAGAGGGCTTCAATTTGGGAGAGGAGGGGCTCAGAAACAGAACCGCCCCTGTTCAAAATGTTGGGAACAGAGCCGTCTTTGCTGACGGACCAGGTGTTTTCTAAGTTAAAGATCAGTTGGGAAAGTGCGTCTAAAGCGGCTGCGCTGTCAGAACCCCACACCTGCAGGTCCATAAAGGTGTTCATGGCAAATATGCTTTTTTGCCGGGGTTTGGAGTCTGCGCCGCAGCCGCCGAAGGTGAGCAGCAGCGTCAAAAGCAGCAGCATACATAACAGTCTTTTCATTTTATGCTCCTGTGTTGGATTCGTTGGGGTCAGTATAGCAAAAAACAGGCAAAAAGGCAATATAAAGTTGAAAATAGCTCTTGACTTTTCGTGGAAGCTTTGCTAAAATGGACCAGCCGCATTGAAGAGGTTTAAGTGGTGCGCCCAAAAGCACCCGCCTTTAGAGCGAGACTACACATTATAAAGTAGGTGAAAACAAATGAAGGCAGTTATCGTGACCGGTGGCAAGCAGTACACCGTCTCCGAGGGTGATGTCCTGTACATCGAGAAGCTGGAGGCAGAGGCTGAGGCTACCGTAAAGTTCGACCAGGTTCTGGCAGTGCTGGACGGCGAGAACTCCAAGATCGGCGCGCCTGTTGTAGAGGGTGCTTCCGTGGAGGCAAAGGTCGTTAAGAACGGCAAGGGCAAGAAGATCACCGTTCTGAAGTACAAGGCTAAGAAGAACGAAAAGAAGAAGATCGGCCACCGTCAGCCCTACACCAAGGTGGAGATCACCAAGATCGCTCTGTAATTATGACAAGATGCGAATTTTTTACTGAGGAAGACAGAATTACAGGCTTTTCTGTTTCCGGTCACAGTGGCTATGCCGAGACCGGTTCCGATATCGTCTGTGCGGCTGTCTCCGCTGTTGTAACCATGGCTGAGGCCACTATCAACGATGTGTGCGGTGCAAAAGCCAAGGTTCGGGTCAAAAAGGAGGATGCCCGCATCACCTTGACCCTCCCCGCTTCCTGCGACGAGGAAGAAGCTGTTCAGGCAGTGCTTGCCGGAATGATGATTACTCTGTGCAGTCTGCGGGACGATTATCCGGATTATATCGAAGTTTTGGAGGTGTAACACCATGCTGAAGATTGGTATTCAGTTTTTCGCGCACCATAAGGGCGGCGGTTCTACCAAGAACGGTCGTGATTCCGAGGCGAAGCGTCTGGGCGTAAAGCGTGCTGACGGTCAGTTTGTTCTGGCTGGCAACATTCTGGTTCGCCAGAGAGGCACCCATATCCATCCCGGTGTCAATGTCGGTATCGGCAGCGATGACACGCTGTTTGCTCTGGTTGACGGTACTGTCAAGTTTGAGCGCAAGGGCAAGGATCGCCGTCAGTGCTCCGTGTACGCTGTGGAGCAGTAATCACGAACTTGTGTTGCTTGTAAAGGGCTGCTGCAATTCTGCAGCAGCCTTTTCCTGTATTTGGAATTGAAAGTTGAAAATTGAAAGTTGAAAATTGAAAGTTGAGAATTGCGGTATTTGCTTACGCAAATGATGTATAATAAATTTCCGGAGGGAATACAGTCGTTTTCTGTTTTCTATTTTGAATTTTCAATTTCTCACCTCATATAAGGGAGGCTTTTACTATGGAAATGTTTGTAGATAAGGTGCGCATCACGGTCTGCGGCGGTCGGGGCGGTGACGGCGCTGTGGCCTTTCATCGGGAAAAGTATGTGGCGGCAGGCGGTCCGGACGGCGGTGACGGCGGTCACGGCGGCAGTGTGATCCTGCGGGTGAACGATCATCTGTCTACACTGCTGGATTTTCGCTATAAGCGCAAATATGCTGCTCAGTCCGGTGAAAACGGACAGGGGCGGAAAATGAGCGGCAAGCGTGGCGAGCCGCTGATCATTGATGTACCCCGGGGCACAGTGGTCCGTGACGCGGAGACCGGCGCGATCATTGTGGATATGTCCACCGGTGAGGATTTTATTCTTGCCAAGGGCGGACGGGGCGGCTGGGGAAATGCCCATTATGCTACGCCTACCCGTCAGGTTCCCCGCTTTGCCAAGGCAGGCACGAAGGGGCAGGAGCGGGATGTAGTTTTGGAATTGAAGCTGCTGGCAGATGTGGGTCTGGTGGGCTTTCCCAATGTGGGAAAATCTACCCTGCTGTCTGTGACCTCCAATGCCCGCCCTAAGATCGCCAATTATCATTTTACCACCCTGTTTCCCAATCTGGGTGTGATCTATGTGGATGAGGGCGTTTCCTTTGTTATGGCGGATATTCCCGGTATTATTGAGGGCGCGGCAGAGGGCGCAGGCTTGGGTCATGATTTTCTGCGGCACATTGACCGCTGCCGGCTGCTGGTGCATGTGATCGATGTATCCGGCTCGGAGGGTCGGGATCCGGTGGAGGATTTTGACGCTATTTGCGCTGAGCTTGCCAATTATTCGGTGGATCTGAGCAATCGGCCCATGATCGTCGCTGCCAACAAAACGGACCTGCTCATGCCGGAATCGGATAATCTGGAGCGGCTGCGTGCCCATGTGGAGGCGGCCGGCTGCCCGCTGTATGAGATCTCCGCGGGCACGACCCAAGGCACGAAGAATCTGATGCGGATCGTGGCGGAAAAGCTGCGGACGCTGCCTCCGGTTACCATTTATGAACCGGAGTATGTAGAGGTTGTTGAAAGCGTGGGCGATCCTACACAGCTGGAGATTGAACATCTGGGCAGCACTTGGGTAGTGACCGGAGCGTGGCTGGAGCGGCTGATGGGCAACATTAATTTTGATGACTATGAATCCCGGAATTACTTTGATCAGCAGCTGCGCAAATGCGGTCTGTTTGCCCGGCTGGAGGAGATGGGGATTCAGGATGGCGATGTGGTGGACCTTTATGATATGGAGTTCGAATACCAGCGGTAAAGGGCAATTTTTGAAAACCCCATAAATATTATTTGCCATTTTCAATTATTGGAAGTATAATGATAACGTCACCAAACGGTGGCGTTATCCTGCTTTTTGGAAGGTATTTGGGATGATTTGGAATTTGAACCAGATGAACTTTCAGCGTTTTGGTATCATTTTGCCTGATAAAGGCAAGCCTGCTGTTCATGCCAACAATCACTCTATCGTCCTGACAACGGAAAATACCCGGGTTTATCAGAGTGTTGCAGGCGCATGGATCAACAATGAAACCGGACAGACGATTATGTCAGTTTCGGAGGATGGGGAAACCTATTGGGATTTCTATTTGGACAAGGCGGTATGGATTAATAAGGGCATTTGGTTTACTCTGACAGCCTTCGGAAGCAATGCGTCGGTTCAAATGGCAGGCTATTCGCTGCCCCGTGAGGTGGAGGTTAAAACAGCCGACGGACATTTTGAGATCCATCCGCAGTTGAGGGTCGACTGCCTGTATACATTCCTGTATCACGAAAAAGAACAGGGGTTTGCTTTTTCCGGTGAGGCACATCCAATGATGGAGCTGATCTATGTAGATCAGGGAACGGTCCATTCTGTGGTGGACGGGCAGGATCTGCTCCTGGAACAGGGGGATATTGTTGTATACGGACCGGGACAATGGCATATGCAATATGCGGATATTGGTGTTGCGCCCCGCTATGTGGCGGTCTGCTTTGATCTTTCCGGATGTGATCCTTCAAAGCTGCTCAACCGCAGATTCCAATCGCAGCAGAAGGCAATCGGCGTGCTGCAGCAGATGCTGCGGGAGCAGGAGCTGATGGGAGAATATGCAAATGATATGATCATCAGCCTGCTGCAGACTCTTTTGATCAGCTTGCTGCGGGTCACAGACGAGCCGGGAGAAAAACTGCAGTCTGTTAACGGTGTCAACAACGAAAATGAGATCATCCGCAACGCTCAGAAGTATATTGGAGCGCACGTGCGGGAAAAGCTCTCTGTACCGGTGGTCGCCCGGAATGTGGATGTGAGCACCAGCTATTTAACGGCCCTGTTTCATAAGCATTTGCAGATCTCTCCGGGAGAATATATCCGCCGGATCAAGCTGCAGGAGAGCAAACAGATGATTCGGGAAGGCACGATGAATTTTACGCAGATCGCTGCGGCATTGCAGTATTCAACGATTCACCACTTTTCCAGACAGTTTAAGGAGAAATTTGGGATCACACCGTCGGAATATGCCAAGTCGGTACGGTGACCGGTCAGAATGGAGCGTTCTATGGAATTTAAGATTTTAGCAGTAGGCGATGTGGTAGGCAATCCGGGCGTAGACAGGGTTTGCAAAAGTCTGCGGAAGCTGAAAAGAAAAACAGAAGCGGATTTTGTGGTGGTCAACGGTGAAAATGCCAGTGTAGTGGGCATTACGCCCAGACAGGCGGAGGAGCTGCTGGACGCAGGCGCGGACGTGATCACCTTGGGAAACCACTCCTTTGGCAGACGGGAGATTGTGGACTATATGGAAGATAATGCCCGAATCCTGCGCCCTGCCAATTACGCGCCCCAGTCCCCTGGCAGAGGATGGGGGATCTTTGACTCCCGGTGCGGTCCTGTGGCGGTGATCGATCTGCAGGGTCGGGTGAATATGGACTATACACCGGACAATCCGTTTTTGCAGGTGGAAAAGATTCTGAAGAAGCTGGACACGAAACTGGTTTTTGTGGAACTGCACGCGGAGGCAACCTCGGAAAAGCTGGCGATGGGTTATATGCTGGACGGACGGATCAGCGCCCTGTGGGGAACCCATACCCATGTACCTACTGCCGATGCCCAGGTGCTGCCCAAGGGGACAGGCTATGTGACCGATTTGGGAATGACCGGTCCGAAATATTCGGTGCTGGGTATTCGTCCGGAGCTGTCCATTGCCAAGTTCCGGGGCGATCTGACCGGACGGTATCAGTGGGCGGACGGTCCAACCAAAATGGAAGCAGTGCTGTTTACCGTTGACCCAGCAACCGGAATGTGTAAAAAAGCGGAAAGGGTGGATGTTACCGATGAAGATCTTACACAGTGCTGACTGGCATCTGGATTCGCCTTTGCAGGGCAGAACACCGGAGCAGACCGGGCTTTTACGCAGGGCCCTTTTAAGAATCCCCGGTCAGGTGGCGCAGGTATGTATGGCAGAGCAGTGCGATATGATGCTGTTGTCCGGAGATCTGTTTGACGGTCCGTTCAGCCTTGAGAGCTATCAGGCGGTGTATGGGGCATTGAAGGCTGTGAATGTGCCGGTGTTTATCGCGCCCGGAAACCACGATTTTGTGGGAAACGAGAGTCCGTGGAGGACCAAAAGCTGGCCGGAAAATGTATATATATTTAAAAAGCCGGTTATGGAGCAGGTAACACTGGAGGATTTGAGCTGCCGGGTCTACGGGGCAGGTTTTACATCTATGGACTGCCCGGGACTGCTGGAGGGCTTCCGAGCTGAGCCGGGGACTGCATGGAGCGTTGGTGTGCTGCATGGAGATCCTACACAGGTCAATACTCCCTACTGCCCAGTTACCAAGAATCAGGTAAAGGCATCCGGGCTGGACTACCTGGCCTTGGGGCATATTCACAAGGGCGGTTCTTTTGAAGGGGGCAAGACTTTGTGCGCGTGGCCGGGCTGTCCCATGGGGCGGGGCTATGATGAACAGGGTGAAAAGGGCGTGCTGATCGTTACGCTGGAGGAAAGTGCCTCTGCCCGGTTTGTTCCTTTGGATACCCCGAGGTTCTACGACTTGCAGGTGGATGCACAGGAGGACGCCGGGGACAGTATGATGTCGGTGCTGCCTGCGGTGGGTAATCAGGATTTCTACCGCATTACACTGACCGGACCAAGCAACGCCATCGATTTGTCAGCACTGGCAGGTCGGTTTTCCCAATTTCCAAATTTAGAGCTGCGGGATCATACCACACCGCCTGTTGATGTTTGGTCCAGTGCGGGGGAAGATTCCTTTGAGGGGACCTATTTTCAGCTGTTGCGCAATGCACTGGAGGATGCGGACGAGCAGACCCGGCGGCAGATTCAACTGGCTGCCCGGATCAGCCGGCAGATCTTAGACGGTCAGGAGGTGCAGCTGCCATGACGATCTATGAAATGACCGCTACCTTTGGAAAATTAGAGCACGAAACACTTACTCTGAAGCCGGGACTGAATATTATTGAAGCACCCAATGAATGGGGAAAGAGCACATGGTGCGCGTTTCTGGTGGCAATGCTTTACGGAATCGATACCCGTGAACGCACCACCCAGGATTCTTTGGCGGTAAAGGAGCGGTACGCCCCCTGGGGCGGCAGTCCCATGTCCGGGCGGATCGATCTGTGCTGGGAGGGCCGGGATATCACCATTGAGCGCAGCACCCGTGGCCGCAGCATTTTGGGCTGTTTCCGCGCTTATGAGACGGCTACCGGCTTACAGATCCCGGAGCTGAACGCTGAAAATTGCGGACAGCTGCTGCTGGGTGTGGAAAAAAGTGTATTTACAAGAGCTGGATTTATCAAGCTGACAGATCTGCCGGTGACACAGGATGAGCGGCTGCGGCGCAGGCTGAATGCACTGGTCACTACTGCGGATGAAAGCGGTGCAAGCGATGCGTTGGCGCAGAAGCTGCGGGATCTGAAAAATCAATGCAGAGCCAACAGAAGCACCGGTCTGATCCCGAAAGCGGAGGCTCAGCGGGCAGAGCTGGAGGAGAAGCTTTCCAAGATTTGTGAGCTTCGGGATCAGTGCCAGCGAATCCAGTCCCAGCAGGAAGTCTTGTCAGAGCACATCAGCAAGCTGGAGAATCATCAGGCCGCGCTGAACTATGCTGCGGCACAGGAGCAAGTTCAGAAGGCTGCGGCGGCGCAGCTGCATTTGGAGCGCATCCGTGAAGAACGTGTGCAGCTGCAGACCCAATGTGACGGACTTCCGGGTTTGGAAACGCTGCATGCAAAGCTGGGGCAGCTGGAAAAGCTGAGGGTGCAGAAGGAAGAACTGCAGATGCAGGTTCAGCTGCAAACGCCTGTGATTTCCGCACCGGAGCCTCCTGCGGCTTTTCGGGGCTGTTCAGGTGAAGAGGCGGTGGAACAGGCCCGGCAGGATCAGGCGTTGTATGAGGCGTTGCAGTCGGAGAAAAAAGGATCTGTGGGCTGGCTGGTATTTGCCGGCGCAGGATTGCTGCTGGCGGGCGTTGTTTGCCTGATCATGAGTTGGACGGTTCCGGCTGTTTTACTGATGGCTGCAGGCGGCGGTGGACTGATCGGCGGCACAGTGCTGTGGAGCGGTGCCAATCGAAAGAGCAGAAGTACCCAGCTGCATATGGAGCGGCTGCTGGAGCGATACCGTTCGCCCGATCCGTCCCAATGGGTGCTTGCGGCGCGGCAATTTGCCCGATCGGTACAGGAATATGAAGAAAATACAGCGTCCTTACGGAGCGAACGGATGCTGGTACAGGAGCAGCTGCAGAAAGTCAATGCCCAATTAAGTGCTTTGACAGAGGGTGCTTCTTATATACAAAAAGAGCAGCAATGGAAAAAGATGCTGGAGCGGTATCAGGAACTGGAAGCATGTGTGCGGGAGCAGCAAAGGACGGAGGAGCTGATTGGCTCTCTGTCCGCAGACCGGCAGCTTCCCCAGCCGCCGGCGTTTGCTGATACGTTGTCCTGTTCCCAGCAGGAAACGGACAAGCTGTTGGCGGATGCAGAGCTTGACCGGCATCAGCTGCAGCGGCAGCTGGGACACTGTCAGGGTCAGATGGAGTCCTTGGGGCTGGAAGAAGTCTTGCAGCAGCAGCTGCAGGCGGTGAATACCCGGCTGCGCAGGTTAGAGGATACGTACAGTGCTTTGGAGATGGCGCAGACCACGCTGCAGGAAGCGTCCAAGGAATTACAGCGGCGGTTTGCGCCCCGAATCTCCCGACGGACCCAAGAACTGTTTGGGGAAATGACCGCGAACCGGTACGACCGCCTGACATTGGGAGAAGATCTGCGTGTCAGCGCGGGGGCGCAGGGAGAGGACACGCTCCATACTGCCCTGTGGCGCAGTGACGGAACAGTGGATCAGCTGTATTTGGCTCTGCGGCTGGCAGTTGCCGAGGAGCTGACACCGGACGCGCCCCTGATTTTAGATGACGCACTTGTTCGGTTTGATGATACCCGACTGGCATCGGCTATGGAGATACTGGAGGATTATGCCAAAAGCAAACAGGTGATCCTATTCTCCTGTCAGGGCCGTGAAGGGGCTTTGGGCAAAGGGGTCTGCCAGAAGCATTGATCAAAAACGTGCATAAGTGCAGTCACAAGAGCATCATTATATATTGTAATACTACGGGCAGGGAGGTGGATGTATGGAAATTCGGGAGGTTACATATTTAAGCGTAGCCATCCGTATCCTGCTGGCTGTTGTGATCGGCGGCGTTTTGGGTCTGGAACGGGGACTGAAAAACCGGCCTGCCGGCTTGCGTACTTATATGTTGGTATGCACAGGTGCGTGCCTGATCATGCTGACCAATCAGTATATCTTTCAGGTGTTTGGCAGCGGCGACCCTGTACGCATGGGCGCACAGGTGGTCAGCGGTATCGGTTTCCTGGGCGGTGGAACGATCATTGTCACCAGACACAGCCGCATCAAGGGGCTGACAACTGCCGCAGGTTTGTGGGCAGCGGCAGGTGTTGGACTTGCCTTGGGGATCGGGTTTTATGAAGCTGCTGTGATGGGCGGCTTTGCGATTTTTACGATCATGACCTTACTGCAGGGCATGGACAACAAAATGCACAGTAAAACCAAAAGAATGGATGTGTATATAGAACTCGATGGCGGTGCTCCTTTGGGGGATTTTCTCCGGGATGTTCGGCAGAAGGGACTGAATGTCAGCAATTTGCAGCGGGAAACAAATCCGGACAGGGAAAACAGCAGCCGGGCATACACCCTTACACTGACAGCCCAGCGGCGTTGCCGGCATATGGAATTGATCGAATGTGTAGGTGCGATCACCGGCGTGGGCTTTGTTGAGGAGCTGTAAAAGAACAAATAAGCGCAGTCTATCTTGAGATGGGCTGCGTTTTTTTGCCGCCGGGCGTTTGTGTTGGATGAAACGCCCGGCGGAGTGTTGTTGCCTTTATGCCTTGCAATCAAGAACGGTGTTTGTTATAATAGAAAAAATTGCCTGTTTGGAGGTTGCTATGAAGATCATTATTGCAGGAGGCGGCAAAGTGGGACGGACCTTGGCCCGTCAACTGGCATCTGAGGGCCATGATCTGACATTGATCGATCGGAACAATGGGATCTTGCAGACAGCGGTAGAGCGGTACGATGCCATTGCTATTGCAGGAAACTGCGCATCTAAAGACCTATTGCTGCAGGCAGGGGTGGGCAGTGCGGATCTGCTGATCGCTGCCACCAACGCAGATGAGGTGAATTTGCTGTGCTGCATGACCGGGCACGGGCTGAATCCCAAGCTGCATACCATTGCCCGGATCCGGAATCCGGAATACACGGAACAGATCATGACGATGCAGGAGGTTTTTCCGGTATCTATGACTGTAAACCCGGAACGGCAGGCTGCATTGGAAATAGAGCGGCTTTTGAAATTTCCCGGCTTTCTGCGCAGAGATTACTTTGCCAAGGGTCGGACACAGATCGTAGAGCTGCGGGTGGACAGCAAGAGCAAGCTGTGTAATGTGAGCCTGAGCGATCTGAGCGGGATTGTAAAGTGTAAGGTTTTGGTGTGTGCGGTTTTGCGCGCCGGTACAGCTGTAGCGCCCAGCGGTAATTTTGTTCTGCGGGAGGGTGACCGGATCTTTGTAACGGCACCGACTGCAGATCTGACCGTGCTGCTGAAAAATCTGGGCATTATTACAAGAAAAGTCCGCAAGGTGATGCTGTGCGGCGGTGGACGTGTGAGCTACTACCTGGCAAGCCTGTTGGAAAAAGACGGCATATCGGTGCAGATTTTGGAAATGGAATACAGCCGGTGTGTAGAGCTGGCGCAGCTGCTGCCCCGGACCGCTGTGATCCATGACGATTGCAGCAGCCAAAGTGTATTGGAGGATCAGGGGATCAGTGAATGTGATGCGTTGGTAACGCTGACCGGCGTAGATGAGATCAATATGGTGGTTTCGCTGTATGGCGGAAGCCGGGGCGTTCCCCAGATCATTACAAAGCTGAGCCGTGGAGAAAACAGCAGTATTGCTGATTCAATGGCCCTGGGAAGCATCATTTGTCCGAGAGAGCTTTGCTGCAATAATATCGTTCGTTATGTACGGGCAATGCAGAATCAGACCGGTGCGGCGGTATCTGTCCACTCCATTGCGGATGGGCAGGCAGAGGCTGTAGAGTTTTTGGTGGATGAAACCACCCAAAACTGCAATATTCCCCTGAAGCAAATGAAGCTCAAGCCCAATGTACTGGTGGTCAGCATTACCCATGGCGCGCAAACCCAGATTCCCAACGGCGACTCTGTGTTTGCGGTGGGGGATACGGTGGTCATCGTGACCAGCGGTCGGGGCGTTTTACAGCAGATGAACGACATCTTTGCTTAACGGAAGGGTTTGTATGAATTTTAAGATGATAGGGCGGTTTTTAGCCCAAATTATCTCTATAGAGGCAGTGTTTCTGCTGCCTGCGCTGGGTATCAGCCTTGGCTGCGGTGAATGGGACGCGGTAAAAGGTTTTGCCTATACGCTGGTGATTATGCTGAGCGTGTCGGCGGTGCTTTATGGGCTGTGCCGGAAGGCAGGCAAGCTGTTTGGTGCCAGAGAGGGAATGGTCTGTGTCAGCTTCAGCTGGGTGACTCTCAGCTTGCTGGGCTGTCTGCCTTTTTGGATTTCCGGGCAGATTCCCTCCTTTGTAGACGCGCTGTTTGAGATCGTTTCCGGCTTTACCACCACCGGTGCTTCTATTTTGTCGGATGTGGAAAGCCTGTCTAAAGGTCTGCTGTACTGGCGCAGCTTCAGCCACTGGCTTGGGGGCATGGGCGTGCTGGTGTTTTTACTGGCGGTTACCTCAGGCAGCGAGAAAGAGAAGGGCTTTACTATGCATCTGCTCCGGGCAGAAAGCCCCGGGCCGGATGTGGGCAAGCTGGTGCCCAAAATGAAGCAGACTGCAATGATCCTGTATATTATTTACATCGTCATGACCGTGATTAATGTGATCTTCCTGCTTGCCGGCGATATGCCGCTGCTGGAGGCGGTCTGCACAGCCTTTGGTACTGCGGGAACGGGCGGCTTTGGCATCAGGAATGATTCTGCTGCCGGATACAGTCCCTATATCCAAAATGTGACTATGGTGTTTATGCTGCTGTTCGGCGTGAATTTCAGCTGCTATTACTTACTGCTGCTGGGGCAGTTCAGGAGTGTTTTCAAGGATGAAGAGCTGCGGCTGTATATTGGGATCGTGATCGTGGCGGTGGGTCTGATCGCATGGAATATCCGCGACCTTTACAACGGCGCGGAAGAAACGCTGCGCCATGCCGGTTTTCAGGTGGCATCCATTATAACCACCACCGGATATTCCACAACGGATTTTGACCTGTGGCCCAGTTTTTCCAAGAGCATTCTTCTGATGCTGATGGTGGTAGGTGCTTGCGCCGGCTCAACAGGCGGCGGCATCAAGGTGGCACGGGTGTTGCTGCTCTTTAAGATTCTCCGCCGGAACATCCGGCAGGTGCTGAATCCTAAAAAGGTACAGGTGGTTCGCAATAACGGACGGCCTATTGACGAAAAGATCCTGGACAATACCAATGCCTATTTGGCGGCTTATGTGATCATTGTAATTGTAAGCTTTTTGATTATTTCCTTAGACGGGTTTTCTACAGGAACAAACATTTCAGCAGTGTTGGCTTGCTTTAATAATATCGGTCCGGGACTGGAAGCGGTTGGGCCGACCTGCAATTTCGGCGCATACAGCATAGGTTCAAAACTGGTGCTGATTGTGGATATGCTGGCAGGCAGACTGGAGATCTTCCCCATTCTGGTGCTTTTAAGCCGCGGTACCTGGAGCAGACGCAGCCAAAGATAAAAAATACGCCCCATAGGGACGTGTGAATCAAATATGAAAATAGAAATGACCCTTGACTGTGAATCCTTCGATTACAACAGCCAAGGGTCATTTCTGTTCGCTCTTAGTATCTAACATCATTGGTTAACCTCTCTTTCTGCAGGATCGACGATGTCTTCCTTCTTCGGAATATCGCTCCGCAGCACTGCAATGTTCTTCGGATTGATCCCTCAGCGGGATTCGCTTTTGTGATGGAACTGCTCCTTTCGGGAAAACACGGTCTTGAGCACCAAAGTCCAGATATGATTTTCTGATCGTTATCGCTTTATGCCCAGTTTTGAATGTGCAACAGGTGAAATGAATGACGCTTGTCTTAGCTTAACAGATCGCGTTGATGCTTGTACAATTTTGAATGGTTTGCTGTTTGAGTACTGCTGTGTACCGATCAGAAAACTTTTTGGTTGGTGTTTTGAAGAGGGATTTTACTTGTACATTGGTATCACCCTTTCTGACTATAGATTAGCACAAAAAAACGGAAAATGCAATACTGCAAATTGTACAAAATTACCAACTCGTTTTCGTGCAATACGGAGAATTATGTTCTTCGAACGTAAAAACAGTTGACAGTCAAGGTGACACCATGATAAAATAATATTGTTGCGTGGGTATGAACCTGTGCAATTTTTTTATTCTTCCAGCATATTAGCCAGAATATCAAAAAAGACCTTGTTTGACGGGCAGTCGGTGCAGTTTGGAAAATATTTTGCCCAAATGACCGGGTCCCGATGATCCCAGGCGTATTCGATCAGCTTGCGGGTTGCCCGCTCAACAGCGTCAGGGCTGCTGGCGTTACAGAGCTTGGAAACTGTGGGATAAAGATCGGTTTTCAGGCATTGTTCCCGGTTTTTATAATACAGGGGGATGGTTTGGCACAGAAGCCGGTAACCGGCGCGGTGGGTCTGAAAGTTTAGAATATGTAAGTGCAGGGCTGTTTGCTTCTGCAGGTCGGCAGGAGTACGATTGCTTTTCCAGCGGTTGAACATATCTATGATACGGACGCGTAGGGCGTTGACCGTAGGAGACAGGAGCAGATAACCAACACCCACAGCGGCACAGGTTTGTTCTATATAGGGGCTGAGGTAGGTGGTGATCGCCAAAATGACAGGCGGCAGATAGCCGGACTCCTGTAAAACAGTCAGACCGTCCTTAAAGGGCAGGGACAGATTCAATACCAAAACGTGGGGCTGGAAATCCAAAAGCAGTTCCAATGCAGTTTCGCCGTCTTTACAGATACGGATCTCAAAGTCACCGGATAAAGCGGCTGTTGCTGCTGAAATAAACGGCTCATCCGGTTCTGCAATCAGCAGCCGATACATCCGATCACCCCCCATTTAGTATGCACCTAGGATATCATGGATACGGATGATTTTCAAGTTCATAGACAGAAAAGGGCGTCGACAGTTTTCGACCGTAAATGCATAGGTTTATTGCAGAAGCAACACGAATACGGTCAAAACGAATAAAAACAGAAAGTTGAATCCGGTGAACAGGAGCACATAGTAGTAGGTTTTACCCTTGTTTTGCTTTGTGTACTCCCGGAAGGTGATCAGGCTGGCAAGGGACGCGATCAGGGTGCCGACACCGCCGATATTGACGCCCAAAAGCAGGTCTTTATAATTTCCGGTAAATTGAGACAGCAGAATGGCAGAGGGCACATTGCTGATGACCTGACAGGACAGCACGCTGAACAGCAGGGTATTTTTTTCCAGAAGCATGGAGAACAGCTCTCGGACAGCGTCGATGCGTGCCATATTGCCGGAGAAGATAAAGAAGAACACAAAGGTCAGCAGCAGGGGATAGTCTACCATTTTCAGTGCCTCGCGGTCCATAAACAGCAGGACACCGGGAATGATGATCAGTCCCAGCCAATAGGAAATGCCCCGGAACACAATGGCGATCGCCAGCGCAAACAGGAGCAGGTATACAGTTGTTTTGCCGGCTGGCAGGGAAAACGGTTCGTCCTTCAGAGTCAAAGGCTCGGGCTTGACAAAAATGATACAGCAAAGGGTGATCAGAAGCACCGCCAGCACAAAGGGCGGCAGCATAATCTGAATAAATTCTCCGTTGGGAATCTCAAATTTTGTATACAGGTAGAGATTTTGCGGATTGCCGAAGGGGGTCAGCATACCGCCCAGGTTGGCGGCAATGTTCTGCATAATGAAGGTGAATGCCATATAGCGGTGCTTGCCGGTGGAGGTGAGCACATACAGCCCCAAGGGGAGAAAGGTCAAAAGTGCCATATCGTTGGCGATCAGCATCGAGCCTATGAAGGTGATGTAGACCAAAGCCAAAATGCTCATCCGTGCGTTTTTGAAGATCCGGACGATCTTCTTTGCCAACAGGTAAAAAAAGTGGATATTCTTCAATGCACAGACTACAGCCAGCACGCAGAAAAGACAGGTAAGCGTCTTGACGTCAAAATAGTCCAGATAGGCATGATCCGGCGGTATGATCAGGCAGGTGATTAACGCAGCTGCCATGGCAACCACCATAACCACATTCTTTTTTACAAAACCGGTAACACCCTGTGTTAAATGCAGCTTATCCATGGAATATTGCTCCTTCGGACAAAATCGAACTTATTATGCGAAAAATTAACGGACTTGTCAAGCGTTAGCAGACAGGAAATGCAAGATGGGCAGAAATTTTATTTGTTGACATACAGATATCTTGGATTTATGATTTTAGGAAAAGACTTACAGAAGGAGAATTACGGATAATGTGGACATTCAGAGATCTGATCAGCCATTTTTTCACCCATAAGGATTTTCTTCCGGCGGCGCAGCAGCTTCCCGGTACGTTGTTTACACCGCTGCATCTGGCGGTTTCGGCGATGTGTGTGGCGTTGATCGCGGTTTGCAGCTATTGTGTCAGGAACAAAGGCACGGATGGGCTGCGGCGGATCTATGGAACACTGTGGGCAGCGGTGACCGTTTTGGAGGCGGTAAAGATCATTTGGGAGACCTGCACCGGAGCGCAGGTGGAAATGAATCTTACAGGAAATCTGCCCCTTTATCCGTGCAGCATTTTCATGTATGCAATGCCCTTTGCCGTTTGGGGAAAGGGTTGGGTACGCCGGGCTGCCTGCGGTTATGTGTGCAGCTTGGGATTTTTAGGCGGTGCGATCAACTTTGTCTATCCGGTCAATGTACTGAGCAATTATTCCTGTATTTCTTTTGCAGGTATGCACACCCTGTTTTATCACGGCGTTTTGGTGTTTTGTGCTGTGACCATGCTGGTTACAGGCTATCATCGGTATACCGGGATCCGCAGGTGGTGGGAGCTGCTGGTGCCGGCAGTTCCGGCGTTGATTGTATCTGTTGCGGCGAACATCGTGAACTTTTCCCGTATAGATTCCGACTATATGTTCTTTAAGCTGGAATCCTTTTTTTTCGCCCCTATCGGCGCGGCTACACCGGATTGGCTGTCTGTAGTCCTTGTATATGGGATCTATTTGCTGATCCACGCGCTGCCCTACATACCGTCTTATGTGGCAAACCGGCGGCGGTCAAAAGGTTGAAAAGTATACGACGGACGCACTGCATTTGCAGTGCGTCCGTTTGCTTTTTAGCTGTCGGTGTTTAATGACCTGCCATAATCGCGGCTAATTTGGCAACAAGCTCGTCTGACAATTCGATCTGCCCAATGCCATAGCTTCCGGGAATGATCCAATGGGTTGCATCTGCTTCATAAACTTCAACAAGATGATCGTGGTCGTTCCAATGAATGTTCCGGACCAGTTTGTCGCCGTTATAGATCTCCATCCATTTATCCTGATGGTAGCCACACAGTGCAGTTCGGTTGGCGACCACAAATTCAGAAGCAATTTCCCGAACAAGGGCTTTATCGGTGATGGTTACTACCTTTTCACCTTCACGCATAACGATTCGATCAGCACTCATTACTGCAGCCTTATCAAAAACGACCGCAAAGCAATCGCCGCCTACACGTTGAAGCGCAGAAGCGCTGATCGCAATATGACGGCACAGGACTGCCGCGGTTAAGGCGATGATCACAAGAACAGAACAAATTATGCAAAGCTTTTTCTTGCGGGACATAGGCATCCTCCTTTAGCATCGTCGAAAAAATCAAACAGCTAAGGCTGTAACAGGATTACTGCTGATATTTTAATACTAACACAGCTTTACTATAAATGCAAGAACGCACGCTGGGCTGTTCAGATGATGTGGGGGCGGCTGGATTTCCAAGGACTCTTTTGTACAGATTATGACAAAAAATGCACCTTCTGCAGCGGCAGTACATATATTGCTGTGGGAGGTGAAAATAATGGCTTTATTTCCTTGCGGATGCAGAAGAGACTGTGTAGTGACTGCCCTGATTGCAAGCGCGATTATCGGTGTGCTTACTGCGTTTTTGCAGATTACTGCGGTCATTACAGTAACACCGGTATTTCTGTGGGTTGCACTGGGCGTTGCGGTGGTTTATTTGGGCGTTTTGGAGTTAGCTGCTGCCCGTGCCGGTAGAGCGGAGCGGGGCGGCTGCTGCCGTGCGCTGAGCGGGGTGCTGACAGGAATCCTGGGAACAGCACTGTTTGCAGTTGTGCTGCTGGCAGTGGGGATCGTTGCGACCAGTGTGGTCAGCGCGATCCTGGTGGGGCTGCTGATGTTTTTCCTGGCACTGACCCTTACTGCGACAGCTTGTTTCGTAAGATGCCTTGCTGATTGCGACGATTAAACAGAAAAAGGCAACGGCCGACCCATATCGGGTCGGCCGTTATTTTGAAGGATGCTTACCGTATCAGGCATTTTCAACAGTTCCTGCACGGACTGCGTCAAAATCCTCTTCGATTTCTTTAGACGGTGCTTTTGTGAGCAGAGAGAACACCACGATGCAGATGCTGGAGAAAATGAAGGCGGGCAGCAGCTCGTAGATGGCGAAAACGCCGCCAAGCTTGCTGATCACCAGCTTCCACAGAAACACCATACCGGCACCGCTTACCATACCGGCGATCGCACCGACCTTGTTGGTGCGCTTCCAGAAAAGACTGAAGAGCATCAGCGGACCAAATGTGGCACCGAAGCCAGCCCATGCGAAGGAAACGATCTGGAAGATCACGCTGTTTTCGTCCAGTGCAATGACAATGCCGATCAATGCCAGCACCAGCAGGGTGACCCGGGTGATGATCATAACCTGCTTATCGGTAGCGTTCTTCTTGCAGATGCCCTGGAAAATATTCTTGGAAAATGCAGACGCAGCGATCAGCAGATAAGAATCGGAGGAGCTGATAGTGGCTGCCAGGATGCCTGCCATCACAAAGCCGGCAAGAATGGGCGGCAAAGATGTGGTAGCCAAAGTAATGAAAATATTTTCAGCTGCGGGCTTGGTCAGGTGTGCCACCGGATAAAGCTGACGTCCCACAATGCCGATGAACACTGCAACGGCAAGGGAAATGACTACCCAAACCATGGCAATACGGCGGGAGCGGTACAGTTCGTTCTCTTTGCGGATTGCCATGAAGCGCAGCAGTACCTGGGGCATACCAAAGTAACCCAGACCCCATGCCATCATAGAGCAAACAGTCAGGAAGCCGTAATCTGCGGCTGCGCCGAACAGAGGCTTGCCGTTCTCTACAAGCTGCTGACCATTTCCGTCAAGAGCAGGGGCCGCCAAGCCGAAAAATTCCAGGAAGCCCGGGATCTGCTTGGAGTTTTCAATGACTGCGCCAATGCCGCCCGCCTGGACAGTGCCCAGCACAACGATCAGTGTCAGTGCAATAATCATAACAATCGCCTGCATAAAGTCAGAGGCACTTTCTGCAAGGAAGCCGCCCAGCAATGTATACAGCAGCACGAATACCGCACCGACGATCATCATCGACACATAAGGTGCGCCGAAGAGGGTGGAGAACAGCTTGCCGCAGGTGACAAAGCAGCTGGCTGCGTACACGGTGAAGAAGATCAAAATGAAGGCAGCAGCCAGGAACATGATCGTCTTATTCTTTTCCCGGAACCGGTTGGAGAAGAACTCCGGCAGTGTGATGGAGTTGTTTGCCCGCACACTGTAACGCCGCAGACGCTTGGAGACGATCAGCCAGTTCAGATATGTACCCACTGCCAGACCGAAGGCAGTCCAGAAAGCATCTGCCAGTCCGCACCAGTAAGCAACGCCGGGCAGACCCATCAGAAGCCATCCGCTCATATCCGATGCCTCGGCACTCATTGCCGTGACCCAAGGACCTAAAGATCTCCCTCCAAGAAAATAGGCTTCAGAATTTTTGTTGGCACGCTTTGCATAAAGCACACCGATCCCGATGACGACTGCCATGTAGATAACCATGGCGATCAGGATCTGTATGGTATTACCATCCATAAATTACCTCCCTTTTTATTTACACAACGATGGCGGATCGGAAAAACCGATCAACGCCATTTTGCAAGGTATTTCCAAGTGTACCACATTTGTATAACAAAAGTCAATCTTTTTACGATTATAGGGGTGGGGGGTTGAAGGACAAAAGTAAATTCCATCTGCAAAACGGATACCACAACTTCTTCACTATTCACTATTACTTCCAAAGCCCTAAAGGCGTTTTTAGTGAAAAGTGAAGAGGTAATAAGTAAAGCCCCAAAGGCTGTTGCCTTTAGGGCTTTGGTGGAGACTACGGGACTCGATTTAATCAAGGTTCGGCTCGGTCGAGCCCTCGCCGGCGGCGCTCAT
>JAFSDV010000008.1 GCA_017436035.1 Oscillospiraceae bacterium | reverse complement strand
ACCAAGTGTATCCAGTGTAACAACTGTGCATATGTTTGTCCTCACGCCACCATCCGTCCCTTTGCTCTGACCGAGGCTGAAGTTGCCGGTGCTCCTGAAGCCGCTCGTGTTGTGCCTGTTAAGGCTGGCAAGGGCAAGGGTGTCTACAGCTACACTATGGCTGTATCTCCTCTGGACTGCATGGGCTGCGGCGTTTGCGTCGGCGTCTGCCCCACCGCTGCAATTACTATGGTTCCTCAGGAATCCGAGCTGGCTGAGCAGGATGTGTTCAACTACATGGTTTCCAAGGTTTCCGAGAAGCCCGAGCTCCAGGACAACTCCGTCAAGGGCAGCCAGTTCCGCAAGCCTCTGCTTGAGTTCTCCGGCTCCTGCGCCGGCTGTGCTGAGACCAGCTATGCGCGCCTCGTGACCCAGCTGTTCGGTGACCGGATGTACATCTCCAATGCTACCGGTTGTTCCTCCATTTGGGGCGGTCCCGCAGCAACCTCTCCCTACTGCGTCAACGCTGAGGGTCACGGTCCTGCTTGGGCAAACTCCCTGTTTGAGGACAACGCTGAGCACGGTCTGGGTATGTATACCGCACAGGCTGTGATCCGTGAGTCTTTGGCAAACAAGGTTCGCAAGGTCCTGGAGACCACTGCCTGCGACGAGCGCAAGGCTGCCTGCCAGGCTTGGCTGGATACCTTCAACGACGGTGAAGCCAACAAGGCTGCTACCAAGGCTCTGATTGCTAACCTGGAATCCAAGGTTTGCTGCGACACTGTTGCGGATATCCTTTCCAAGAAGGAATACCTCTCCAAGAAGTCTATCTGGATCTTTGGCGGTGATGGCTGGGCATATGACATTGGCTTCGGCGGTGTTGACCATGTTCTGGCTTCCAACAAGGACGTAAACATCTTCGTATTTGATACCGAGGTTTACTCCAACACCGGTGGTCAGGCATCCAAGGCCTCTAACATCGGTCAGGTTGCGCAGTTTGCAGCCTCCGGTAAGGAGACCAAGAAGAAGTCCCTGGCTGAGATTGCTATGTCCTACGGCTATGTCTATGTTGCACAGATCGCTATGGGTGCTAACCAGGCGCAGACCCTGAAGGCGATCTGCGAAGCTGAGGCCTACAACGGACCTTCTCTGATCATTGGCTATGCTCCCTGTGAGATGCACTCCATCAAGGGCGGTATGATGAACTGCCAGGCTGAGATGAAGAAGGCTGTGGATTGCGGCTACTGGAATCTGTTCCGCTTCGATCCCTCCAAGGAGACCGGCAAGTTCCAGCTGGATTCCAAGGCTCCGAAGGACGGCTATCAGGAGTTCCTGATGAACGAAGCCCGTTACTCCCGTCTGACCCGCGAGTTCCCCGACCGCGCTGCTGACCTGTTCGCTAAGAACGAGGCTGCTGCGAAGGAGCGTTGGGAGCACCTGAACAAGCTGGTTGAGATGTACAAGGACTAATCATTAAATATTAGCGAACGCCTCCGGAATTCCGGAGGCGTTCAACAATTCATACATTATAATATTCACAGGGGTCAGGCATAGTCCTGACCCCTGTGTTTTCTTTAATTTCTTCTAGTGTTTTTTCAAGTAAGCAAACGGATCTGTGGGATCAACGATGAGCGCATAAATTTCCTTTGCACCCCATTCACCGTTTTCAGTCATACTGTCAGAAGCGGCTGTAATCAATGCCATAAACACAGTAAATCCTATCGCCATCATCAGTGTTAATTCCAAACTAAGAGAGAATCTCGATGCTAGAGGACAGATCAAAATGCCTATCAAAAATGATAGCAGGATCGCCTGAGGCGTTGTCCACCCTTTAAGCCGCACACAGCGTACCTGTGCGCCCTCCGGTGTCTTTTTAACGTAACCTACCGCGGAATTGCGTTCATTGGTAATACGTCGGTTATACTCATGTCCGGCATGATGTGTTATTGAAAAAAATCTCCAAAACACAAAGCCCGTAAACCGTTCGCAGCCAAAGTCCGTAAAAGAACCAAGCCGCTCTTTCAAAGCATCTGTATATTCGTTACACGACAGTTGAGTCTGTATACGCAATATATAAGTCCTCCCATATAGGATTATTCTTCCTTTTGTTCCTGTGTGCCGTTTATTGACCGCTCAGCCTTTTTGGTCGCCCGAAGCTGTTTTGTCATCGCCCGTTTTTCCTTAAAATGAGATCGCAATTCAGGTGGCTGTTCTTTCAGCTTAACGGGATCGATTTGCGCATTGATAAGGCGGGCATTGGTCTTTTCCCGAAGCAACGAATAGATTACAGAGGCAATTGGAATCATCAGGAACATTCCCGCTACACCCATCAGCTCGCCGCCAACTGCAACCGCCAACAGCACCCACATGCCGGACAAGCCAATAGATGTTCCCACAACACGGGGATAGATTACATTATTTTCAAACTGCTGGATTACCAGGAACATCACTACAAACCAAACAGCCTGCATCGGATTGCTTACCAAAATCAAAAACGCACCGATTGCACAGCCTACAAACGCACCAACCACTGGAATAAATGCAGTTACTGCTACCAAGACACTGACAAGTGGTATATAGGGCATTCTAAAAATAGCCATTGAGATTGCAAATAAGCTTCCTAAAATACAAACCTCCACACACTGCCCGGACAGAAAGTTTGAAAATGTGGAGTTGGATAACCGCAGCACACGAATTAAACTGTCCGCAAACCGCTCTGGTGTAAAGGCATACAACGCCTTTCTTCCTTGCCGCACAAGGTTTTCTTTTTGGAAAAGGCAGTATACAGCAAACACGACAGCGATCACCAGATCGACTAATGCGCCAGCAACACTTCCCAATGCAGAAAATGCACCGCTTACGATTGTTGTCAGACTGTTGGTCAGAACAGAGATTGCTTTCTGTACCAAACTTGCCCAATCAAACTTCTCCAGCTCTGTATTATTAAACAGCCACTGCATCAATTCCGGATTTTCATTCAAAAATTCGTATATTGCATTTTCTATTCGAATAAGAAAATTCTGAAGTGTTGGAATCAGAGAACGGATCGTCTCGATCAGCTGCGGAATCAACAGCCAAAATACCAGTGCAAGAATCAACAGCACTGCGATAACGGTCAACAAGATCGCAATCAACCGCCTGAGCTTATCCTGTTTAATTCCTTTAAGCAACCCTTCAAATGCACGCATTGGAACATTCAAAACAAACGCAATTGCTGCGCCCGTTAGAAACGGAGAAAATATACTCTTTACCAGATCAAAAAGCCTCCCAACACGTTCTGTTTCATGGAGGATCCAATACAAAACAATACCGGAAGCAACAACGATAAACAGGTTTCGCAGTGTCTTTTTATTGATTTCCAGCAATAATCTCGCCCCTTTCAGCATTAAAGTCCATTATTTGCGCTTTTATTGATGCTCTTTTAAGCTTATATCCAAGATCGCACAAAGCTCGTCCACATCTTTCTCTTCTGTTGACCAGCTCGTGCAGAAACGCACAGCTCTGTGTTCCTCATCGATCCGTTCCTGCTCACTAAATGTAAAATGATCTTTCAGATCATTCAAAACCGGATCCGGCAGAATGGGAAAAATTTGGTTTGTCGTGCCTTCTATAAGCATCGGACAGTTACACCTGCTCAGCACGCTGCGAATTTTATCCGCCATCTTATTTGCATGGCGCGACAGCTCCATATACAGTCCGTCTTCAAAAAGCACCTCAAACTGAACTCCAAGCAGCCAGCCCTTTGCCAACATTGCTCCATGTTGTTTGATTAAATACCTAAAATCCAATGCCAATGCCGGATTTGAAATCACCACTGCTTCGCCAAACATTGCTCCGACCTTTGTACCGCCAATATAAAACACATCCGTCAGCTCTGCAAGATCTGAAAGTGTTATATCATTTCCTGATGCTTCCAATGCATAACCCAGCCGTGCGCCGTCCACAAACAAATACATACCGTATTTTTTACATATCTTAGAAATGGCTTCCAACTCATTATAGGTATAGATCGTTCCAAATTCTGTAGGATTTGAAATATACACCATCTTAGGCTGAACGGTATGCTCCCGGTTTGGATCTTGATTATGGGCACACATTACTGCTTCAATTTGTTCGGCAGAGATTTTACCGCTGCAGCATTCCAAAGGCAGTACTTTATGTCCTGTTGCCTCAACAGCTCCCGTTTCGTGTGTATTAATATGCCCATAAACCGGACATAACACTGCTTGATGAGGTCTTAATGCGGCATCGATCACTGTAAGATTTGTTTGTGTACCGCCAACCAAAAAGTGCACCGCCAAATCCTGACGCCCGCATATTTTACAGATCAGCGCACGTGCATGCTCACTGCAAGCATCCACACCGTAACCGTCCATCTGCTGATTATTGATCTGCAGCATTCTGTTCAGAATCCGGGGATGGCAAGTTTGGTTATAATCGTTATGAAATAGGATCATATTGCTTTCTCCAACATTGTTTCTAGCTCCATTTTACAAGGGATTCCCACCGCTGTCAAGCAGGCATATTCCACTTCATTACAACATAAGTTTTTCATGGTAGCACACAGCATCGGAGGGGTATATATGGCAGATACGATCGAGAAAAGAGCCTGCGAACTGGCTGTGTACATTATCGAAACCGGAGCAACAGTCCGGACCGCTGCTCAGCATTTTGGTATTTCAAAATCCACGGTACATAAGGATTTATCACAACGGCTGCCTCAGTATAACAAGCTGCTTTATACGCAAGTGCGGCGTGTGCTGGACTTAAACAAAGCGCAGCGGCATATTCGGGGCGGTATGGCAACGCGAGAAAAATATTTGCTGCGAAAGAACACTTGAATATAAGCCCAACCGATATAAGGTTGGGCTTATAAGCATTATAGGTCATCTGCATCCTGAACAGGAATCTCATAAGGATTTTCCGGTCGCCCGGTATAGCTCCCGGCTGGATCTGTCTTAATGTTCTCTTTTTTCTTCATATTCTGCACCTCCTGCACTAGTTTTCCGCTCCGACGTAGGATTATCCTTATCTTGCTGGGACTCATTGCAATTTTCATTTTCCCATGTTATACTTCATAGATAGGGAGGGATTTTATGTTTAATATAACTCTGATCTGCATGGGTAAACTGAAGGAAAAATTCTATCTCAGTGCCGCTGCAGAATACGAGAAGCGCATGAAAGGTTACTGCAATTTTCAGCTTTTAGAGCTGCCGGAAGTGCGCCTGCCCGACGATCCTTCCCCCGCAGAAATCGCAGCAGGACTGGAAAAAGAAGCGGATCTGATTCTGAACAAGCTTCCAAGAAACGCTTGGTTCTGTATATTTACACCGGAGGGGAAACCCCTTTCCTCCGAACAGCTGGCAGCCAAACTGCAGGAGCAGAAGCTATCCGGCAAAAGCAGTGCCTGTTTTCTGATCGGCTCCTCCTTCGGGATCGCGCCCCGGGTCAAATCTGCTGCTGATTTTCAGCTTTCCATGAGCAATATGACCTTTCCCCACCATTTAGCCCGTGTTATGGTCTTGGAGCAGCTCTACAGAGCAGAATCGATCCAGGCAGGAAGCAAATACCATAAATAGCAAACGCTGCCGATTTACATCGACAGCGTTTAAGCTTAAAACTCACCTGCATCATACATAACTGCTGACAAAGCGCACAGTGGTGCAGTCTCACAGCGCAGGATTCTTTTTCCAAGCGTGCAGACCTGCAACCCCGTTTTTCTGGCTTTTTCAACCTCTGCCTCTTCCAAACCACCCTCCGGTCCTGTCATCAAGCTGACCGTACGGTAAGGTCCGGACTGTAAAGCCATACGCAAGGTGACAGCTTGTTCGTTTTCATAGAACAAAATAGCCTTATCCGCCAGGGACGCCCGTGAAAGCGCCTCCTCATAGCTTTTTAAAACCAACACCGAGGGGACCTTTCCCCTGCCGGATTGTTCTGCTGCCGAAGAAGCAATTTTTTGCCAACGCTCCAGCTTCTTTTGCAAGCTCTTCTCATCAGGACGAGACACACAGCGTGCAGAGGGAAACGCAACAATTTCATCAGCGCCCAATTCTGTAGCTTTTTGAATCACATGCTCCAGTTTATCCGCTTTTGGAAAAGCCATATACACGCAAACCCGCACGCTTGATTCAGCCTGAGATTCCCGCATACCTTTCACAACAAGACTGACCTGTCCTGAGCTGACATCACTGACTGCACAAACCCATTCTTTGCCTAAACCATCGCAAACTAAAACCTGGTCCCCCGCTCTTAATCGCAAAACCTTTGCGTGGGCTGCATTTTGTCCGGTCAATACGATAAATTGATTATTTAGCTCCTCCGGTTTCACAAAAAAACGAACCATAGCAATGCTCCTTTTTCTTTCTGTGGAATAGTGTAACACATCCGTCAACAGAAAACAACAGTAAAACAGGCTGTAATTTCCCCAAAAAAATATTGACAAACAACTGCTGCAAGGTTATAATATGGCAGTGCACTTGCGAGAGTGTTGGAATGGTAGACAAGCACGTTTGAGGTGCGTGTGGTGATCGCCGTGTGGGTTCGAGTCCCATCTCTCGCACCAAAATCGGAAATCCGCTGATGCAAATCGGCGGATTTCCGATTTTTTATTCTTCACTATTCATTATTCAATATTCATCATTCAAGCGGATTTCCGTAATGAATGATGAAATTGCTGCAGCGGTTGTGGATTTAATTTCACCGAAACCGTAAGGTTTCGATTTCACCTGAGCACTAGCGAAGATTTCACCGTGTGATAGCAGGATTTCACTAAAAGTTCAATTATTTCCCGTTTCTTGACAATTTAAACGATATTTATTATAATTGCATTGTAATTACAGGAAGGAGTGCTTCACGATGACACGATCACGTACTGTTACCGCTGTTCTATGTGTAACATTATTGTTCCTGATCACCGGTTGTTTTAACTCCAACGGCACGGATGAAACACCGCCCTCTAAAGATGCTGTATGCGCCGCATATCTGCAGGCGGCTGAGACCATTCGCACTGCTGACAATTTGTCCGTTTACATCGGTACAATGACACAAACAACCATCAATGGTCAAACCTACTCCCTCACTTCACAGCAGCAGCTGGATTTCCGCACGGACAGTACAAACGGTTTTCAGGCATCTTCTAACGAAAGTGTCCAGATCGGAGCACATAAATTCACAGTCTCCGAGCTGTATTCCGGCGATATCAATTATATTCAAATAAATGATCAAAAGTTTAAGAGTGCCACAACAGCAGAGGCGTTTACCGATCGGTTTGCTCCCACTGTACTGCTGGACTGTGATCTATACAAAGACATTCAATTTGAGCAGAAAAACGGCAGTACTGCTATCGCCTTTAGTCAACCAACCGGTGCTGAGCCTTGGGCTCTTCCCGATGGCGCGGAATTTCTTGATGGTCAAGGTTACGCAGTGCTCAATTCCAACGGTGCTTTGACTGAAAGCTCTTACACAATCCGTTATTTAGCAGGCGGGGCATCTGTCGAAAATACCGTAAAGCTTATTTTCCACAGCGCAGATTTTCAGATCACTCCTCCGGAAAACACAGAATCCTATACGCCGTTAGACTGTCAGGATGCACCTAAACGGCTTGAGGAAGCTTACGGTTATTTACTCCAGGGAACACAAATGCAATCTCAATCCACCGAAAGTATTTATTGCCAGGCCTTTTCCATCAGCCGCAGCGAAACCTTCGCATTGGCAATGTCCGGTAATGCAGATAGCTTTTTTGCATCTATGGATGCCAATGTAACACAGTCCAATCAAAGCTCCGGCAAAAAGGTGCTAAAGCAGAAAGAACTGTTTCAAAACGGAATTTACAGCATTTCTTCCAATGGCGGTACGGCTGTAGAAAACACATCTGTTGATCAGGCTGCTATGAAAGCATACTGTCAGGAGTATTTGACTAAAAACGTTTTCCGTCCGGAACAAATCGTTTCTGCAACTCTTTCGGAAACAGATTCTACTTATAAGATCATAATACAGTTGGATCAATCGACAGCAGAAACAATCTGCACGGAGCTGTGCACCGTCTTATACGGTGAACCTACACTCCTTGACACATTAGCTTCCTCTTCGTCTATAGATGCAGTTGAATACATTCTGGAAATAGATAAGCACACCAGTTTGCCTGTGGCTGCCAGTCTGAATTTCAGTGCAACCCATATTATCGAAACCATTCCTTATCAATTAACATCTCAAAGAACCCAAAGCTTCCAGTATCAATAAAATTACACCTCCGGACCAATCGATCCGGAGGTGTTCCTTATTCTGCATTTTTAAGTTGCGAAGCCAAGCACTGTGTTACATTTGCGCAGCGTTCTGCCGCGGCTGCCTCAAAAGACGGATAATCCATCTGCGCTGAATCATCAGCTTTATCCGAAATTGCCCGAATAATCACAAACGGCACCTTATTACGCCAAGCAGCGTGGGCAATTGCACCGCCCTCCATTTCCGTGCACAGAGCTCCGGTATCTGAAACAATTTGTGATTTCTGTTCCTTACTTGCTACAAATTGATCCCCGCTGGCAATTCTACCAACACGGACATGTCCGGGATGGATCTTCTGAGCCGCAGATTCTGCGCAGCGTACCAACAGATCATCAGCAGGAAACGCTGCAACGTCCAAACCGGGAATCTGTCCAACCTTATAGTTTGGATTTAGCGCATGGCAGGTAAAATCATGGTACATCGCATCCTGACTGATCACCAAATCTCCAATATCCAGCTGTGCGCAAAGCGAACCGGCAACTCCCGTATTGACCAAATGGGTAATACCAAAGCAGTCGCACAGGATCTGTACGCAAAGAGCTGCATTCACCTTGCCTACACCGCACTGAACGATTACTGCAGGCAAACCATCCAGATGCCCGTCAAAAAACTCCATACCTGCCCGTTTTGAAACACACATTCCTGACATCTGCTGTTTCAGCGTCTTGACCTCAACGGTCATAGCGCCTATAATTCCAAGCTTGATCATACCTGCTCCTTACCCCGGATAGTTCAGCCGGGTATCGTCAATATTTTCCAACAGACACACATACCGTCTGCCCCAATAATTAGCCATTTTCAAATTCATATCCAAATAATTTCCGCAGTCCTTCGCACTGGCTCCCGGAATGTCCCCTCTGTAATCCCGGATAAAGCGGAAGCATTCTGTTACCAATCCCAAAACATCTCTTGATGTATAATCTCCGGATAGCAGCAAATAAAACCCGGTTCTGCAACCCATAGGTCCAAAATATAAAACCTGCGATTTCCATTGCGGCTCATTGCGCAGGTAGGTCGCTGCCAAATGTTCAATAGCATGGATCTCCGCGGTATTCATCACCGGTTCATCATTGGGACTTGTTAAACGCAGATCAAAGGTCGTTACAATTTCTCCCCCAACCGGATCTTTTCTTGAAACATATAAACCCGGCTGCAACAAGTTGTGGTCAATTTGAAAGCTTGCGATCTTTTCCATCAAAATCCCATCCTCAACAGTATTAACAGCAATATTATAGCGCAAAAGCTGTATAAGCGCAAGGTCTTATCCACAATATATACAACCTTGCATTTTTGATCATTTTTAGTTATAATAAGGAAAAGCAAACAGAAAGGTGGCTGTTTTGTATGAATAAGCATCAAAATAAGCATTCCGAGCCTGTAAATCCCAGACGGAAAAAGCGCGCCAAATCTCAAATCTTTAAGGAAGTATACTTACCTGCGATCATTGCCGGTGCTGTACTGGTGCTGATCATCGTATTCATCATCGGCGCGATCGCACGGGGTGTGCAAAAAAACAGAGCAGAAAAAGAAGCCAGTATACAGGCTTCTATCTCAATTCTGAATGAACAGGCCCGACTTGCCGAAGAGGAACAATCCCTGCTGGAGCAAGCGCAGCTTCTTGCGGCAGATTATGACTATCAGGGAGCTGTTGACCTTCTGAATACCTTCTCCGGCGATATGGGTCAGTACCCTGCCCTTTCTGCCAAGGTTTCAGAATACGAACAGGCTAAGAAGGCACTGGTAGCCTGGAACGATTTACAGCAAGTTCCCAATCTTTCCTTCCAGACCCTGATGGCAGATCCCGCTCAGGCTTTCCGGCACAGCGTATATGGAAACGCTTTTAACAAAAATTATGTGACAGTTGATGAATTTAGCAAAATGCTGGATCAGCTATATGCTAACGGCTACATCCTTGTTCGGATGTCTGATTTCGTAGCCGAAGAAACTGCCGCAGACGGCACTGTTGCCTATTCCAAAAAGACACTCTACCTGCCCGCTGGGAAAAAACCGCTGATGCTGACACAGACCAATGTAAATTACAACATCTACATGGTTGACGGTGACGGTGACAAGCTGCCGGATAAGAACGGCGCCGGTTTTGCCTGTAAATTGCTTTTGGATGAAAAGGGTGACTTTACCTGTGAAATGGTGAACCGTTCCGGTGAGACTGTAACGGGCGCATACGATCTTGTTCCCATTCTGGAGGACTTCATCGAAAAGCATCCCGACTTCTCTTACCGTGGTGCCCGCGCTGTTCTGGCGCTTACAGGCTATAATGGACTTTTTGGATACCGCACCTATATAGGCGCAGAGAAGGACTTCGGTGAGGACGCTTATAACCAGGCAGTATCCGACGCTACCAAGGTTGCCCGCGCCCTGCGTGATCGGGGTTACGAGCTGGCTTGCTACACATACGGAAATGTAGCCTATGGCGAATACAGCACTTCTATGCTTAAAAACGACCTGACCCAATGGTTAACAGAAGCCACCCCCATATTAGGACCTACAAATATGATGGTATTCGCACAGAAGTCTGACATCACGGATTCCGAAATTTACTCCGGCGAAAAATTTGACACTCTGCAAAGTGGCGGCTTCCGATTCTATCTGGGCTTCTGCAATAACGATGTGCTGTGGGCATCGGTAAACAGCAACTATGTGCGGCAAGGCAGAATTTTGGTCACCGGTTCCAATATGGCATATCATTCCGACTGGTTTGACGAGCTGTTTGATACGGATACCGTACTGGATAAAGCCATCCGCGGCAGTATTCCGGCTTAACAAGTGCTATGGAATTAAAACCGGGTAAATACCGCCATTTTAAGGGTATGGAATATGAACTGCTTGCAGTAGCTTCCCATTCAGAAACATTGGAGCAAATGGTCATATACCGGGCTCTTTACGGCGAAAACAAGCTATGGGTCCGTCCCGCGTCCATGTGGAACGAGATCATCGAAAAGGACAACTACTACGGACCGCGATTTCAGTATATTGAAAAAGAATAAATAATTGCGTGTCGGTTTATATGAACCGGCACGCAATTATTTATTTACTGCCCCGGAGCTCAATAATTTGATCACGAAGAATTGCAGCATATTCATATTCCATCATTCTTGCCGCCTCCTTCATCTGCTTCTCCAGTCGGTTAATCTCCTTTTCCTTTTCTGCCTTCGTCATTTTTATACCGGCACGGCTCTTCCGCTCGGCTGTAGGTGAGGAAATTTCAATCAGATCTCTTACAGACTTTATAATTGTCTTTGGCTCGATTCCGTGCTCCCGATTGTAGGAAGCCTGAATCTCCCGACGACGCTTCGTTTCATCGATCGCAGCACGCATTGAGGGCGTAATACCATCGGCATACATAATTACCAAGCCTTGCGCATTTCTGGCAGCACGTCCAATTGTCTGGATCAAGCTTGTTTCGGAACGAAGGAAGCCCTCCTTATCCGCATCCAATATTGCTACCAAACTGACCTCCGGAATATCCAATCCCTCCCGCAGCAAATTAATACCGATAAGCACATCAAACTTACCCATACGCAGATCCCGAATGATCTCCATCCGCTCCATTGCACCGATATCTGAATGCATATACCGCACCCGTATACCCGCCTTTTGCAAATAGACCGTCAGATCTTCTGCCATTTTCTTAGTCAGTGTAGTAACCAATACACGTTCGTCCTGCCCGCTTCTTTTATTGATCTCTCCAATAAGATCATCGATCTGACCCTCAATGGGGCGAACCTCCACTATCGGATCTAAAAGTCCTGTCGGGCGTATAATCTGCTCTACAACCTGTCCTGAGCGGGTCTGCTCATAATCAGCAGGCGTTGCGGAAACATAAATCACCTGGTTCAGCTTAGAGTCAAATTCATCAAAATTCAAGGGACGGTTATCGTATGCAGACGGCAGGCGAAAACCGTAATTCACCAGCGCATCCTTGCGGCTTCTGTCTCCTGCATACATTGCGCGGCACTGGGGCAATGTAACATGGCTTTCATCCACAAACAGCAGAAAATCCTCCGGGAAGTAATCCAATAGTGTAGTAGGCGGTGTGCCGGGTGCTCTTCCCTGAATCACCCGGGAGTAATTCTCAATTCCCGTGCAAAACCCAATCTCAGTGAGCATTTCCAAATCGTATGCCGTTCTTTGTGCTATACGCTGGGCTTCCAAAAGCTTATTATTCCTCCGGAAATATTCAATTTGCTCATCACATTCTACACGGATCTGTGCCATAGCACGCTCCATCTTTTCCCGGGAAGCCACATAATGGCTAGCAGGATAAATGGCTGCATGATCAACATAACGTTCCACCATACCAGAGACTGCATTAATCTCACTGATCCTGTCGATCTCATCTCCAAAAAATTCCACCCGTATTGCCCGTCCTGACCAATAAGCAGGATAAATCTCCAGCGTATCTCCCCGAACACGGAATTTATTTCTCGAGAAATCCAGATCGTTTCGTTCATAGCGGATCTGCGTCAGTTTTTTAAGGATCTCATCAAGTGGATATGACTGCCCTGTCCGCAGAGAAATAACCATACTCTTATAGTCAATTGGATCGCCCAAGCCGTACAGACAGCTTACCGAGGAAACAACGATCACATCCCGCCGCTCAAACAGTGCGGAAGTCGCACTGTGCCGCAGCCGGTCAATCTCTTCATTCACCGCCGAATCCTTTTCAATATAAGTATCGGTATGGGCAATATACGCTTCCGGCTGATAGTAGTCGTAATAGGAAATAAAATACTCTACAGCGTTATTAGGAAAAAACTCCCGAAACTCGGAGCACAGCTGTGCTGCCAGTGTTTTATTGTGGGCAAGTACCAGCGTGGGGCGATTTAACTGTGCAATAACAGACGCCATTGTAAAGGTCTTTCCGGATCCTGTTACGCCTAAAAGTGTCTGTTCCCGCAGTCCAAGCTCCACGCCCCTGACCAACGCCTCAATCGCTTCCGGCTGATCGCCGGAAGGCTTATATTCCGATACCAGTTGGAATCGATCCATAGCTCCACCTCACGGATTACAGCATTTACTTGCAGTATACCCTTTCTGCACCAAATCTTCTCGACTGCCTGTATAAATCTCTTTATTATTTTCCTTGATTCCCTGACCTTGTCCGCAGCTTTCCTTGTGGAATTTCTTAGAGGATGTATTGAGAATATAAACGTTCTTTCCATCAGGTTTAGAGGCTGCAAGTTCCTCGTCAAGGCAGCTGTCACCGGTTGCATAATCAATCACCACACCCGGCTGACAGTTATATACATACACATTAAAGCAGATACCTGCTCCGTCATCTTCTACCGAATACGCTTCCATTTGAACACCCCGGGCAACCAGCTCCTGTTTTTGAAAAATGGGTGTCACACGGTACAACACATGATTCCCGGTCTCTTTAACATAGTCAGCTACCATATTTTCAAAGGGAAGCATCCCTTCATTGTTACAAAAACGCGTGCCGGTAATCAAATTACGTTCGTTGGCGTTCTCGCCGGTGAGTTGAAACCCAATTAGATGGCAGCGATTATACAGGTTTTTTCCGTCTACACAGTCATACTGCGCCTGCACCCAACCGGTAGGCTTTACCTGACTGATATTCCCCCGATCCTCTGTAGGCATCAGATCCTGACCAATACATGCCATAGTATAGCCACAGCGTCCATATGTGTCCAAGGGTGCGTAATATTCATAAGACTGATCTGTGAGCTCTGTTTGTGTAAAATTCGGTTGATTATTTTGAATTACTACATACGCATTGCCCGAAAAAGCCGGCACATCCTCAACAGATATGCTGTGCTCATCATTGCCGGTCTGCGCGCTGATCCACCAAAACGCTATCAGCAACAGCACCGCAACAGCCGTCAGAAATTTCCACTTTACATTTTTATTCCGATAAGTTCTGCTCACAGCATGTACACCTCCTGCGTAATTCGTTCATGGGATGTGCCTGAAAAATCCACCTTGTCAGTCAATGTCCAGCGGTAGCTGAACAATTCGAGGGGAAATTTCACATCCGCCGGATATCGGCGATTCCAGCGGAAGATCACCAGCCGCTCCACCCGGTCAACCACTTTTGTGACATCGGTATTTTCTACAAAACAGTACTCCCCTTCCTTTGCCAGCTCCAGGTAATTCTCAGCAATGTGCAGGTTAGAGGTCTGTTCACGAAATTGACCTGCTGAATAGGTATTCATCCACAACGGTTTTTCTGCACACAAGGTAAGGATCCGTTCTCTGATACAGCGATCCATACTTTGTCTGCGCTTATTAAACATCATGCCGTTTTCATCATCAAGGCAAACGATCAGTATCATAACCCCTCCAACTAAGTGTTCTGATTTTCTCCAATAGAATATCCGCCGGACATAGAAATGGATACATAATCATTTTCAGCTACAACAATATGATCCACGAGAACAATCTCTACTGCATGTAACGCGTGCGCCACACGTTTGGTGGTCTGAATATCTTCAAGAGACGGAATTGCGACGCCACTGGGGTGATTATGTGCCAAAACAACAGAAGTCGCATTCACATTCAACGCAGTTTCAACGATCTTCCGAACGGAAATACTGGCAGAATTCACGCTGCCTTCTCCAATCAAACGACAGCAGATCACCTTACACTTTGCATCCAGGCATAATAAAAAAACTGTTTCCACATCCCGGTTAACAAAATACGGCAGCAAATAATCTCCGCACTGCTCAACAGTAGTCAGGGATTTATTGGTCTGAGCGGACTGAACATTGTAATACCGCCACGTTTCTTTCATTAATGACAGAAACATGGCAATATTTTCTCCAACACCCTCCACTTTCATCAATTCCTTTGGGGTAGCATCCAAAACAGCGTTGAATGACCCAAAGTACTCCAAAAGTGCGTGGGCTAAAGGGTTGGTATCCTTACGAGGAACACAATAAAACAACAGCAGCTCCAATGCCTGTATTTGATTAAACTGATCCAGCCCTTCCTGCAAAAAGCGTGTGCGCAGCCGCTGGCGATGTCCTTCGTGGATCGACATATTTTCACCTCATCTGTGGATTTAACTTGCTATTTTCGACAAAATTCGTTAAAATAAGCTTGATATATAATTCCGCTGGAACTTTTCCTGAAAAATGCGCATGATATACCATAAGGAGGAAGATCATGGAGCACACAAACACAACTCAAGCCCTGCTGGAACTGATTGAGCGTCCGGCCTTCTGCGTACAAGACGGCTGCATCGTAAATACCAATCAGGCCGCAAAGCAACTGATGCTGCTTCCAGGTGCTGCTATTGAACCCTTTATTGCAGATTCCAAAAATGTTTATAAAAGTTTTTCCAACGGAAGCCTTTCTCTCAACCTAACCCTCAACAACACAACCTATCAAGCGGAAATTATTAAAACAACCGACGGTGATCTGTTTGTACTGGATGTTGATAATCCGGAACTGCGCGCCATCGCCCTTGCCGCCCAGCATCTGCGCAATCCTCTGAGCGGTGTGATGACTGTAGCGGACCAGCTTGTCGAGTCCACGGAGCACATAGCACATCTGCGCAGAGGTCTGCATCGGCTTCACAGAATCGTATGCAATATGTCCGATTCCTACCGTTATCAGCAAAGATCCGGCGCACATTTAGAGACGACAGACATTACCGCTGTCTTTGATGAATGTATGGAAGCGATCAGCACACACCTGACACCCTTTGGAATTTTAACAAACTATACCGGGCTTTCAAAAGCAGTGATCGGTCTGGCAGACCGCGAAATGCTGGAACGTGCTGTTTACAATCTGATTTCCAACGCTGTAAAATTCATGTCTGAAGGCAGCACTTTAGAAACAAAGCTGGTGCACAACGGAAACACCCTTAGTTTTACTGTTCAAAATCTGTGTCAGGACGCTATGCCGCAAGACCGCCCCTTTGGTCGGTATCTGCGTGAACCTGCCATTGAAGACAGCCGAAACGGCATTGGTCTGGGTATGGAACTGGTAAGATCTGTTGCTGCAAGCCATGGCGGAACAGTATTGGTAGATCATCCAAACCAAAACACTACAAGGATCACGATGACCATCTGTATAACTACCGGCACAGATAATATGGTTCGCGACACCATTCAGCTTCCCGTCAGCAACTACGCCGGAGATCGAAACCGAGGTCTTCTGGAGCTTTCTGAAGTCCTTCCTGCAAGCGCCTATCATGAACCTAATTAACATTTTCCCCGGTCCGGAAGACCGGGGAAAATGTTTATAAATAGTTTCTCAAATATCTGCCGGTATAGCTCTGCCGGGATGCGGCAATCTGCTCCGGTGTGCCGGCAGCCACAACATAACCGCCTTCGTCTCCACCTTCCGGACCCAGATCGATTATATAATCTGCGCTTTTGATCACATCCAAATTATGCTCGATCACCAAAACGGAGTTACCGGCATCTGTCAGCTTCTGTAAAACCTCGATCAGCTTATGCACATCTGCCGCGTGCAGACCGGTGGTTGGCTCATCCAGAACATAGATCGTCCGACCTGTAGAAACTCTCGCCAGCTCTGTGGCCAGTTTCACACGCTGTGCCTCACCACCGGAAAGGCTGGTGCTGGACTGTCCCAGTTTTACATAGCCCAAGCCAACCTCTACAAGCGTTTGCGCCTTTCTTCGAATCTTCGGCAGATTCTCAAAAAAGTCCAACGCTTCCTCTGCAGTCATATCCAGCACCTGCGCGATATTTTTGCCCTTATACTGGACCTCCAGGGTCTCCCGGTTGTACCGCTGACCCTTACAAACCTCACAGGGCACATATACATCAGCCAGGAAGTGCATCTCAATCTTGACCAAGCCGTCTCCGCAGCAAGCTTCACATCGGCCTCCTTTCACATTGAACGAAAACCGACCGGAATTGTAGCCACGCATCTTTGCCTCAGCAGTTGAAGCAAACAGATCCCGGATATCATTGAACATCCCAGTATAGGTCGCAGGATTTGAGCGCGGTGTCCTGCCAATTGGGCTTTGATCAATGTCAATGACCTTATCGAGATGCTCAATCCCCTCGATGCAACGGCAGACTCCCGGACGGGTTCGGGCGTGGTTCAGTGTACCAAGCAGCGTTTTGTTCAACACCTCACCTACAAGCGTAGATTTACCGGAACCGGATACACCCGTAACACAGGTCAGTGTACCCAACGGGATCGATACGTCGATATCTTTTAGATTATTCTCCGCCGCACCCCGCACAGTTAAATACTGCCCGTTCCCGGCTCTTCTTGCAGACGGCACAGGTATCTTTTTTACACCGGATAAATACTGACCTGTGATGGAACGGGGATTGCCCATAATATCCTCTATTGAACCGCTGGCTACGATCTCACCGCCGTGCATACCTGCGCCCGGACCAACATCTACAATGTAATCCGCTGCCCGCATAGTATCCTCGTCGTGCTCTACAACGATCAGTGTATTGCCCAGATCCCGCAGCCGCTTGAGCGTCATCAACAGTTTGTCATTATCCCGCTGGTGCAAACCGATAGACGGCTCGTCTAAAATATAAAGCACACCCATCAAGGAAGATCCGATCTGCGTGGCAAGGCGAATCCGCTGGCTCTCACCGCCTGACAAGGTCGCAGCAGCCCGGGAAAGTGTCAGGTACTGTAAACCTACATCCAGCAAAAACCGCAGCCGTCCCTTGATCTCCCGGATGATTTGCTCTGCCACAAGTGCCATATTCCCTTCCAAATGCAGAGACTCCATAAAATCCAAAGCCTGCTTTACACTCATACGGCAAAAATCCATGATCCCTATGCCGCCAACAGTCACAACTCTGGCAATATCCGACAGGCGGTCACCCTGACAGTGGGGGCAGGGTGCGGTAGCCATGCATTCCTCCAGTTCTTTCCGGGCAGCGTCGGACTGGGTTTCCCGGTAGCGACGGCTGATGTTGTTCAAAATACCCTCAAAGGGCTGCTCCAGAATGCCCATACCGTTCCCGCGGTTATAGGTCATACGCAGTTTCTCGCCCTTTGTACCGTACAGAATCACATCCATTGCCTCTTTGGACAGCTCCTTCACCGGAACAGTCAGGGAAAAATGATATTTCTGTGCAAGCGCTTCAAAGTACATCCGGAAGATCGAGTCTGTTCTTGCATTGCTCCAGCCGGAAGCCTGAATCGCCCCTTCAAAAATGGATTTATTTTTATCCGGGATCACCAGATCCTCATCAGCTATCAGCTGAAAACCAAGACCGGTACAGGAAGGACAGGCCCCCGCAGGATTATTAAAGGAAAACATCCGCGGCTCAAGCTCAGAAAGACTGATCCCACAATCCTCGCAGGCATAGTTTTGAGAGAAGCTCAGCTCCTGCTTCGCATCGGGCAGATCAATGATCACCAGTCCACCGGAGTGTGCGCAAGCTGTTTCTATCGAATCTGTTAAGCGGCGTCGCTGCTCCTGACGGATTACCAACCGATCCACCACCAGTTCGATGGTGTGCTTCTTGTTCTTTTCACATGGAATCTGTTCATTCAGATCGTATAAAATCCCATCAACACGGACCCGGGTGAAGCCGGATTTTCTGGCATCCTCAAACACTTTTACGTGCTCGCCCTTCTTGCCCCGAACAATAGGAGAAAGCACCATAAACCGTGTCCCCTCGCCCAACGCCTCAACCCGGTCTACGATTTGGTCGATGGTTTGGCGTTTGATCTCCTTGCCGCATTTGGGGCAATGGGGAATACCGACTCTTGCCCACAACAAACGCAGATAATCATAGATTTCTGTCACCGTTCCCACTGTTGAGCGGGGATTCTTGGATGTGGTTTTTTGATCAATAGAGATAGCCGGGGATAAGCCCTCAATCGAGTCTACGTCCGGCTTGTCCATCTGTCCCAAAAATTGTCTTGCGTAAGAACTCAGGCTCTCCACATACCGCCGCTGTCCCTCAGCGTAGATGGTATCAAACGCCAAGCTGGATTTTCCTGAACCGGAGAGTCCCGTAAACACCACCAACCGATCCCGAGGTATTGTCAGATCCACGTTTTTTAGGTTATTTTCACGAGCTCCCTGAATACGGATTGTATCATTCATATTGCACATCAGCTCCATTAAATTCTTCTTTATAGTATACCACATATATAAACAATGCACAAGCATAAATTCAAACAAAATTTCGCTTGGCTCTATACGCTGTCCTCCATCACCATTGGCGGAATGTTGCAGGAATCTTTCATAAAGGTCAATAATTTTGTTTGGTTTTATAGCTGTTCAGTGTTGCAATTTACTGGCAGATGATGGTATAATACATGCAAGATCGTTTGCAGTGCGGCTGCAGGCAGAATATAGAAAGAATAAAGCGAGGTATTCTTAGATGATTGCGTACGGAGATAATATCAAGGTTTTCTGCGGCAATTCCAACCCAGTATTCGCACAGACTGTTTGCAAGGAGCTGGGCATCCCTCTGGGTCAAAGTGTTGTGAAGACTTTTGCTGACGGCGAAGCATCTGTTTCCCTGAACGAAACTGTTCGTGGCTGTGATGTATTTCTTATCCAGTCTACCTGCAAGCCTGTTAATGACCATCTGATGGAGCTGTTGGTTATGATCGACGCCTGCCGCAGAGCATCTGCAGGACGTATCACCGCAGTGATCCCCTACTTTGGCTATGCCCGTCAGGACCGCAAGGCAAAAAGCCGCGATCCCATCTCTGCCAAGCTGGTAGCAAATATGCTCACCGCCGCAGGCGCAGACCGTGTTCTGACCATGGACCTTCACGCCGCACAGATTCAAGGCTTCTTTGATATCCCCGTTGATCATCTGTTGGGTAATCCCACTTTTGTAAAATACTATATGAACAAATTCCCCGAGGATCAATTTGATCACGAGCAATTTGTGGTTGTTTCTCCCGACGTGGGCTCTGTTGCCCGCGCCCGGGCATTTGCAGCAAAGGTCCACATGGGCCTGGCGATCGTTGATAAGCGTCGCCAAAAAGCAAATGAGTGTGAGGTCATGAACGTGATCGGTGATGTGAAGGGCAAAACCTGTATCCTTTACGATGACATGATCGACACTGCCGGCTCTTTGTGCAATGCGGCAAACGCTTTGGTAACGGTTGGCGGCGCAAAAGAGGTCTACGCCTGTGCAACCCACGGCGTTCTGTCCGGTCCTGCCTACGACCGGATCACCGACAGCGTATTGAAAGAAGTTGTAGTTCATAATACTATTCCCCTGATCGAAAACTGCCCCTGCAGCAAGATCAAGCAGCTGGATGTTGCGCCTATTTTTGCCCGGGCCATCTCCCACATTCACGGTGGCACGTCCATCGCGGACCTGTTCTAAGCCGTGTTCCGCAAAACACAGGAATCGTGGCTGATCGTCGGACTTGGAAACCCCGGAAAAGAATACGGAAACACCCGGCATAACGCCGGATTCCGTGCCATCGATCTGCTGGCAGAAGCTTTAGGCTGTAAGATCGACAAGGGTAAGTTTCAGGGCCTTTACGGACAGACTGTATACAACGGCAGAAAGCTGTACCTTCTAAAGCCTCAAACCTATATGAACCTATCCGGACGCAGTGTTCTCCAGCTGAGTGCATATTACCAGATCCCACCACAGCGGATCATCGTCCTGTTTGATGATATTTCCTTAGAGCCGGGTCGGCTGCGTATTCGTGCAGACGGCTCTGCAGGCGGGCATAACGGCATCAAATCGATCATCGGTGATTTGGGTTCCCAGGCGTTCCCTCGGGTCAAGATCGGCGTGGGTGCGAAAATTCACCCCGAGCAGGATCTTGCTGATTGGGTTCTGTCATCGTTCAGCGCGGGAGAAGAAAAAGCTCTGTCTGCCTCACTTCCTAAAGCCGCCGAAGCCGCATTGTGCATCATCGACCACGGGATCGGCGAAGCAGCAAACCGGTTTAACGGTTTTAAGCCCATTTGATTATATTGTCGTAATACCACGGAAAGGGGGTCTTCTTCCCCTTTCCGCGTTATTGCGTGGAAAGGTTTTTGGATCAGCCAATGGAAAAACTGCTTTCAGTTCTAAAGACAGTCCCGGAATACAACACTCTTCTGGAAAACATCCTGCAGGGCTCTTCTGTTGCGGTAACCGGTATCGGACAAATCAACCGCAGCCACCTGATTGCTGGTCTGTATAACCATACAGACCAACCAATTACCGTAATCTGCCAAGACGATTTGGCCGCCAAACGCATTCAGGAGGAACTAAAAGCTTTTCTTGGCTGCACTGTTCCGATCCTTCCAAGCCGGGAGCTTACACTCTATGACAGCTCCGTTGTTTCCCGAGCATGGGAGCAGCAACGTATGCGCCAATTATACAATCTGTCCACCGGCAACACCCGCCTGCAAATATTACCTTGGGAGGCCTTAAGCCAACGCACTATGCCCCCTGCAGTATTACACGGCGCAGCTTTCTGTCTGAAGACCGGTCAGGTATACGAACCGGAGGAACTGTTGGCAAAGCTTGTCCAGGCGGGTTACAGCCGCTGCGGCATGGTCGAAGGTCCAGGTCAGTTTGCTGTTCGCGGCGGCATTTTGGATCTGTATTCCCCTGCCTCAGAACGTCCGGTACGTGCCGAGTTTTTTGGCGACGAGCTGGATACAATGGGTTATTTTGACCCGGCAACCCAGCGCCGGACAGAGAATGTGGATATAATAACCGTGCTGCCCATAGGCGAAACCCAGCCCCATCTCCATCCGAAAGGACTGTCTGGACTTTGTGGCGACCTGCGGCATTTGATTGCCCGGCAGCAACGCAGAAAGAATCCAAACGAAGCACTGATCAAGACCTTGGAAAAAGATCTTGAAAAATACGGAAACGGTCTTCAGAACCCCGCTTCTGACCGCTATATGTCACTAATTTATCCGGAAAATGCTACTGCAGCTGCTTATATTCCGGATAACGCCCTTGTGGTTCTTTGTGATCAGAGCAGTCTTCGCAGAACAGCAAGAAGCCGGGTGGAAGAGTTGGGGCTTCAGTTGGATGCTCTTCTGCAAAGCGGTCTTGTTGCCGGTGAGCTGTGCGATTTCGCGTGTCAATGGGAAGACTTTTTACAGAACCTGAAGAACAATCCTGTCCTCTATTTAGACTCCTTTGGCGGAAGTGCATATCCGGAAGACTGTATGCCCGAGGTTCTGCTGCCGATGACTGCCAAGCAGCTGCCAGGCTACGGTGGAAATTTTGACACCGTTGCAAATGATCTGTCCCATTATCAAAAAATGGATTTTTCTTGTCTTGTGCTTTGCGGTACAAGGCGACGTGCAGAATTACTGCAGGAAATGCTCAACGAAAGAGGGCTCTGCGCATTTTTATGTATCCCGCTTACTTCCATGCCAAAACCGGGACAGATCCTGCTGGCTGAAGGCACACTGCCTTACGGTATGGAGTATCCAAATTCTAAGCTGGCAATTCTCACAGAAGGTCAGCTGATCGCAAAGACAGCTCCCCGCCGCAAGCAAAAAAAATCCGCCACCAACCGACAAAAGCTTAATTCATTTACCGACCTGTGCCCAGGTGATCTGGTCGTCCACGAGAATTACGGAATCGGTCGGTTTGTAGCGATGGAGCAGATTCGCGTTGACGGCGCAGTCAAGGATTATGTTAAGATTGCATATCAGGGAACAGATACCCTCTTTGTTCCTGCCACACAGCTGGATCTGGTAAGCAAGTATATTGGCGGCGGCAGCGAGGACGCTAACGTACGACTGAACAAAATTGGCACAGATGCTTGGCAAAAAACAAAGGCTAAGGCACGAAAAGCCGCAAAGGATATGGCCGGCGAGCTCATCAAGCTGTACGCTGCCAGAAAACGGCAGGAGGGTTTTGCTTTTTCCGCAGACACTCCGTGGCAGCGGGAATTTGAAGACAACTTCCCTTATCCGGAAACAGATGATCAGCTTCGCTGCATCAGCGAGATCAAAGGTGATATGGAATCCCCTACACCTATGGACCGGCTGCTGTGCGGTGATGTTGGTTTTGGAAAAACCGAGGTAGCTCTGCGGGCTGTAATGAAAGCTGTAATGGATGGCAAACAAGCTGCGATCCTTGTTCCAACAACAGTTTTAGCCCAGCAGCATTACGAAACTGCTATCGCGCGTTTTCACGGTTTCCCTGTAAACATCGATGTTCTGAGCCGTTTCCGCACACCCGCACAGCAAAAGCGCACCCTGCAAAACCTGCGTGCCGGACAGGTGGATCTGATCATCGGTACGCATAAGCTTCTTCAAAAGACTGTTGAATTTAAGAACCTCGGACTCCTGATCGTAGATGAGGAACAACGCTTCGGCGTGACACACAAGGAACGGCTGAAGGAACTCTCAAAAGGTGTGGATGTGCTGACGCTGTCAGCTACGCCCATTCCCCGCACGCTGAATATGGCTCTGTCCGGAATTCGGGATATGTCCACCATTGAAGAACCGCCCTCTGACCGCTATCCGGTGCAAACCTATGTCATGGAGCACAGCAATCCGATTTTGGATGACGCTATTCGCCGCGAGATCGAGCGGGGCGGTCAGGTGTATTATCTGCATAACCGGGTAGAAACTATTGAACAGTGCGCCTCTGCGTTAAAACGACGGATTCCGGGTCTTCATGTCGCAGTAGCTCACGGAAAAATGAGCGAGGATGAGCTGGGTGATGTAATGCATGCAATGGCTGACGGAGATATTCAGGTTTTGGTCTGTACCACGATCATTGAAACCGGCTTGGATATTCCGAACGCCAACACATTGATTATTGAAAATGCGGACCGCTTCGGCTTGAGTCAGCTTCATCAGCTCCGGGGACGGGTTGGACGTTCCACCCGCCATGCCTATGCTTATTTCACTTACAGACCGGATAAGGTTCTGACAGAAGTAGCTGAAAAACGATTGTCCGCTATTCGTGATTTTGCGGAATTTGGTTCAGGCTTCAAGATCGCTATGCGGGATCTGGAGATCCGGGGCGCAGGAAATCTGTTGGGTGCGGAGCAGTCCGGTCACATGATGTCTGTCGGTTATGATATGTACCTGAAGCTGCTGGATGAGGCAGTGCTTGAAGAACGGGGCGAACAGCCAAAAGAGCCGGATTGCACTGCTGATCTGAATGTGACTGCAAATGTAAACCAAGACTATGTTAGCCGGGAAGAAGAACGCATGGATCTATACCGCAGAATGGCTGCAATCCGCTCTCAAGAAGACGCGGACGACCTTCTCGATGAGATCATCGACCGTTACGGTGATCCGCCGAAGGGCGTTCTAAATCTTGTAGAGATTGCTTTGCTTCGAGCGAATGCCCGCAAAGTGGGAATCTGTGACATCCGGCAAAAATCCGGCGATCTTCTGTTCACAATGAACGGATTGAATTTAGAAGCTATTAGCGCCCTTTGTGCTGATCCCAATTATAAAACACGGTTACAACTGGTTGCCGCCGCGAAAGTGCCGACAATGCGCTTAAAGCTGGCCAATGGCACAGACAGCCTGCGCCAGGCAAAGGTGTTTATTCAGCATTATCAAAAATGTCTGAATATCTAATTCAAAACAAACTGATCGCCCCGTACTTTTGACGGGGCGATCAGTTTGTTTTATGGATTTATGATTTTGGGCGAATCTCCAAATGATAATCAATGATACCGGCTGCAGACTGTTCGATTTCAATGGCATATACCAAATCGACTGTACCGCCCGCTTCTGTAATGTCAGCTTGAATTACAGAAGCCATCACGCTGATCATCAGTGTCCCAAACTCCATTTGATACAGGGAATCGTGGACAACGCCTTGCTGAAATACCATTTGAGAATTCAGCTTGCCTGTACGTTTGAGTGTGATTTGGTCAGGTTCAATGCGAAAGGCAGTTGTAACACCCTCTAAACCGGTCAGTTCACTTTCCTCGTAGCTCAGATCCCAGCCGTAATCTCGCCGTTCCAAAACACCTTCCGTTACCAGTTCAATTTCCTCCGGTTCCTGGTCCTGGTAGGTTTGCCGCCCACGCAGGGACAGCATAACGCTTTGCTTCATTACTATGCCTCCAGTGCCAGCTTCAGCAACTCATCCAAGAGTCGGTCATAGGGAATACCACTTGCAGCAAACAGCTTCGGATACATAGAAATAGATGTGAATCCGGGCAGCGTATTGATCTCATTAAATACCACCCGATTGTCCGCAAATGTCACAAAAAAGTCCACACGGCTTAGTCCGCGGCATCCAAGGGCACTGTAGATCTTCACCGCCAGCTCCCGAACCTGTTCAGCGATATCCTCCGGAATTCGGGCAGGAATATATGCCACTGACGTATCTGTAATATATTTTGCATTATAGTCATAGAACTCCGCACCGGAATCGATCTCTCCGCATACAGAAGCTGCCGGGCTGTCGTTGCCCATAACTGCAACTTCAACTTCCCGACCGTCAATAAACTCCTCTACCAGAATCTTCTCGTCATAAATACCGGCTTGGAGCAGTGCTTCACGCAGTGCCTCCCGGTCATTGGCTTTAGAAACGCCAACGGAAGATCCTGTTCCTGCAGGCTTAATAAAGACGGGATATGCAAATTTTTGCTCAAGACCATCCAGGATAACGTCCATTCTGTTTTGCAGCTCGCTGTTTCGCACCAGCATCCATGAAGCCTGGGGCACACCTGCCTGATCCGCCACCAGCTTTGTCAGTGTCTTATCCATTGCCACAGCAGAAGCAGCAACATGGGGTCCCACATAAGGAATACCCGCCAGCTGCAGCAATCCCTGTACCGTGCCATCTTCACCGTTCTCACCGTGAAGAACCGGGAATACTACATCAATCAATTCCCGAACAACATTATCTCCTTCAAAGCTGAGCAGTCCTTGTCCTCTGATAGGAGAGATCGCCGCCCGGCGGTTACCCGGATACTCCTGCCACTGTCCGGAAGGAAGCAAGGAATAATCTGTGCCTGCAAACAAAATCCAGTCACCGTCTTTTGTTATGCCTACGGGAAAAATATTGTATTGTTCCTTATTCAGATTGTTCAGAACAGATTCTGCTGAACGCAGGGATACATCGTGCTCAGGACTAATACCTCCAAAAAGCACACATACATTCAATTTACGCAAAGAACTCGCCTCATTTCACCCTTGATCTTTTAGAAGTGCCTCACCGGCACGGTAAATATCACCTGCACCTACAGTCAGTACCACATCTCCAGGTTGTATAACAGAGCGCAGACAATCCGTAACATCCGGCAGTGTTTCACAATAAATACTTCCAGGAATCTGTTCCACAAGATTCTTGGAAGAGATCCCAACTGTATTGCGCTCTCTTGCTGCATAAATTTCCGCAAGAACAACCACGTCTGCTTTTTTCAGTTCCCGGACAAAATCCGAAAACAAGGCTTTTGTTCGCGTATAGGTATGGGGCTGAAAGGCTACAACAATCCGTTTATAGTTCATTGTTCGGATCGCATCGATCGTCGCTGCCAGTTCATCCGGATGATGAGCATAGTCATCGTACACATCCGCGCCGCAATAGCTTCCCTTCAGCTGCATCCGACGCTCCGCACCGGAAAAGGCAGCTAAACCCTTAGTAACCGCTTCTCCGGGTATTCCCAGCATCCACGCAGTGCCGGCAGCTGCCAGCGCATTGAGGGCATTATGCCGCCCCAAAACATTCAGATCAATGTGGCAGTAAAATTGACCGTCACATACCACATCCAAATGCCGCCAATCCGGACAGATATTGTCCGCACGCACCCGATTGCACGGCTTGAGACCGAATGTAACACAATCAACGCCCTGCATTGCTTCCAAAGTATGTGGGTCATCTCCGTTTGCCAACACACCGCCGGTAGAGAGCAGCGCAAATTTACGAAAGGACTTCTGCACATCCGCAAGGTCCTTAAAATAGTCTAAATGGTCCGCTTCCACATTCAAAATAACAGCTAGCGTCGGAAAAAAATTCAAAAACGAATCACAGTATTCACAGCTTTCCAACACAATGGTATCGCCGTTTCCAACCCGGTGTCCCGACCGAAGCAATGGCAGATACCCACCGATCATAACCGTAGGATCAGTATTTGCCTCCATCAAAATATGGGTCACCATAGAAGTTGTGGTGGTTTTTCCGTGGGTTCCGGAAATGCATACTGCATTTTTATAGGCCTGCATGATTACGCCCCAAGCCTGTGCCCGCTCAAACAGCGGAATACCTCTGCTTCGTGCCCCGGCAATCTCCGGATTGTCATTATGGGCAGCGGCAGTACGGATCACACAGTCCGCGCCCTCCACATTTTCTTCCTTATGTCCAATAGACACCTGAATACCGTTTGCGATCAGCTCATCAGTAGAAACAGAAGAATTCATATCTGAACCGGTAACCAACATTCCCATGCCTTTCAGCACCAGACCCAGCGGCCGCATAGAAACGCCGCCAATACCTACAAGGTGCACATGCTTACCGGGAACCAAATATTGTTTCAGTTCCTCATTTCTATTTTCCATCCAGGTATTCCTCCCGCGTTATTACGCATTATATAACTAGTATATTATATAGTATCGCACCACCATTTACAACTGGTATTTTCCCCAAAAAACACCGCAAGTAACAAGCTTGTAATTAAAACTTCCGGCCATGCTCTGTACGTGTTATGGATTTTGTGAATACTAATTGTATATAATGAATATTAAATTGCGATCGTTCTGAGGGCTATATACGTTTATTCACCAAAAATATTCACGATGTTGGCGTTTTTGTTACATTTGCCCAATTATATTCTTGCAACATTGTGTTATTAGCCTATTGACCATGAATAATATACGTGGTAAAATACATAAATAAACTTTATAAGTTTAATCAAATAAGGAGAGTATGAACATGAAAAAGTACATTGCTTTAGTTCTATCCGCAATCCTGCTGCTGAGTTTGTTAACTGCTTGTGGCAGCAAGAAGGTCAATCTGAAGATCCTGGACACAGAGTACACTCTGGAGGATTACGCAATTTGCGTAGCCAAGGAGAATACCGAACTGCTGAACAAGATCAACACCGCGCTTGACGCACTGATCAAGGATGGCACCGCCAAGAAGATCGTTGACAAGTACATTTCCGGCGTTGAGCACGATCTGACCTTCCAGCAGAACACTGAAGGCAAGGCAGAGCTTGTTATGGCAACAAATGCCTACTTCCCGCCCTATGAGTACTACGAAGGCGGAAAGATCGTGGGTATTGACGCGGAAATGGCCGCTGCCATCGCTGACAAGCTGGATATGAAGCTGGTCATTAAGGACATCGAGTTCGGTGCTATCATCGCCGGCGTACAGACCGGTAAGTATCATATGGGTATGGCCGGTATGACCGTGACCGAGGACCGGCTGAAGGAAGTTAACTTCTCCACCAGCTATGCTACTGGCGTTCAGGTGGTTATCGTCGCGGAGAACAGCAAGATCACTTCTGTCGAGGAGCTGCTTGACTCCACAAAGAATTACAAGGTCGGCGTTCAGCAGGATACCACCGGTGATATCTATCTGTCCAGTCCCTATGAAGAGGGCGGTGTCGGTGAAAGCAATGTGATCCGCTATAAGACCGGCAACGAGGCTGTTCAGGCTCTGCTCACCGGTAAGGTTGACGCAGTTGTCATCGACCAAGAGCCCGCTAAGTCCTATGTGGCTTCCAACAACAAGTAATTAAGCACTTTTGACCGGGAGAGCGGTCCGCCGCTCCCCGGTTTTTCATTATTTCATTAGGAGGAAACCACATGTCCGAACTTCAAGTGTGGTGGCAGAATCTTGCGGCAGACGTTCAGATGTGGTGGACGGATTTCCAGGATACATTCTACCGCTGCTTTATTCAGGACGACCGCTGGAATTTTTTGACCCGCGGTCTGGGAAATACACTGCTAATCACTTTATTTGCGCTGATTATCGGCGTTGCACTGGGTGTAGTAGTTGCGATCATTCGCTCCAGCTATGACAAAAACGCTCAAGAAATGCGCCCCGGCTTTGGCAAAGCAATTTTGAGCATCTTAAACTCCATCTGCAAGGTCTACCTGACAGTCATCCGCGGTACGCCTGTTGTAGTACAGCTGCTGCTGGGCGTATTTGTATTTTTCATATTTATGGGCGATATTACAGTGGCTTGTATCGTATTCGGTGTGAACTCCGGTGCGTATGTAGCGGAAATCGTCCGTTCCGGCATTATGTCTATAGACAATGGTCAGTTTGAAGCAGGCCGCAGCCTGGGCTTCAATTATGTGCAGACTATGCGCCATATCATTCTGCCACAGGCATTTAAGAATGTACTGCCCTCTTTGGCAAATGAGTTTATTGTACTGATCAAGGAAACCTCTGTCGCCGGTTATGCAGGCGTTATCGACCTGACAAAGGGTGGCGAGATCATCCGGGGCCGCACTTTCGAAGCATTTATGCCCTTGATTGCAGTTGCGCTTATCTATCTGGCATTGGTGCTCTTCTTCACCTACCTGATCGGCAAGCTGGAAAGGAGGCTCAGAAGCAGTGAACGATAATGTAATCATCTCCGCACGTGAACTTAAGAAATACTATAACGGCGATGCGATCAAAGCCTTAGACGGTGTCAGTGCGGACATCACGAAAGGCGAAGTTGTGGTTGTGATCGGGCCCTCCGGTTCCGGTAAATCCACCTTCTTGCGTTGTCTGAACCTGCTGGAAATCCCCACCGACGGCACGATCCTCTTTAACGGCAGCAACATAACTGATAAAAATGCCAACATCAATATGCACCGTCAGAAAATGGGTATGGTATTCCAACATTTTAACCTATTCCCGCACATGACAATTCTGAAGAATATGACATTAGCCCCCTGCAGTCTTCTCCATAAAACCAAAGAAGAAGCAGAGAAAAAAGCTTTGGCATTGCTGCAAAGAGTAGGTCTTGGTGACCGTGCCAACGCATATCCCAGCCAGCTTTCCGGCGGTCAGAAGCAGCGTGTTGCCATTGTTCGCGCGCTGATGATGGAGCCCGAGGTTATGTTGTTTGATGAGCCTACTTCCGCATTAGACCCGGAAATGGTTGGAGAAGTGCTCTCCGTTATGAAAGAACTGGCAGCAGAAGGCATGACCATGGTTGTAGTCACCCACGAAATGGGCTTTGCAAAAGAAGTGGGCAGCCGCGTCCTGTTCATGGACGAGGGTAAGCTCCTGGAACAGAACACCCCCAACGAGCTGTTCGTTAACCCTCAGCATCCCCGACTGCAGGACTTCCTGTCCAAGGTTCTATAATAAACGATCGGCGTACCGCGCTTGGCGGTACGCCGATTTTCTTTTATTCTACCAATGTCGCTGCCATCACAGCTTTAATGGTGTGCATACGGTTCTCGGCCTCATCGAATACGATGGAGCGATCGCTCTCAAACACTTCATCTGTGACTTCCATACAATCGATCCCGAATTTTTCATAGATCTGCTTGCCGATGGTCGTTTTCAAATCATGAAACGCCGGCAGACAATGCATAAACCGGCATTGCTCCCCTGCCGCATCCATTAGCTTGGCATCCACACGGTAAGCTGACAGCTCCCGGATCCGCTCTTCCCATACAGCGTCCGGTTCTCCCATAGAAACCCACACATCTGTATAGATCACGTGTGCGCCCTTCACTGCCGAAACAGGATCTGTGTTAAATTCCAATACCGCGCCGGTCTGCTGTGCGATCTGCCGACACTGGGCAACAAGCTCCGCATTAGGGAAATACTTCTCAGGGGCACAGGCTACAAAATGCATACCCATTTTCGCACAGCCAACCATCAGGGAGTTGCCCATATTATAACGGGCATCACCCATATAGACCAGCTTCTTACCGGTTAAAGTACCAAAGTGTTCCCGGATCGTCAGAAAATCCGCAAGGATCTGCGTTGGATGGTATTCATTGGTTAAGCCGTTCCAAACCGGAACGCCTGCAAAGGCACTAAGCTCTTCCACGATCTCCTGACCAAAGCCCCGGTATTCAATACCGTCAAACATTCTACCCAGCACTCTGGCTGTATCGGCAATACTCTCCTTTTTACCGATTTGAGAGCCTGATGGGTCCAAATAAACCGGATGCATCCCAAGGTCTGCTGCTGCAACCTCGAAAGCACAGCGGGTACGGGTGCTGGTTTTCTCAAAAACCAAAGCAACAGACTTTCCCTCACAAAGTCGATGAGAAATACCTGCTTTCTTTTGTTTTTTCAAATCCGCCGCCAGATCCAACAGCTCTGTGAGTTCTTCAGGTGTAAAATCCAACAGCTTCAAAAAGCTTCTTCCAGTAAACTTCTTCATACAGTCACCTCTTATACTGCACAGGCGTCCCTGATCACAGCCACTGCTTGTTCAAGCAACTCCATCGGTATGTTCAGCGGCGGCAGCAGCCGAATCTTATCCTTGGCTGTCAGGCACAAAACGCCCTTATCCCGGCACGCCGCCAATACATCCTTTGCATCCCGATCCGTTTTGATGCCGATCATCAATCCCATACCTGTAACCTCCTGAATGCCGGAGGCTCCCTGCAGCTGCTCAAAAATATATTGACTCTTATCCCGGACTTGCTCCAAAAAACGATCATCCAGCCGGCTGATCACACTCAGCGCACCGGCACAGCAAACCGGATTTCCACCAAAGGTAGAGCCGTGATCACCGGGCCGGAGCACATCCTGAACCTTCTTACTCAGCAAAGTAGCACCGATGGGCAGACCGCCGCCCAGTCCCTTTGCCGTAGATACGATATCCGGCTGCACACCGTAATTCATATAGGCGTACAGTGCACCGCAGCGACCGTTTCCAGTCTGCACTTCATCAATCATTAAGGGAATATCCTGCTCCCGGCAAATCTCAGCCGCAGCTTCCATGTATGCCTTGCTCACAGGAAGCACGCCACCTTCACCCTGAACACACTCCATTAGAATACCGGCAACCTTCACCTGACTGACAACACGCTTCAGTTCCTCTATGTCATTTGCATGCACATGGACAAAGCCTGGTGTCAAGGGCTGAAACAGCTCATGGTAATGGTCCTGTCCGGTAGCCGCCAAAGTGGTCAGTGTTCTGCCGTGAAAGCTGTTGCAAAGGGTCACGATCGTATAACAATCCCCGCCCTTTTTCTCCGCGGAATATTTTCTTGCAACCTTGATCGCGCACTCATTGGCCTCCGCACCGGAATTGGAAAAGAACACTTTTTTCATTCCGGTCTTCTCACAAAGCAGCTTTGCAAGCTGTACGCAAGGACTTGTATAGTACAAATTGGAGGTGTGCTGCAGCTTTGTAAGCTGCTGTGTCACTGCAGCCGCCCACACATCGTCAGCTGTTCCAAAGGCGGACACGGCGATACCCGATCCCATATCAATGTATGTTTTGCCATCCGCAGCAGTCAGCAGGCTGCCCTTACCGGAAACCAGTTCCACGGGAAATCGTCCATAAGTTCCGGCAATATACTGTTTATCCAGAGAAATGATATCTTCCATCAAATCAATCCTTTGTCACCATCGTGCCTGCGCCCTCATCAGTAAGCAGCTCCATCAAAATAGAATGGGGAATCCGCCCATCCATAATAACTACATTTTCCACGCCGTGGGCAAGTGCCTCGATACAGCAGTCCACCTTCGGGATCATGCCGCCGGAAATCACACCGTCCTCATAAAGCTTCTTTGCTTCCTCAACTGTGATGTGGGGAATCAGTGTAGAGGCGTCATCCTTATCACGGAGGATTCCCGCAATATCCGTCATCATGATCAACCGCTCCGCGTTCAGCGCGCCTGCAATATAGGCAGCAGCTGTATCACCGTTGATGTTATAAGTATTTCCGTGGCGGTCACTGGCAACAGTTGAGATCACAGGTATGTAATTTTTCTCCAGCAAGTCTGTGATAGGCTGGGTGCGGATCTTTGTAATCTCGCCCACATATCCAAGTGCCTCATTTTTCATTGTTGCCTCGATGATACCGCCGTCAATACCGGAAAGACCCACTGCATGTCCGCCCTTCATCTGGATCAGATTGACCAGTGTCTTATTGACCTTACCGGCAAGCACCATCTGTACAATGTCGACAGTTTCCTTATCCGTGACACGCAGGCCGTCTACAAACACAGCCTTTTTGCCCAGCTTTTCCATCGTCTCACTGATCTCCGGACCACCGCCGTGAACCAAAACCACCTTAACACCAATGAGCCACAGCAGTGCAATATCCTCCATAACCTGCTCTTTCAGCTGCGGATTGATCATAGCATTGCCGCCGTATTTGATCACAACGATTTTACCACTATACTTCTTAATGTACGGAAGTGCAGCGGTCAGCACCTCAGCCCGATCTGCATTGGAAAAATTTGTTTCCATTTCGTCACTCCTCTTATGTGCGGTAGTCTCCATTGATCTTCACATAGTCATAAGTCAGGTCACAGCCCCATGCACAGGCACTGTACGGACCGTCCCCCACACAGACCAAAATTTCGATCTCGTTTTCAAGCAGGATCTGCTTGGCCAGTTCTTCGCTGAACGCTACACCTGCACCATCCTTGCAAACCTGAATCTCACCCTTTGCGGAACGGAATGACACATCGATCTTGTTCACATCTACATCCGCGCCGCTGTAACCGATGGCACACAGCACACGTCCCCAGTTAGCATCTGCACCAAACATTGCGGCCTTCAGCAAGCTGGAACAGATCACGCTTTTCGCGCTTTTCTTCGCAGCTTCTTCTGTGCCAGCACCGGAAACTTTACATTCAAGCAGCTTGGTTGCGCCCTCACCGTCGCCGGCGATCATCCGGCAAAGTGTTACATTCACTGTATTGAGTGCTTCCATAAATGCAGTAAAATCTGCACCCTCAGAAGTGATCGGCGCATTTTCAGCCAAGCCGTTTGCCAAAACCGTGACCATATCATTGGTTGAGGTATCTCCGTCGATGCTCAGCATATTGAAAGTAGATGCAATATCACCGGAAAGTGCCTTTTGCAGCATTTCAGAGCTGATGGCTGCGTCAGTCGTGATAAACACCAGCATGGTTGCCATATTGGGATGAATCATACCGCTGCCCTTAGCAATGCCGCCCATATGGCAGAGTTTGCCGCCAACAGTAAACTCCACCGCAACTTCTTTCATACGGGTATCCGTTGTCATGATTGCCTCAGCAGCCACACCGCTTCCCTGATCCGACAGGCTCGCAGCCAAAGCTCCAACACCCGCGGCGATGGGTTCAAGATTCAAGGGCTGACCGATCACGCCTGTGGAAGCAACAACCACGTTGTCGGCACAAATACCGGTTGCCTGCTCCACAAGCGCACTCATTGCTTCCGCAATTTCCAGACCGTTGGCATTGCAGGTATTGGCATTACCGCTGTTGCAGATCACCGCCTGAGCAACACCGTTTGCCAAATGCTTCTTTGTAACAGTCAAGGGTGCGCCCTTGACCAGATTGGTGGTATATACCGCAGCTGCGGCAGCAGGCACGTCACTGACAATCAGTGCCAGGTCTCTTTTTGTTCGGTTATGCCGGATCCCACAGTGGATGCCATTGGCACGAAAACCCTTTGCGGCGCAAACGCCGCCAGAAATCTGTTTCATCTTATTCCTCTCTTTATTTTTCGATATTCAGCCCTGTCGCTTCATCAAGACCCAGTAAAATATTCATATTCTGAATAGCTGCACCGGACGCGCCTTTCCCCAGATTATCAAACCTGGCAGTCAGCAGGATCCGTTCCTCATTGCCATGGACACTGACCTGCAGATCGTCCCGCCCGGAATAGGCCGCAGCAGAAAGAAAACCGTCCTGATCCGGTTCATCACTGTAATGCACCAGTCCAACGCTATAATAATCCCGATAGATCTGACGGATCTGCTCCGCAGTTCCATTGATTCTGTCCGCAAACAGCGGGATCGTCACTTCCATACCGCTGTAAAAGTCCGCAACAATAGGGCAAAAAACAGGCAGATTGACAATACCGCTCAGCTTCGCCATCTCTTTCAGGTGCTTGTGCTGCTGGGTCAGCGCATACTGACGGGGACCCTTTAGCAAGGAGTTTCTATCCGCAGACTCATATTCCGCAATCATTTTTTTGCCGCCGCCTGAATAACCGGTCAAGGAAAAACAGGATACCTGCAAATCTACAGGAATGATCCTCTCCTGCACCAGCGGTGCTGCCAGTGCAATAAAACCGCTGGCATGGCAGCCCGGATTTGCAATACGCTTTGCGCCGGCAATTTTTTGCCGAAGACCTGCCAGCTCCGGAAATCCGTAAGTCCATTCCCCGTTGGTGCGATGGGCGGTAGAAGTATCGATGATCCGCACCCGGTCACTTTCAACCAGTGCTACCGCCTCTATTGCCGCTGCATCCGGTAAGCACAGGAATACAATATCTGCGCCATTGATCGCCTCCGCCCGGGCAGCGGCATCTTTTCTTAATTCCTCCGGCAGCCGGATCAGCTTCAAATCTTTCCGCTGTGCCAGCCGGTCACTGATGCGCAAGCCTGTTGTACCTGCACTGCCGTCAATAAAAACTTTCGTCATAAATCCAGTGTTTCCTTCACATATGATATCTGCTTTTTCACAGACGCAACCGAAGTGCCGCCCTCCGAAATCCGTTTTTCCACACAGGTTCTCAGGTCAATTTCAGGATAAAGGTCCTGCTCAAACAGATCGCTGTAAGACTGATATGTTTCCAAACTCAGCTCTTCCAGCACCGTATTTTCCCGAATACACTGTGCCACCAGCTGTCCTGCAATTTTATAGGCATTTCGGAAAGGCATACCCTTCTTGACCAGATAGTCCGCAAGATCTGTCGCGTTGATAAAGCCCTTCTGCGCAGCCTTGAGCATATTTTCCCGATTAGCAGTCAACGTTTCGATCATACCGGAAAATACCTGCAGGCACATTTTTGCTGTATCACAGGCGTCAAACACAGCCTCCTTATCCTCTTGCATATCTTTATTATAGGCAAGAGGCAGTCCTTTCAAGGTGGTCAGCAATGCCATCAGATCACCGTAAACACGGCCGGTCTTGCCCCGCACCAGCTCTGCCATGTCCGGATTCTTCTTTTGAGGCATAATAGACGAACCGGTAGTATAGGCATCAGACAGCTCCACAAACTTAAACTCCCAGCTTGTCCACAGGATCAGCTCTTCTGAGAACCGGGACAGGTGCATCATCAGCAGGCTGATGGTGCTCATCAGCTCCACACAGAAATCCCGGTCAGAAACGCCGTCCAAAGAGTTCATACAGATACCGTCAAAACCCAACTGCTTTGCCTCGAATAAGCGGTCAGTGTCATAAGTGGTGCCGGCCAGCGCACAGCAGCCAATCGGTGATTGATTCATTCGTTTGCGGGTATCCTTCAAGCGTTCCAGGTCCCGCAGGAGCATCATAGCATAGGCCATCAGATGGTGACCGAAGGTAATGGGTTGGGCGCGCTGAAGATGGGTATAGCCGGGCATGATCGCATCCTGATACATTTCTGCTTTATCAACAATCGCACCGATCAGTGTTTTGACTAACTGTCCAATCTGATCGATCTCGTCCCGCAGATACATCCGGATATCCAACGCCACTTGATCGTTGCGGCTTCTTGCGGTGTGCAGCTTTTTGCCCACATCACCCAAACGGTCGGTCAGCTCCTGCTCCACAAACATATGGATATCTTCACTTTCCATGTCTATGGACAGCTTGCCGCTTTCAATATCCTGCAAAATCTGCTCCAGCCCGACAATCAATGTTTCCGCATCTTCATTAGAAATGATCCCCTGCTCAGCCAACATGGAAGCATGGGCCATTGACCCTGTAATATCCTGCCGGTACATCCTGCTGTCAAAGCGGATCGATGAATTAAAATCATCTGCAAGCTTCTCTGTTTTACCGTCTGTTCTTCCGGTCCACATCTTTGCCATGCTCTGTATCTCCTCAAAAAAACACTGTATGGCGGGGGCAAGCCCCCGCCCTACATAATCGTATCAAATTACTTGCCGTCGACCATAGCCTTGACCTTGATCGGCAGGCCATACAGATTGATAAATCCGGCTGCGTCTGCCTGATTGTAGTCACTCTCACCAAAGGTAGCGATCGCCTCGCTGTAAAGGGAATAGGGACTCCAAACACCGGCGTTGATCATATTGCCCTTGTAAAGCTTCAGGCGAACTTTACCGGTCACGCACTCCTGCGTCTTATCAACAAAGGCACTGAGAGCTTCCCGCAGGGGGGTAAACCACTGACCGTTATAAACCAGCTCTGCAAAGGTGATCGACAGTCTCTGCTTTTCGTGGAGTGTCATCTTGTCCAGGCAGACGCTCTCCAGCACGCTGTGCGCCTTATAAAGGATCGTACCGCCGGGCGTTTCATACACGCCGCGGCACTTCATACCTACCAGCCGGTTTTCTACAATGTCGATAATGCCGATACCGTTTGCGCCGCCGATCTGATTCAGCTTCAGAATAATATTCTTCGCGCTCATCTTTTCGCCGTCCAGTGCAACCGGAACGCCCTGCTCAAACTCCAGGGTCACGTATGTAGGTACATCGGGAGCCTGAATGGGAGAAACGCCCATTTCCAAAAATCCGGGCTTTTCATACTGAGGCTCGTTTCCGGTATCTTCTAGATCCATACCCTCATGGCTCAAGTGCCACAGGTTTTTGTCCTTGGAGTAATTGGTCTCACGGGTGATCTTCAAGGGAATGTTGTGGGCTTCTGCGTACTCGATCTCCTCTTCACGGGATTTAATATCCCACTCCCGCCAAGGGGCGATGATCGGCATATTGGGTGCGAAATGCTTGATCGCCAGTTCAAAACGAACCTGGTCATTACCCTTGCCGGTACAGCCGTGGCAGATGGCATCTGCGCCCTCCTTCAGAGCGATCTCCACCAAGCCCTTAGCGATACAGGGACGTGCGTGGCTCGTACCCAGCAGATAGTCCTCATACACCGCGCCCGCCTTCATGGTCGGGATAATGTAATTGTCCACATAATCGTCGGTCTGGTCCAGTACATACAGCTTGGAAGCGCCGGTCTTCAGTGCCTTCTCTTCCAGACCCTCCAGCTCATCGGCTTGACCCACATTACCGGAAACTGCAATGACTTCACAGTTATTGTAATTTTCCTTCAGCCAAGGGATGATAATAGAAGTGTCCAAGCCGCCAGAATAGGCCAGCACGACCTTTTTGATAGATTCTTTATTCACAATACATTCCTCCTAAGAGTTCATTCTCTAATATACGGCAAATTATACATCAGCCTCCCGAATATGTCAACCTATTTTACATATTTATTCAATTTTTAGCGATTTTATGCACGAATCGCTCCAGAACCCCCAAACTTTCATCCAAATGCACAAAAAGCACTGCAATATGCTGAAAACCAAGGCGTTCCAATACACGTTTCAGCAGCAGATCACAAACAATCCTGAATCTCAATTCTTGCAAAACGACTGTATTCTTTTGCATAAAATAATGGATATATGTATATAGTCTGACCTGGTTCCATACGTTCGATCAGATGAACGTTAGAGCGTCCGCCTACAAAAAAGCCCGGATCAGCAATATAGTTTTTATAGTATAGCATGATCCCGATCAACACTTGGTTTGTCTGATTCGTAACAGTAACTGTACCAATATCTACGCATTGAATATCCACCGTTTCCGAACAGCTCCAATCCTCCGCTGTGCAATCTGATGTTCCATAGCAAGCAGTAAACGACTGTGCCCCATAAGCCCTCTGATTCTTTTCCAGCACCAACACAGCTTCACCGGGCGGAATTGAATCTGCTTCAAATACATAAGTACAGCTCCCCGATTCTAATACAACCGTTGCCCGTTCCACGCCCCACTGGGCAGTATTGCGGATCAGTAATGCTGCTACCTGAACCACTTCCTGTGTATATGAATCCTCTAAAAAAGCACCCTCATAGAGCATGATCTGTTCGGCTATCAAGCTCGTCCCTGATACCGGAAGAGGCAGCGTCTGTTCTTTCTTCTGTGCATCATTCCCACCGGTTTGTGCATGCATTTGAAACAGAGGCTTGGAAACGGCAGCACAGGTCAGTACTGTAACCGAATTACTCAAAAGCAGCCAAAGCACCGCAAAACACACACCAAACCCAACAATCAGCAGCATGGTTCTTCTCATATTCCGCGCTCCGCGGCTTCAAAAAGCTCTTTTGTCATTTTTTCTGCCACCCTTCCTAATCTGCCCTCATTATAGGACCGGTCTTTGCGCTGATTCAAGGGAATCTGCGTGAATTGAGACAGTGTAGGACAAAACCTTTTGACAAAAGCGCCCCTTTTCTCTCAGAAAAACAAAAGCAGCGGGAAGTATTGCGCACTTCCCGCTGTAATTTTGCAGTAATTTTGTTATTCTGTTACATGCTCCAAGCCCATCTGCAAAATCGTTCGCACATGGTCATCCGCCAGAGAATACAGAATATTTTTCCCATCCCTGCGATACTTGATCAAGTGTGCCTGCTTCAAAATCCGAAGCTGATGGGACACTGCGCTTTGTGACAGATCAACAGCCTGGGCAATATCGTTGACGCATACCTCACGATCAAATAATTGCGCCAGAATACGAACCCTTGTTGCATCACCAAAGACCTTGAATAATTCCGCGATCTGCATTGCTTGTTCAGGCATATGTTCCATTTACAGCACCTTCTGTCTATAATTATTCCGTTTAACCCTCTTGAATCGCCGGAGCGGTATCAGGCAGAAGACTGCGGTCTTCTGCATCCATTTCCGCAAGAAGCTTCCGATCCTGTTTACCTGACAGATCAAGCTTTTCATACATATCCGGGCGTCTTTCCCGGGTTCTGCGCAGGGATTGCTTTCGACGCCATTGGCGCACCTTTTCATGATTGCCGGACAGCAGGATTTGGGGTACTTCTCTGCCGTGCCAAACAGCCGGTCTGCTGTATTGGGGATACTCCAAAAGACCGTTAAAATGGCTTTCATCTTCAAAGCACTCCGGATCAGCAAGCACCCCCGGAACCATTCTGCAAACCGCATCTGTCACAGCCATAGCCGCAATTTCACCGCCGGTCAGCACAAAATCACCCAAGGACAACTCTTCATCAACACATTCGTCAATAAACCGCTGATCGATCCCCTCGTAATGTCCGCAAACCAAGATCAGATTGTCCATTTTACTCAAACGAATTGCGTCCTCCTGCCTAAAGGTCTTTCCGCAGGGAGACATATAAACCGTATGGACCGCTCCACCTGCCTGATCGCAGACAGCCTCCCAACAACGGTACAGTGGATCGGCTGTCATAACCGCACCCCGTCCACCGCCATAAGGATAATCGTCAACCTGATTCTGCTTATTGGCGGTGTAATCCCGGATTTGATGGGCTTCAATTTGAATAAAGCCCCGCTCCTGGGCACGTCCCAAAATACTTTCAGACAGCACATCACCGACGGTTTCCGGGAACAGTGTCAGAATATCAATTCTCATCAGTACACATCCCCTCGATCAGACGCACCTGCATCATACCGGTATCCAGATCTGTGGAAAGAATAAATTGTTTCACCGCAGGGATCATATATTTATGTTCGCCCTGAACCACATACACCTTATTTCCGGGATAGTCCAGTACATCTGTCACTTTGCCGATGGACATTCCGTCAGCTATGACCTCGACGCCGATCAGTTCCGCCACAAACACCGCATCCGGGTCCGCATCATCCCGGAAAACCTGCAATGTCTTCCCGCGCAATTTCTGTGCATCCTCCATGGTGTCCACGCCGTTTAGCTTCAATAGATTACAGGTCTTCTGCACGCGGCAGCTTTCTACAGCATACACCTTTTCACCAATGCGAACACGGTTAAACTCAAGTAAAAATTCAGGGCCATCCGCCCAAGGCAGGATCTTCAACTCTCCACGGACGCCGTGGGTTGTTACCACTTCTCCTGCATCTAAAAACTGAAGTTTCATTCTTTCTCCTCGCAAATGCGGAAAATGCGTGACGATATCGCCACGCATAACCCATTAGTCCACGATTTCGACCGTGATCTTTTCGCCGGTGCGTTGCGCAACGGTTTTCACAATCGTGCGAATCTCCTTCGCGATTCGGCCCTGGCGGCCGATAACTTTGCCCATGTCGCCGGGGGCAACATGAAGTTCCAGCACCTTGCCGTCCTCTTCAGACACCTCGGTAACTGTAACTGCTTCAGGATCGTCCACCAGATTCTTTGCCATATACAGCAAAAGTTCTTTCATCAGTGCAACTCCTTTGCGTCATTACAGCACGCCAGCATTCTTCAGCAGGCCGCGAACGGTATCAGTGGGCTGTGCGCCGTTCTTGATCCAGGTCTGAGCCTTCTGTGCGTCAACAGTGATCGTAGCGGGCTCAGTCAGGGGGTTGTAGGTACCGATCTCCTCGATGCAGCGGCCATCACGGGGGCTGCGGGAATCAGCAACAACGATACGATAGTAAGGAGCCTTCTTGGCACCCATTCTTCTCAATCTGATCTTAACCATGTGTTTTCACCTCCAAGTAAATTTCATTTTTCTATATCGCAAAGCAATTTGCTTTCAGCGAACTGTTTAAGCAGGCTCAAAAGCCCGGAAAACCACCGAAACCGCCAAAGCCCTTCATGCGCTTCATCATCTTTCCCGCACCGGGACCGGAGAACTGTTTGATCATGCATTTCATCTGATCAAAGGATTTCAACAGTCGGTTCACATCCTCAACCTTTACACCCGCACCGGCAGCAATACGTTTTTTGCGGCTTGCTCCGATGATGTTAGGATTCTCCCGCTCCTTAGGTGTCATAGACAGAATGATGGATTCTGTGCGGCGCATTGCCTTTTCGTCCAGCTGAACATTTTTCATTGCTGCCCCACCGGGCATCTGCGCAAGGATGTCCTGCATGGAACCCATGGATTTAAGCTGGACCATTTGATCGTAGAAATCCTGCAGTGTAAATTTATTGGATTTCAGTCGTTCCTCCAGCTGAGCGGCCTTTTTAGCATCAAACGCCTTTTCCGCCTTTTCGATCAGACTCAGCACATCACCCATTCCCAAGATCCGGGATGCCATCCGGTCCGGATGAAACGCTTCAATATCCTCCAGCTTTTCACCCATACCCGCAAATTTGATAGGTTTTCCGGTGATCGCCCGAACAGACAGCGCCGCACCGCCCCTTGCATCGCCATCCAGTTTGCTAAGCATCACAGAGTCGATATCCAGCCATTCGTGGAAGCTCTGGGCGGCGTTTACCGCATCCTGACCGGTCATAGCATCGACCACCAGCATGATCTCATCGGGTTCAACAGCTGCTTTCATATTTTTCAGCTCTGACATCAGTGCTTCATCCACGTGCAAACGGCCGGCAGTATCCAAAAATACCATATTATAGCCGTGCTGACGGGCATATTGAACAGCTTCCTTGGCAATCAGCACCGGATCTGTCTGTCCTTTTTCAAAAACCGGTATTCCCAGCTTCTCTCCGCAGACCTTCAGCTGGGTAATAGCCGCAGGACGGTAAATATCACAGGCAACCAGCAGCGGATTCTTTCCCTGACGCTTCATCAGTCCCGCCAGCTTGGAGCCGTTTGTGGTCTTGCCTGCACCCTGCAGGCCCACAAGCATCACAACAGTCGGTCCGTTAGGGTTGATTGTGATATGCTTTGCTTCACTGCCCATAAGCGCAGTAAGCTCCTCATTGACAATCTTTACGATCATCTGCGCAGGGCTTAATGCTTCAAGCACATCCGAACCTACGCACCGCTCTGTAACAGATTTTGTAAAATCCTTTACAACTTTATAGCTTACATCCGCCTCCAAAAGTGCCATGCGAATCTCCCGCATAGCCTCTTTTACATCGGATTCCTTCAGGCGGCCTTTGCCCCTAAGCTTTTTGAAGGTGGCGGAAATTTTCTCGGTCAATCCTTCAAATGCCATATTTACACTCCCAAATCCTGCACCACGGAAAGGATTCTTCCGGCCAGGACAGAAACTTGCTGATCTTTATTTTGACTAAGCAGCTGTGCTGCGTCCAATATTTCTTTTGCAGCCTTGCGGCAGGCACGATCACGGCGCACGCAGCCGGTTTTTGCTTCCATATTCCGAAGCATAGCCTCAGTACGGCTCAGGTTATCATGGACGCCCTGCCGACTGATCCCCAGCTCCTCGCCGATCTCACCAAGGGACAGATCCTGATAGTAGCGCATTTCAAAGCACTCCTTCTGCCGCTCTGTAAGCAGATCACCGTAATAATCGTACAGCAGAACAATCTCTATCGCGTCCATCAGTGCCTCCTGTCAAGGTTCTTCACTTGATACCTGAAGCATTATAGCATAGCACGCCGGGCTTGTCAAGTATTTTTACATTACACTTCAGAAAAGCTTAAAAAACCTGATGCCATCTACTCAATTCCTGCACAGTTATAAAGCCCATACGCTTATAAAGTCTTACAGCCCGCTCATTGACCGATGCAACCTCCAGTGTGACCGTATCTCCACTGAGGGCTTGATTTAACGCCAGAACAACCGTTTCTCCTGCGCCTGAACAAACAGAAACTACTGCATCGATTCTGTCGCCTGCTGCGATTCCAATCCCCAGAAGCACGCCTTGTCTGTGCACAAAGTAGCCGTTTCCCTTTTTAAGCAGCTCTTTACAGTCCGACTCAGACATATAGGAAAAATTCGGAATTTCTGCCATTCGCCGGTTATACAGCTCCCGCCACTTATCTGCTGTCTGCTCCGTAACCGGAAACAGTGCCGCATCCGTATCCTTCAATCCGTCCCGAGGTCTTGACATTTTCCAAAGAGCAGTGTGAAACGGATACTCCTGCAAGCAAGGATGATTGGCAGCAAAAACCGATTCTGCGCCTGCCATACGGCAAAAACTTATGCACTCATCCAGTAATTTGTCTGCCTCCAGTGTATCCTGAATTAAAATATATGCTGCTCCGGTATAAGGAATTTGCTTCAAAACCAGACTGGCAACGCCGTTTTCTGTGGAAAAAACAGGAATATCTTTCATTAAATCGCCCCTTTTGCTTATCATACCACACTGCCCGTCCAACGTCCAGATGAAAACAGTTGTATAATTTGCACATCAGTTACCCCTTGCAGCACAAAATCCTACATTCAATTACCAAAAAGTTTAAAATAGTTTCAATTTACAGAAATTTCACTTGCATTTATAAAATAAACTAGTATAATTATTAAGTAAACAAGAACCGAAAGGAGGTTCGTTCTGTGAAGAAGATCATCTGCAAGAAAGAATATGATACTGAGACTGCTACACTGGTCAAGAAGTATACCTTCAGCCATTTTGGCGATCCCGCCGGCTATGAAGAGACTTTGTTCCAAACTCCCGGCGGTCTGTATTTCCTGTACGTATGCGGCGGCGAGGAATCCCCCTATCCTACCGAGGATATTGTACGTCTTGCCAAGGCAAAGGTCAGCGACTGGATGGAGACCCATTAATCATTGGAGACTGCAAAAGCAGTCTCCTTTTTTTCTGTGTCAAATGATAGCGTTTTCTTGACAAATGTGATATTCTTATAGTAAGAATCTTACTTTGGATGAGGCTTATGAAACGATTGATATTTCTGCTGATTGCAGTTCTTCTGCTGGGCAGTCTTGCAGGCTGCGGCAGCACAACTGAATACGAAATCGCCGCCACCACCCTGCCGGTTTACGATTTTACCTCCGCCCTTTGCAGCGGAACCGGCATTACGGTCGGTCGTCTGATCACAGAACAGGTTTCCTGCCTGCACGAGTATACTCTGCAGGTTCGTCAGATGCGCATGCTGGAAAAGGCGGATATTGTTGTCATGTCCGGTGCAGGTCTTGAAGATTTTCTAGCCGATGCCCTTTCCGATTCCAACTGTTTAATTGATGCCTCTGCAGGTGTTCATCTGCATACTGCAGGACATTCCCACGATCACAGCAACCACAAACACGAACAAGATGCCCACATTTGGCTCTCTGCTGAGAACGCCCGGATTATGGTGCAAAATATCTGTGCCGGACTGACAGAGTGCTATCCGCAGTTTGCGCACATCTTTTCTGAAAATCAGACTTCACTGCTTTCCCGTCTGGACACCTTGGAATGTTATGGAAAGGAAACACTTTCATCCCTCTCCTGCCGGGATATGATCACTTTTCACGACGGCTTTTCCTATTTTGCTGAATCCTTCGGGCTGAACATTCTTCATTCTGTGGAGGAGGAATCCGGCAGCGAAGCTTCTGCCGCAGAGCTCAAAGAGCTGATTGGCTGTATTCGCGACCACCGGCTTCCCGCCATTTTCATAGAGGCAAGTGGCAGTGATTCAGCGGCAAAAATCATTTCAACCGAAACCGGTACAGCCATTTTCTCTTTAGATATGGGGCTGTCTGACCGTGGATATTTTGAAATGATGTACCATAACATCAACACCGTAAAGGAGGCACTAGGATGAATTTTGGTTCTCACGGCGGCAGCTGCGGACATTCCTGCTGTCTGCGCATTCAAAATTTGTCTGTTGCAATCGGCAGTGATACCATCTTAAAAGATATTGACCTTCATATGCATTGCGGTGAACTTGTTGCGCTGATCGGCCCAAATGGTGCGGGAAAAAGTACCTTACTGAAAGCAATTCTCGGCCAGCAGGAGTACGATGGCATCATTTCCTTTTCCGTCCCCGGGCAGCGGGCAAGAAAAGCAAAGATCGGTTATGTTCCCCAAAGTCCTGCTTTTGATCCTGGCGATCCGGTAACCGTAGCAGACTTATTTGCCTGCTGTATGAGCAAACGCCCCGCTTTTCTCGGCGTTTCCAAAACCATGCGGCAAAAAGTCTTGGTATGCCTTGAACGTGTTCACGGCGAGGATCTGATCGACAAGCGCGTCGGCACCCTTTCCGGCGGTGAATTGCAGCGGGTTTTACTGGCTTTAGCCCTGGAACCGATCCCAAACATCTTAATACTGGACGAACCGTTGTCCGGCGTAGATGTTGAAGGCATTGAGACCCTTATGGATATGCTGGATGAAATCCGTCACAGTTATGACCTTTCTATTTTAATGACCACCCATGACTTCGGAATCCTTCCCCGGTATGCAGATCAGGTGGCGCTGATTGACCGGGGTCTGATCACTCAAGGGACACCTGTGGAGGTCCTTGGCTCAGAGGCGTTCCGGACGGTGTTCAATCGGAAAGGAGGCATCCTGTAATGGAACTATGGTATGCAATTTGCAATCTGCTTCCCATTGAAATGCTTCAATGGGATTTCATGAAAAACGCGTTCCTTGCAGTTTTGCTGATGGCGCCTTTGTTTGGTTTGACCTCTACCATGATCGTCACAGGCAAAATGAGCTTTTTTTCAGATGCTTTAGGTCATTCCGCTTTTACCGGCATTGCTATTGGCTGTATATGCGGGATCGCCGCGCCTACTTGGGCGGCAGTTCTGTTTTCTGTACTGTTTTCCCTGCTGTTTTCCTATGTACGCAGCAGGAGCAATCAGGCAGCTGACACCCTGATCGGTGTTTTTTCCAGCACAGCGGTTGCACTGGGCATTTTTATTGCCACCCTGGGCGGTGGCAGCTTCACAAAGTATAATAAATACCTGATCGGAGATATCCTTTCTGTCACACCTACCGAGATTGGTCTTCTCGGGTTGGTTTTGGTCTTTGTAACCGTCTTTTGGATATGTTATTCCAACCGCCTGACCCTTACCTCCATCCATCCGCAGCTGGCGTCCTCCCGGGGGATCTCCGCCGGTCTGACGCAGACTGTATTTACAGTCGCCATTGCGGTGATCGTTACCCTGGCTATCTCCTGGATCGGTCTGCTGATCTTAAATTCACTGTTGGTGCTCCCCGGTGCATCCTCCAGAAATGTATCGAAAAATCTGCGTCAATACAGTCTTTTTTCCGTTCTGTTTGCTTTGCTTGCCGGAGTCGCCGGTCTTTCTGTTTCCTATTATTTAGGAACCTCGGCAGGCGCAGCTATCTCTTTGGTTTTAGCGCTGATATTTGCTGTTTCCTTCTCCACAAGAAAGCACCGGTGATAACATGGACAAAATAAACATCGATGTGATCGCTCGAATCAAAAGTGATTTTCCTACAAAATTCGGTATCCCCAGACAAAGCGGACTGGTGAACAGTCTGCGTTCGACCATTGTTTTTGAGCCGGCATACCGAAATCCGGACGCTCTGCGTGGTATAGAAGGCTATTCCCATCTGTGGATCGTTTGGCAATTTTCAGCATCTATTCGGAAAGAATGGTCGCCAACTGTACGACCACCTCGCTTAGGCGGCAACACCCGAATGGGCGTTTTTGCTACCCGTTCACCATTCCGTCCCAATTCCTTAGGTCTGTCCTGCGTCCAACTGATAGGCACAGAGCAAACCGCCGACCAAGGAACAGTGCTTCATGTTGCCGGTGCGGATCTGATGGACGGTACACCTATTTTCGATATCAAGCCCTACATCTCATACAGTGACTGCCATCCGGACGCTGCAGGCGGGTTTACAGACACTGCAGATTCCTTTTTGCTGGAGGTGGATTTCCCCGCTTCGCTGCTGGAACAGCTTCCGGAAGGCAAGCGTCAAGCCGCCATAGAGGTTTTATCCCACGATCCCCGTCCTTCCTATCAGCGTGACCCAAATCGGGTGTACGGTTTGCCCTTTGCAGGGTTTGATATCCGTTTTACAGTGGATGAACAACTGCTTCATGTGAAGGAACTGAAGCAACTATAATCAAACAAGGAGCTTTATATGAATATTCTGATCTGCAATGTTGGCAGCACTTCCTTAAAATATCAGCTTTTCAAAATGGATGAATTCGAAACGGTTCTCGCCTCCGGCGGCGCAGAGCGTGTAGGTGCTTCCAAGAGTGTTTTCTACCATAAGAACAACAAAACCGGTGAATCTGTACGCTTTGACGACAGCTTTCCTACCCACGGTGAAGCCATTTCGGCAATGCTCAACCATCTGCTCAACGGCTGCATTTCTTCTATGGAGGAGATCTCCTGTGTTGGCTTTAAGGTTGTCCACGCCAAGGGCGTGACCGGTGTTCAGTATCTTACAGAAGATGTTTTGCAGGCTATGGCAGATTTTAATTCCGTAGCACCGGCCCATAATCCCCCTTATATTGCGGCGATCCGGCAATTTGCGGAATTGATGCCCAACACACCTTTGATTGGCTCGTTTGAAACTGCATTCCACGCTCAGATGCCCCCGGAGGCCTATCTATACCCGATTCCGCTGGAGCTGAGCAAGCAGCACGCTATTCGCCGCTACGGTTTTCACGGTGCCTCACTGGAATACCTGTCCACTTGGACTGCGCAAAAAATGGGACGTCAGGACCTGAAGCTGGTCTGCTGCCACCTTGGCGGCAGCGGCAGCCTTTGCGCAGTAAAAAACGGTATCAGCATCGATACCACCATGGGTATGGGTCTGCAGTGCGGTGTACTGCAAAACAACCGCATTGGTGATATGGACCCTTATATTATCTTCCACTTGGTGGAAGAATGTGGCATGGAGCTTCAGGAAGTAAAAACGATGCTGCAAACAAAAAGCGGACTATATGGTATGTCCGGATTTGTATCCAATGATCTTCGGGACATTCAGAAAGCGGCAGACGCTGGCAATACTGATTGTCAAAATGCAGTCAAAGCTTATTCCTACGGCATCAAGAAGTATATCGGTGCATATACTGCCGCTATGGGCGGTGTCGACGCCATCGTCTTTGGCGGTGGAATTGGAAGAAACAGTGCACCTGTCCGCGCCCAGTCTTTGGAGGGTCTGGAGTGTCTTGGTGTAAAGCTGGACACAAACAAGAACCGCAACGCAAAAGGCGGTGACGATATCTCTGCCGGCGACAGCCGTGTACGTATTTTTGTGGTGGACACCAACGAAGAAATCATCGTAGCCAGAAAGGCAAAAGCCCTGCTGGAGCAGCAATAAAGATATTTTATATAAAACACTGGCAGACACGCAGGTGTCTGCCAGTGTTTTATTATGCTATAAGTTATTTGAAGTATTCCACCGCGGATTCAAACATCCGAATATCGTAATTACCGGGTACGTTTTTATACAGACCCGCACCGATCCGCTCACTGTGACCCATCTTGCCGAAGACTCTGCCATCCGGAGATGTAATACCCTCGATAGCAAAGATCGAGCCGTTGGGATTGAACCGCACATCGGCTGTTGCATTGCCGTTCAGGTCCACATACTGGGTTGCAACCTGACCGTTTGCGATCAGCTGCCGGGCAAGCTCTTCGGAGGCGTAGAACCGTCCCTCGCCGTGAGAAATGGCAACGTTATAGATGTCTCCCACATTGGTTTTTGCCAGCCAGGGAGAATTGTTGGATGCCACGCGGGTACGGACGATCCGGCTCTGGTGACGGCCAATAACGTTGAAGGTCAGTGTAGGACAGTTCTCATCAGTGTCCATGATTTTGCCGTAAGGCACTAAACCCAGCTTGATCAACGCCTGGAAGCCATTGCAAATACCGCACATCAGACCGTCCCGGTTCTCAAGAAGCCGTGTAACCTCTTCCTTAATAGCTGCGTTACGGAAGAATGCAGTAATGAACTTACCGGAGCCATCCGGCTCATCGCCGCCGGAGAAGCCGCCGGGAATAAAGATCATTTGAGCGTCCTTGATCTTCTCCGCAAAGGTCTCCACACTGCGGGAAATGGCATCGGCAGACATATTCCGGACTACAAAGATCTCCGGCTCTGCACCGGCGTCTGCAACAGCGCGGGCAGAATCATATTCGCAGTTTGTACCGGGGAAGACCGGAATCAACACCTTGGGCTTCGAAACCTTAACAGCAGGCGCAACCCGGGGCTTTGCAGGTGCGGAAACCGTCTCGATGGGTGTCACTACATCCGGAATATTGCAGGAATACACAGATTCCAGCTTGTCCTCATAAGCCTTCTGCAGAGCACTCAGGCAGACAGATTCGCCGCCGCAGCAGATTGCAGCGCTATCGGTAACAGTACCGATGAAGCAAGCGTCCTGCACATTCTCTGTCACTTCCAGAAGGAATGAGCCGTAGCTGTATCCGAAAATATCCTCTGTCTTCAGACCCTCAGCATAGGCAAAGCCCAAGCCGTTACCGAAGCACATCTTCATCACTGCTTCGCCAATACCGCCAAGACCGGGTGTATAGCAGGACTGTACCTTACCATCACGCATCAGCTGGGTGACACGCTTAAACACGCTCAGCAACGATTCAGTTACAGGCAGACCGTTTTGATCATATTCGGGACACAGGCAAACGACCTTGCTGCCAGCCTTCTTGAACTCGTTGGAAATAATATTTGGAATCTTGTCCGTTGTGACAGCAAAAGACACCAGCGTGGGCGGCACATCCAAGTCCTCAAATGTACCGGACATAGAGTCCTTTCCGCCGATTGCCGCGATCTTCAGGTCCATCTGCGCCTTAAACGCGCCAAGCAGTGCAGCAGTGGGCTGACCCCAGCGTTTTGCATCCTTGCCGACCCGCAGGAAGTACTCCTGGAAGGTCAAGTATACATCTTCAAAGCTTGCACCTGTAGCAATCAGCTTGGATACAGACTCCACAACAGCCAGATACGCGCCGTGATAGGGGCTCTTTTCCGTAATAAACGGGTTATAACCCCATGCCATCACCGAGCAGTCATCTGTATGCCCCTTTTCCAGACTGATCTTGTGGACCATAGCCTGAATGGGGGTCTGCTGATGGATGCCGCCAAAGGGCATCAAAACCGTACCTGCGCCAATGGAAGCATCAAACCGTTCGGAAAGACCGCGCTTGGAACAGGTGTTCAGATCGGTAGCAACACGGTTCATATTCTCCGTAAAGCTGCCGTTGATCACAGGCTTGAAATCAGCAGGAGCAGCCAATTCTACATTGACGTGCTTTTCTGCGCCGTTGGAATTGAGGAACGCGCGGCTGATATCGCAGATGGTCTGTCCATTCCAGCTCATTCTCAGTCTGGCTTCCTCAGTAACCTCCGCAACAACTGTTGCTTCCAGATTTTCCTGGGCAGCAAGCTCTAAGAAGCGGTCAACATTTTCAGCTGCAACCACGATTGCCATACGCTCCTGAGATTCGGAAATAGCCAACTCTGTGCCATCCAAGCCCTCGTATTTCTTTGGAACTTTATTCAAATCAATCTGAAGACCGTCTGCCAATTCACCGATGGCAACGGAAACACCGCCTGCGCCGAAATCGTTGCAGCGTTTGATCATCACCGCTGCTTCGCCGTTACGGAACAGTCTTTGCAGCTTCCGCTCCTCAGGCGCATTACCCTTCTGAACCTCTGCGCCGCAAGAGCCCAACGATTCAACAGTATGGCTCTTAGAGGAGCCTGTTGCACCACCACAACCATCGCGACCGGTTTTACCGCCCAAAAGAATCACCTGATCACCGGGTGCGGGATAGTCCGGCTTGGAATGGTCCTCATGGACCGCGCCGATAACCGCACCAATCTCCATGCGCTTGGCAGCGTAACCGGGGTGATACAGCTCGTCCACCATACCGGTGCACAAACCGATTTGGTTGCCGTAGGAGGAATAGCCTGCAGCAGCGGTCGTCACGATCTTTCGCTGAGGCAGCTTGCCCTTGATAGTCTCATGGACAGGCTTCAAAGGGTCAGCAGCACCGGTAACACGCATAGCCGCATACACATACGCACGGCTTGCCAACGGATCACGGATCGCGCCGCCGATACAGGTAGCCGCACCGCCAAAGGGTTCGATCTCTGTGGGATGGTTATGGGTCTCGTTCTTAAACAGCAGAAGCCAGGGCTGCTCCTCACCGTCCACTGTCACAGTCATACGGACAGTGCAGGCGTTGATTTCCTCAGACTCATACAGCTTTTCCAAATACCCGTTTTTCCGCAGGTACTTGCCTGCCAGCGTACCAATATCCATCAGATTGACGGGCTTGGTACGGCCCAATTCCTTGCGGGTCGCAAGGTATTCATCATACGCACTTTGAAGCAGCGCATCCTCAAACTTTACATCATCGATGGTGGTGTTGAAGGTGGTATGGCGGCAATGATCGGACCAGTAGGTATCGATCATACGAATTTCTGTAATGGTGGGGTTGCGGTTTTCCGACTTGAAATAGTCTTGGCAGAAGGTAATATCATCCAGATCCATGGCAAGACCATGGCTTTTGATCATCTCTGCCAGACCCTCTCGATCCAGCTCCAAAAAGCCCTCCACTGTTGCAACGGATTCCGGGATGGTCACTTCCATCTCCAGGGTTTCAGGCAGCTGAAGACCGGCTTCCCGGCTCTCCACCGGGTTGATCACATGCTTGCGGATGGCAGCAACATCTGCATCAGACAGCTGTCCTTCCAAGACGTAGACCTTTGCTGTACGGACCAGGGGACGCTCGCCCTGAGAAAGGATCTGAATGCACTGGGCGGCAGAATCCGCTCTTTGATCAAACTGTCCGGGCAGCGGCTCAACCGCAAATACGATTGAGCCCTTCGGGACATCAAAGCTAACCGTATCCACCTGCGGCTCAGAAAACACAGCTTTTACAGCGTAGTGAAACAGTTCCTGATCGATCCGCTCCACATCATAGCGGTTCAGAACCCGCACAGACGTCAGTCCTTTGATCTGGAGAAATTCTTTGATCTCCTTAAACAGGCTGTCCGCCTCATGGGTCTGCCCCTTCTTCTTTTCTACATATACACGATAAACCATGGCAGCACCCTCCTTATTGCTTCGCGGCCAGCGCACGCTGACCAATGTCACTTCTGCGGTATGCCTTTTCAAAACGCACACCGTCAGCAAGCCGATATGCCTCGCGTATTGCTTCCTGCAAACTGTCTGCAACCGCAGTTGTACCGGTCACACGACCGCCGGCAGTTACCAGCTTTCCATCCTTCAATGCCGCACCAGCAACAAACGTATGTGCCCGGGTCTCTTCGGTCATAGTGATCTCAAAACCTTTTTCATAGCTTTGCGGATAGCCGGCAGAGGCTGTAATAACACAGCAGGCATGCTGATCTGCAAACTCCACCGGGGTATCCGCCAGTGTGCCGTTTGTTGTTGCCTGCATCACTGTCAGCAGGTCGCTTTTCAAAAGCGGCAAAACAACCTGTGTTTCCGGATCACCAAATCTGCAGTTATATTCAATAACCTTAGGACCATCCTGTGTCAGCATCAGACCGAAATACAGGCAGCCCTTAAAGGTGCGGTTTTCTTCATTCATAGCACGGATCGTCGGCATGAAGATCTTCTCCATACATTCCCAGGCGATTGCATCAGTGTAATAGGGATTGGGCGCAACAGTGCCCATACCGCCGGTGTTCAGTCCGGTGTCATTGTCCCCTGCCCGTTTGTGATCCATGGAAGAAACCATGGGTACAACCGTCTTACCGTCGGTAAATGCCAAAACAGACACCTCCGGACCGGTCAAAAACTCTTCAATAACGATCTGATCACCGCTTTTTCCAAAAACCTTATCCGCCATCATGGAACGAACCGCATCCATGGCCTCCTGCCGGGTCTCGGCAATGATCACGCCCTTGCCCAACGCCAGTCCGTCAGCCTTAATAACTGTGGGAATAGGCGCAGTTTCCAAATAGGCAAGGGCTGCCTCCATATCGGTAAAAACCTCATATGCAGCAGTGGGAATGCCATATTTTTTCATCAGATTCTTAGAAAAAACCTTGCTTCCCTCAATCACTGCCGCCTCGCTACGAGGACCGAAGCAGGGAATACCTTTTGCCTCCAGTGCATCCACACAGCCCAAAACCAGCGGATCATCAGGGGCAACTACCGCATATTCAATACCGTTTTCGCAGGCAAATTGCACAATATTCTCAATATCCTTTGCGCCGATATCCACGCAGATCGCATCCTGTGCCATACCGCCGTTTCCGGGCAAGGCAAAGATCTCGGTCACAGATTGATTTTCTTTTAATTTCTTAATGATGGCATGCTCTCTTCCGCCGCCGCCAACGACCATTATCTTCATACGGACCTCCTCAATCATGGGGATTGGGCGGACAGAGTCCGCCCTGCTATATTCTTAGTGGTGGAACAGACGCATGCCGGTAAAGGCCATCACAATGCCACGCTTGTTACATTCCTCAATGACCAGATCGTCACGTATGGAGCCGCCGGGCTCAGCAATATACTTTACACCGGAAGCGGCCGCACGCTTAATGTTATCGCTGAAGGGGAAGAACGCATCAGAGCCCAGAGCGACATTCTGCCGGCTCGCAAGCCACGCCTTCTTATCTTCCTCTGTCAGACGCTCAGGCTGAGCGGTGAAGTAATTCTGCCAAATACCGTCTGCGCAGACATCCTCTTCATTGCCGTTGATATAGCCATCGATCACATTGTCCCGGTTGGGGCGTCCCAGATCAGAGCGGAAAGGCAGATTGAGCGTCTTGGGATGCTGCCGCAGGAACCATGTGTCAGCCTTTGTTCCGGCAAGTCTGGTGCAGTGAATCCGGCTCTGCTGACCGGCACCTACACCGATCGCCTGTCCGTCCACCGCAAAGCACACAGAGTTGGATTGGGTGTACTTGAGAGTGATCAGCGCAACGATCAGGTCGACCTTTGCATCCTGAGGCATATCTTTGTTTTCAGTTACGATGTTCTGCAGCAGCTCTTCACCAATTTTGAAATTATTCCGACCCTGCTGGAATGTAATGCCGTAAACCTGCTTGTTTTCAGCCTCAGCAGGAACATAATTGGGGTCGATCGCTACCACATTATAGCTGCCCTTGCGCTTTGTCTTCAGGATTTCCAGAGCCTCTTCGGTATAACCGGGGGCAATCACGCCGTCGGAAACCTCCCGGGCGATCAATTTGGCAGTCATTGCATCACAGATATCAGACAGAGCGACCCAGTCACCAAAGGAGCACATCCGGTCCGTACCCCGGGCACGGGCATATGCGCAGGCCAGAGGATTCTCGTCCAGGCCCTCAACATCGTCAACAAAGCAGGCCTTCTTCAGATCCTCGCTCAGAGGCTTGCCGACTGCAGCAGAGGTAGGTGATACGTGCTTAAAGGAGGTGGCTGCAACCATACCTGTTGCTGCCTTCAGCTCCTTGACCAGCTGCCAGGAGTTCAGTGCATCCATAAAATTGATGTATCCGGGTCTGCCGTTCAGAATGGTAAAAGGCAGCTCGCTGCCGTCATGCATATACAGCTTCGCAGGCTTTTGATTGGGGTTGCAGCCGTACTTCAGTTCAAACTCTTTCATTTGTATTGCTCCTTTACTGATGCTTATTGAGGATTCTTTGCTCAAATTTACCGGTTTCAAGGTCCGTATAACGGACAAACAGAGAGATCTTGTTGTCCGGATTCAGGTTATTCCAAAGCAGATCTGTCAGCTCATCGATGTCATTGCACAGCTCCACACGCTCCGGCTCACCCTGGAAAGTGGGAATCACAGGATTTCCGTCACACACATAGGTGTGGATAAAATGACCCAAACCAGCAACGCCGGGATACTCATAGAAGAACCTTGCGCATGCACTGCCTTCAGCATCTGCAGCCTTCAATATGGACATCTTATAGCTGCCGTCCTTCCCCTGAATGCCGCTGATTCTGGGTGTCCAATTAGGACCGTCGTCCTCAAACATTCTGGTGCGCAGAGCGGCCTCCCAGCTTTCACCTCTGGACAGGTATTCCCAAACCGTGTCTGTCTGATCGCCGTTTGTAACGATCAGACCGCAGCCGGCTTCCCGTACAGGATGATAAATAATCAGGTGAGGATCCTTCATCAGGCTGGGATCATGGGCTTCGGTCCGAATTCCGTCCGGCTCTGCCACAAACACCCGATTACGGGAGTTCACACTGCGTCCCATAATAAAATAAGCAGCAACTGCTTTCTTTCCGTCCGGGCTGATACCCAGCACAATTCCGCGTCCCGGATATGTATTGTTGGAAAGCTTCTCCGCCAGGGAACCAGTTTCATACACGTTCATCTCAATACTACCTTTCTGTTATTCATCAGCTTTTTACTTACCTGTTCAACCGCCTCGGGCAAGATTTTCCACTCCGCCTGCTTCATCACACGCTTCTGCAAAATCTCCGGCGTGTCACCCTCCTTAATCTTTACTGCTTTTTGGAGAATAATTCTGCCGCCGTCAGGGATCTCGTTAACAAAATGCACAGTCGCGCCCGTAACCGTTACACCGTATTTCAGTGCCTCTTCATGAACACGAAGGCCGTAATATCCCTTGCCGCAGAACGCAGGGATCAGCGAAGGGTGCACATTCACAATGCGCTCCGGAAAATCTGCCGTAAAATTTTTGCTCAGAATGGACATAAATCCAGCCAGCACAATCAAATCGATCTGATAGCTCTGCAGTTCTTTCTTGATTCGTTCCTCAAAAGCTTGCTGACTTCCCAATTCACTTTTTGTAATTACCGCTGTTGGAATGCCAGCCTTAGCCGCACGCTTCAGTGCAAAGGCATTGGGATTGTTGGAGATCACCAACGCGATCTGACCGCTGCTGATGATCCCTTTGTTCTGAGCGTTGATCAGTGCCTGAAGGTTGGTACCGCCACCGGAAACCAGCACAGCGATTCGCGCTTTATCCATTCCAGACTCCCCTTTTTATTCGATTACAATTTTATCATCAGATGCAATAATGCTTCCGATTACATAAGCATCCTCGCCATTGGTCTTCAGGATCTGCAGTGCTGTCTCCACTTCCTCTGCAGGCACGACGATGCTCATTCCAACACCCATATTGTATGTATTAAACATATCCCGCTCCGGAATATTTCCGGTCTTTGCGATCAGGTCAAAGATGGGCAGGACCTTTACTGCGCTTCTGTCGATCTTGGCGCAAAGTCCGTCGGGAATAGAACGGGGAATATTCTCATAGAAACCACCGCCGGTGATATGGCTGATGCCCTTCACGTTCACCTTTTCCAGCAGTGCAAGCACAGGCTTGACGTATATTTTGGTAGGCACAAGCAAGGCTTCGGCAGTTGTCTTGCCGCCCAGCTCCTCCCGGGGTACATACAGCTCCGGGTTGTTGTTGTCAATATCAAACACCTTCCGGCACAGGCTGAAGCCATTGGAATGGATACCGGTGGAGGGCAGCGCGATCACCACGTCCCCTTCCTTCATCTTGGTGTTGTCAATGATCTTTTTCTTATCCACGATGCCTACTGCAAAACCAGCCAGATCATATTCCTCCACAGGCATCATACCGGGATGCTCGGCAGTTTCACCGCCGATCAATGCTGCACCGGACTGAACACAGCCCTCTGCTACGCCGCCGACGATTTCTGCAATTTTTTCCGGAACATTCTTTCCGCAGGCAATGTAGTCCAGAAAAAACAGAGGCTTCGCGCCGCAGCAAATGATATCGTTAACGCACATAGCCACCGCATCGATGCCAATGGTGTCGTGCTTGTCCATCAGGATTGCCAGCTTGACCTTTGTGCCGCAGCCGTCTGTACCGGACACCAGCACCGGCTCTTCCATACCGGCAACAGGCAGACCAAAACAGCCGCCAAAACCGCCCACATCGTCCAAGCAACCCGCGTTACGGGTACGGGCAACGTGCTTTTTCATCAATTCAACCGCCCGATATCCGGCAGTAATATCCACACCGGCAGCGGCATAGCTTGCAGAATAACTTTTTTCCATAACCCAATCTCCTTTTATCATTCCTTGCCGTTCCAGCAATAGGTACACAGCTTACAGGGCTCTAATCCGATAGCGTTGATCACGCCATCCAGCGTTTGGAAGCCTAGGGAAGCGAACTTGAACTTATCGCAGATCATTTTTCGCATTGCCTTTCCGCGCTCTGTATCGCCGTCCGCATACTCATCGATATGCTTAAGACCCTCTTCACCTTCCAGCTCTACGATCACCCTGCGGGAGATCAGGTCCATATCACTGGTGGAACGGGAGAAATTCAAATACTTACAGCTATACATGATCGGCGGGCAGGCAGAGCGCATATGCACAGACTTGGCACCGTTCTCATACAGGAAATCAACAGTCTCTTTGAGCTGCGTGCCACGAACGATGGAATCATCCACAAACAGCAAATTCTTACCTTGGATCAGCTCATGGACCGGAATCTGCTTCATCTTGGCAATCTTGTTCCGGTCCGATTGTTTTGCCGGTGTGAAGCTTCTGGACCAGGTCGGTGTATACTTGATAAATGCCCGGGCAAAGGGTCGCCCTGTGCAGTTTGCATAGCCAATGGCGTGGGGCGTACCGGAATCCGGAACACCGCCTACATAGTCGATATCCATGGACCGTCCCATAGCCATATCCCGCTGAGCAATCGCCGCGCCATTGCGATAACGCATAGCCTCTACATTAACGCCTTCATATGTGGAGGTTGGATAACCGTAGTAGCTCCAAAGAAATGCGCACATCCGCATTTCCTGACCGGGAGGAGAAAGCTGCTTCATTCCATCAGGGGTCAGCTCTGCGATCTCACCGGGGCCCAATTCGCATACATGCTCATATCCCAGCTTGGTATAAGCAAACTGCTCAAAGGAAACACAGTAACCCTCGTCATTCTTTCCGATTTGTACCGGGATCCTGCCCAACCGGTCTCTGGCAGCAATGAGCTTTCCTTCGTCGGTCAGCAGCAGGATGTTGGCTGTTCCCTCGATGACCTGTTGGGCAAATAAAATACCATCCACATAACTGTCCTTTTGGCTAATCAAAGCCGCTACCAGCTCTGTGGAATTGATTTTGCCGCCGGTCATTGCATCAAAGTGACCGCCACTGCAGACCAAATACTGATTGATCAGCGCATTCGCATTATTGATCGCACCAATGATGGAAATGGCATATGTGCCAAGCCTTGAACGAATCAGCAGTGGCTGTGGATCTGTGTCACTGATGCAGCCAATGGCTGCTGTGCCGCTCATTTCCTCCAAAACATGCTCGAATTTTGTCCGAAACGGAGAATTCTCTATATTATGGATCACACGCTGCAAACCGATCTGACGGTCATACGCCGCCATACCGCCCCGGCGTGTGCCTAAATGAGAATGATAATCCACGCCAAAAAACACATCCATCATACAATCGGTTTTTGATGTGATGCCGAAAAATCCGCCCATTGTGTACTCCTTTACGAAAATCGAGAAAACTTATAAACAGCATTTTGGCGGGCAGCGGCTTAACCGCTGTCCGTCAAAACAGATTCGTATTTATGCAAAAAACAGCTTATTCAGAGTCATCGGATCGACATACTTGCCGTCCTTATAAACACGCATATTTCCTGAAGCGATCTCATCAATGAGCATCACGTTTCCGTCAGCATCATAACCAAATTCAAACTTGATGTCATATAGATCCAGACCCTTTTCCTTCAGGTCATCGGCAACAATCTTGGTAATTGCCTGTGTCATAGCCTTCAGATCGTCATACTGCTTAGCGGTCATAACGCCCAAGTCCACCAAGCCGTCTTTTGTAACCAGCGGATCACCCTTTTCATCATTCTTAAAGGTGGTCTCCACATAGGCAGGCAGATCCTGTCCTTCGGTGCAGTAATCAGAATAACGGCGGAAGAAGGAGCCTACAGCCTTATAGCGGCAGATGACTTCCAAGCCCTTACCAAACACCTTTGCGGCTTTTACTTCCATAGTGGTGTCATCGAGGTTCGCTGCAACATAGTGGGTATTAATACCGGCAGCGTTGATCTTCTCAAAGAAATAAATAGACATCCGCAGGTTCACATCGCCTACGCCCTCGATAGTCAATCCAACAGCATTTTCGCCGGGATCAAACACGCCATCCTTACCTGTGCAGTCATCCTTAAACTTTAGCAGACAGTTGCCGTTGGGCAGTGCATAAACATTTTTTGTTTTTCCGGTGTAAAGCAGGGTCAGGTTTTCCATAATGATTCGCTCCTTATTTGAAATTAAAATAGTATTACAGATTTACAGATTCGCGGCAATTGCAGCATCCTTTTCCAGTACCTTTGCTGCGTCAGCGGCGCGCTTAGCATCAAGTTTTGCTGCCAGTTCCTGATCCTCTACCGCAATGATCTGGGCACAAAGCAGCGCAGCATTCACCGCGCCGTTAATTGCAACAGTTGCAACCGGAATACCGGAAGGCATCTGTACTGTTGACAGCAGCGCATCCATACCGTCTAAAACAGGTCCCTTGCAAGGAATTCCAACGACCGGAAGTGTAGTATTTGCCGCAACAGCACCCGCTAAATGAGCAGCCATTCCAGCAGCTGCAACGATGGCACCAAAGCCGTTTGCTCTTGCGTTTACAGCAAAATCCCGTGCCTCAACCGGCGTTCTGTGCGCTGAGTAAATATGCACTTCATAAGGAATGTTCAGGGATTTGAGCGTATCGATCGTCTTTTGCACGATTGGCAGATCGCTGTCGCTTCCCATTAAAATTCCGACTTTTCTCATAAATATACCTCCAAGCACTTAAAAAAGGGCGCAACCAACCTGCTACGGTTAATCGCGCCCAGACGGTCGGCTTCCATAACACTCTTTGTTCCCTTGTGGTGCTCCACAATTTCCGTCAGTCGCAAAGAATGGTTTTATTACAGAATAATTGTATCACGGTGGGTTTTTCATGTCAAGGCAGGTTGCGACTGTTTCTCTCTTTTTGATACTATTTTTGTCAGAAATCGCTTCTGTTTTGTATAAGTTTATACGAGCGTTTTCTCTTCCGTCCAGGGTTAAGCCTGCTGAACTTTTTTGGACTCGCAGTAAATACACCGATGGATACCCCGGGAGCTGTCAACACACTTAAAAATATGGTCCAGCTCCTGCTCTGTGGAAGTGATACACCGGGGATTATCACAATGGAGCACATTGGTCAGCACTTCTCCCAGAGACTCCATCTGCCTGCCCTCTTTCGCTTCCTTCAGCAGCTTCAGGATCAGAGCCATACGCATATATTTACCGTTCAGTGCCTGCCGGAAATAAGCTGCCCTTGGATCATCGTCTACCTTCACGCTGATCTCGTTTACTCTGGGCAGCGGATGCAGCACCCGCATCTCCGGCTTGCCTAACGCCATTTTTTCCGGTGTCAGTACATAACTGTCCTTCAACCGCTCGTATTCATCAAAGCTGTCAAACCGCTCTCTCTGGATACGGGTCATATACAACACATCCAACTGGGGGATCGCCTCTTCCAAAGAGGTGGTCTCCACATAGTCCATGCCGTTCTTCTCCAAAACCTCGTACTTCACATACTTGGGCAGCCGCAGCTCCTCCGGCGCGATCAGCACAACCTTGACATTGGGATACCGGCTCATCGCGGAGATCAGGGAATGAACTGTTCTGCCATACTTCAAGTCACCGCAGCAGCCCACAGTCAAATGGTCTAATCTGCCCAGCTCCCGATAAATGGTCAGCAGATCTGCAAGGGTTTGTGTGGGGTGACAATGGCCGCCGTCTCCTGCGTTGATCACCGGAATACTGGCACTTTTTGCAGCCACATAGGGTGCACCCTCTTTGGGATGACGCATTGCCATAATATCTGCATAGCAACTGATCATCTTTGCAGTATCCGCAATGCTCTCACCCTTTGCCGCAGAGGAAGAGCTTGCTTCACTAAAGCCAATCACGTTACCGCCCAACTCCAGCATTGCTGCCTCAAAGCTCAGGCGTGTACGGGTGGAGGGCTCGAAAAACAGTGTTGCCAGTTTCTTTCCCTTACAGCAGTCTGCGTATTTTTCAGGATTCTCGCTGATATCGCAGGCTGTGTGCAGCAGCTCGTCCAATTCCTCAACGGTAAAATCAACGATATCAATCAAGCTTCTCATGCTTTTGCTCCATTCACGGCCAAATAGTTTTTAATGCGCGTAACATTTTCGGCGTTGGCGGGATCCTCCTCCAGGAACTCGATAATATCGTAAACATCCACCACCGAGTACACAGGAAATCCAAACTCTTCCTCAACCTCAGCCATGGCAGATTTGTCTGTCTTACCCTTTTCCTTCCGGTCTACCATCACAAAGGTCGCAGCAACCTTTACGCCCTCCAGACCGCCAAGAATCGCCATGCTCTCACGGATGGCAGTGCCGGCGGTGATCACATCCTCAACAATCACGATCTCTTCGCCCTGAGTCGGTACATAACCGACGAAAACACCGCCTTCACCGTGATCCTTCACCTCTTTGCGGTTAAAGAAGAAGGGTACATCCAAACCGTTCTTTGCCAGTGCAACCGCAGCAGAAACCGCAATAGAAATGCCTTTATATGCAGGTCCGTACAGCACGGTCTTTTTATTGCCGATCTTCTCCAAATATGCTTTGGCGTAAAATTCACCCAGCCGGGCGATTTCCTCTCCGGTCTTGATCTGACCGGCATTGATAAAATAAGGGATCTTGCGACCGGATTTGGCAGTAAAATCACCAAACCTCAAAACGCCCGCGTCCTGCAGGAATTGAATAAATTCTCTTTTATAGCTTTCCATGATTCCATCACCTTTCTGTATGTGAAGTGAATACTCGTATTATCAGTCGCAAAACTCTGCAACGCAGCGTTCATAAGCCGCCACCGGATCGGCAGCAGCAGTGATAGGACGGCCTACAACGATGTAGTCCGAGCCGATTTGCTTTGCTTGTGCCGGTGTCATGACCCGCTTTTGATCACCCACATCGCCGTCAGCAAAGCGGACACCCGGAGTAATCGTCAAAAACTTACTGCCGCAAGTCTCATGTACTTTACCTGCCTCCAGAGGGGAGCATACAATGCCGTCCAAACCGGCATTTTTAGCAGTCTTTGCATAATGCATAACCACCTGATCGATGGGCTCTTTGATCAGGATATCCCGCTCCATCGTCTCCTGATCGGTGGAAGTGAGCTGCGTCACGGCGATCAGCAGCGGACGGCTGCCGTCAGGTCGGGTCAGTCCCTCTAACGCACCCTGCATCATCGGGGTTGTACCGGCAGCATGAAGGTTGGTAATATCCACATCCAGACTGGACAGCACTGCCATTGCCTTTTTGACTGTATTAGGGATGTCGTGAAGCTTTAAGTCCAAAAAGATCTTGTGTCCTCTTGCTTTGATCTGCCTGACGATTTCAGGTCCTTCTGCGTAAAACAGTTCCATACCGATCTTTACAAAGGGCTTGCGTCCTGTAAACTTGTCTAAAAACTCAAAGGTCTGCTTTGCGCTTGCAAAGTCACAAGCCACAATTACATCCTTACCCATTAGAAAGCACCTCCTGTCAATTCACTCAAGGTGTTGATCCTGTATTCATCCATCACCCGGGGCAGATCATCGATGATCTGCTTGCAAATGTAAGGGTTAACCAAATTTGCAGCGCCCACTTCTACAGCAGAAGCGCCTGCCGTCATCATCTCAATTACATCCTCAGCACTGCTTACACCGCCCATGCCCACAACAGGCACGTTCACGCTCTGCGCCACCTGATAGACCATTCGCAGCGCAACCGGAAAAATCGCAGGACCGGAAAATCCACCCATTTTATTGGCAATGATGGGCTTGCGTGTACGCAGGTCAAAGCGCATACCCAGCATGGTGTTGATCAGACTGATGCCATCCGCGCCGGCATCCTCACAGGCCTTTGCGATAGAAACAACATCCGTCACATTGGGGCTGAGCTTTACAATCACCGGTTTGGTGGTGACTTTCTTGACTGCGGCTGTCACTTCCGCTGCCGCTTTGGGGTCAGTTCCGAAGCTCATGCCGCCGCCGTGGACATTGGGGCAGCTCACATTCACTTCCAGCCAGCCTACCTGCTCCTCTTTGTCCAGCTTTTGGCAGGTGTATGCGTAGTCCTCCACAGAAAAACCGCTCACATTGGCCATAACCGGCTTGTGAAAGCACTTTTTCAGCTCCGGCAATTCGTGAGCAATCACCTGCTCCACGCCGGGATTTTGCAGACCTACCGCATTGATCATACCGGCAGTACACTCCGCGATCCGGGGTGTAGGGTTGCCGAAACGGGGATCTTTGGTCGTCCCCTTAAAAGAGAATGTACCCAGACAGTTGATGTCAAAGAGCTCGGCATACTCATAGCCGTAGCCAAAGGTGCCTGACGCGGGGATCACAGGATTGTCCAGTTCGATTCCGCAGAGATTCACGCTCAGTCTTCCCATAAGATCTCCTCCTTCTTCAGCACCGGACCTTCCTTGCAGATGCGCTTGTAGCCGGTAATCGTTTTACAGGAGCAGCCCATACAGGCACCAAAGCCGCAGCCCATACGCTTTTCAAAGCTCATTTGCCCGGAAGTTCGGGACGCTTTATACACCGCCTTGAGCATAGGTTCAGGACCGCAGGTATAAAAATAGGTGTATTCCAGACCCTCCAAAACATCGGTTACAAAGCCTTTCACACCGTAGGAACCGTCAACTGTGGTTACGGTCACTTCCGCGCCCAAAGCCTTGAACGCTTCTTCGTAAAAGACCTCAGCAGCAGTATTGAAGCCCAGAACCACCTGCACCTGCTTACCCTGACTGATCAGCTGCTTCGCCAGCAGATACATAGGCGGTACGCCGACGCCGCCACCCAGCAGGACCGGCTTCTCACCGGAATCCGTTAGGTCATAGCCGTTGCCCAATCCGGTCAGTACATCCAGCTTTCCGGATGTCATTTGGGACATCTGCTTTGTTCCCTTGCCCACCGTTTTATAAATTAGCGTCAGCAGATCCCCCTGCACATCGCATACGGAGATGGGTCTGCGCAGATAGAGTCCATCCAGCCGGATATTTACAAACTGTCCCGGCGCGGTAATGGCAGAGGTATCCCCTTGCAGCACCATTTTATATACATTGTCTGTTAAAGCCGTATTTTCAACGATCTTAAAATAACTTTGTTTCATTTCACTTGCCCTTTTGCTGTATTGTCAGGGGCAGAGGTTTCCCTGCCCCTGACTTTTTCTAACACTCACGCATCAATAGTAGAAATCGTCAACGTGGTCTCCTCCAGCACATCCAGCAGAACCTTTACAGTATCCAGTGCCGTAAACATGGTTACGTTGTACTCTGTTGCGATCTGACGGATCTTCAGACCGTCATCATGGGCGGAGCCGGGATCTCTGGTGTTGATCACGTAGGCAATATGCCCCTGCCGCAGAGCTTCCGGAATCTCATCGCTGCCGGTGCTGATCTTCTTGAGCACATGGGTGCGGATACCGTGCTCCTTCAGGTACTTGGCAGTACCCGCTGTAGCCTCAATATTGAAGCCCAACTCATAGAACCTGCGAATCAAGGGCAGTGCCTCTTCCTTATCTCTGTCGGCAATGGTAGCAAACACTGTGCCGTAATTCTGTAAATGCATACCGGAGGCCTGCAGTGCCTTGTAAAGTGCTCTGGTCATAGTCCGGTCGTAGCCGATCGCTTCACCGGTGGACTTCATCTCAGGAGACAGGTATGCATCCAAGCCACGGATCTTATTAAAGGAGAATACAGGTGCTTTTACATACCAGCGGTCCTTCTCATTGGGATAGATGTCAAAGATGCCCAGCTCCTTCAGGCTCTTACCCAGAATGACCTCCGTTGCAATATCCGCTAAAGAATATCCGGTGGATTTACTGAGGAACGGAACTGTACGGGAAGATCTGGGGTTGACCTCGATAATATACACCTGATCATGCTCGTCCACGATAAACTGGATGTTGAACAGACCAACGATGCCAATACCCAGGCCCAGCTTTTTGGCGTACTGCAGAATAATGCCCTTTACCCGGTCGCTGATGGAGAAAGGCGGGTACACAGAAATCGAGTCACCGGAGTGAACACCTGTACGCTCAACCAGCTCCATGATGCCGGGAATGAATACATCCCGTCCGTCACAGATGGCGTCAACCTCCACCTCTCTGCCCTGAATATACTTATCCACCAAGACCGGCTTGTCCTCATCGATCTCAACCGCGGTGCGCAGGTAATGGCGCAGCTGATCCTCGTTTGCAACGATCTGCATTGCCCGACCACCCAGCACAAAGGAGGGGCGGACCAAAACCGGATAGCCAATCTCAGCAGCTGCGCTGATACCGTCTTCAATCTTGGTTACGGCGCGGCCCTTTGCACGGGGAATGTCCAGCTCATTGAGCAGATTCTCAAAAGCATTCCGGTCTTCTGCCTTATCAATGGCAGCACAGTCCGTACCAATGATCTTCACGCCCCGGTCTGTCAGCGGCTGTGCTAAATTGATGGCTGTCTGACCGCCCAAAGAAGCAATCACGCCAATGGGCTTTTCAAACTCGATGATGTTCATTACATCTTCGGGCGTCAAAGGCTCAAAGTACAGCTTATCCGCTGTTGTGTAGTCTGTAGAAACGGTCTCGGGGTTGTTGTTGATGATGATTGCCTCATAACCGGAATTGCGGATGGTCATCACTGCATGAACTGTAGAATAGTCAAACTCCACGCCCTGACCGATACGGATCGGACCTGCGCCAAGAACGATGATCTTCTTTTTCTGTGTCAGCTTCGACGCATTGTCCCCGGTATAAGAGGAGTAGAAATACGGAATATACGCGCCGGTATGGCAGGTATCCACCATTTTGAACACCGGGAACACGTTATGCTCCTTCCGGAAATTATCAACATCCAGCTCGGCGCAGTTCCACATCCGGGCAATATACTTGTCGCTGAAACCCATTTTCTTTGCCGCGACCAGTACATCCAACACCCGCACATTCGCCTTCAGCGTCTCCTCCATTTCCACGATATTCTTGATCGCTTCCAGGAAGAAGGGCGTGATCTGGGTGATCTCATGGAGTTTTTCGATAGAAACACCGTGGTAGATCAGCTCTGCGATGGCGAAGATATTGTCGGAACGGAACTCCTTGATATAATCCAGCAGCTCGTCTACGGACATATTGTCAAACTTGGGATGATAAATGTGGTTTGCGCCGATCTCCAGTGAACGGATACCCTTAAGCAGACACTCCTCTAAATTAGAGCCGATACCCATAACCTCGCCGGTGGCCTTCATCTGCGTACCCAGCTTGTTGGTAGCAGAAGTAAACTTATCAAAGGGGAAACGGGGCAGCTTGGCGATCACATAGTCCAGCTTTGGCTCAAAAGCCGCATTTGTGTTGGCGATCTTGATATCCTCCAAAGCCATACCCACCGCAATCTTCGCTGTCACACGGGCAATGGGATAACCGGAAGCCTTGGATGCCAGCGCAGAAGATCTGGAAACTCTGGGGTT
>JAFSDV010000026.1 GCA_017436035.1 Oscillospiraceae bacterium | reverse complement strand
TAGACACATCAAAGAGCTTGGAAAGAAGCTTCAGGGTCTCGGTACTGGGCACAGTTTCGCCGTTTTCCCAGCGGCTCACCGCCTGCCGGGTGACGAACACCTTTTCGGCCAGCGCCTCCTGGGAAAGGCCCTTTTTCGTCCGAAGCTGCAGAATGATATCTTTGGTTTCCATCTTCCCTACCTTCGTATATGTGATACAGCTATTGTATCATTGGGTGTGTCACTTCACAAGCAACTGTCTGTTGCTGTCCGTCCGAAATGTGATGATCTGTTTAGCTGTTCAAGCAACACAAAAATAGAGCAAAAGCAAAAATATACCCATTGCGGTAAAACTGGTTCCAATCAACCATTCTTGTATCCCAGAAAAATGTTCTTCATATGCACAACGCGGAAAACCGCGTAGATATACAATTGTGATGCGTTTACGGAGATTTCGTGAATGCGTATGTTGTACCCCTCGGAGATGATACGACTTACCATTGACTGTGTATGTATAGGTATATTCTACAGCATTCGGAACGGAACGATTTTTCAACTTGTAATTCTTAAAGCCTTGTTTCCTTGTCAGCTCTCCATCTGTTATTGTCTCGCTATTCAGCTTCCTTTACTGCCAACGCAAGATACAGGGCATAGCTCCCGGCGATCACCGCAAGCAAAATGCCGGAGAGGAGCTCTCTTTGGGGTGTCATAGCCGCTTTGTTGGAAAAGGCGCTGAGTCCGTTGAAAATGCTGTGGGTGAGGATACAGGGCAGCAAGCTCTTGCTTTTTACATAGATCATCACGAAGGCGAAGCCGATGGCGATGGCGTACACCACCTGCAAAAGATTCGGCAGCAGCTCCGCCCCGGAGCCGTTAAAGAGGTTTACGATATGCCCGATGCCAAAGGTAACGCTGGATACAATGACGGCGGATCTCACGCTGTCCTTTGCCATGGCCTGAAACAGCAGACCCCGGAAGATCAGTTCCTCCAGAAAGCCCACGCAGAACATACTCAGGACATACAGCACCGTCTCCAGGGGCGGCAGATTCATCGCCGCGCCGTACCACAAATTGGCCGTCAGCAGCACAAGCAGCGGGATGTAAAACAGCAGTTTCCCGGCAGGCAGTTGGGGTTTGCACAGGCCGTATTTTTCCGTCAGACCGTTCTTTCTGACAAAGAAACAGAGTATTGCAGACATTGCGATCAGTATGGGCAGCGTCACGATCTTTTGGGTGCCCAGATCTGCCGATATGTTGTCTGCTGCGGATGCAAGGACAACATAGGCTATGATCCACGCCGCCGCAAACCAGATTTCGCTTTTTGTATATAGTTTTTTGAGCATATGTATCCCTCCTTTGTCCAAAAGCATTATACCGCATTTTTCCGGGGTTCGCAACAAAAAGCGGATGCCGAAGCATCCGCAGCTTGCTTATTTCTTCCGAATCCTTTTAATGCCGATCAACACGGCGGAAAGAACGCCGGTCTTTATCAGAAAGCTCACCGATACGATCACGATCACCGGAAGAAGATCGACCGCGGATAACTGCTGATAAGCAGAAAAATCCGCGTTCAGCAGGTTGACCGCAATTAAGATCAGGGCAACGGCGAACAGGATCCACCTGGTTTTCATAGCAGTTTCTGGGTGTAGAGGTCAATGACCTGCTTGGCAAAAGCGCCCGTGCCCTCGCCACCGACTCTGTCGATGTTTTCCGTCATACTGCCGCCGCCGGCGTAGCTTTCTGCCAGCCCTTTGAGGATCTGGGGCGTGCAGGTGTAAAAATGCTCCGTGAAGAACGCCTGCAGCTCCTTCGCCCAATTTTGGGCTTCTTCGCTGTCCGGTGCGCAGGGGCGCATTTTGCCCAGCCGCGCAAAGAAGTTCATCACCTGTGCGTTCAGGTCTTTTTCCTGCTCCTTGGTGCGGCTTTTTTGCTTCTGCTCAAATTCCTTGTAGGCCTCGGTCTTGCCGTAAAGCACCTTAGCCTGCTGGCTGTATTCATCAATTTTCTTGGGGTCAAAGCCTTCAAAATCCATGTATTTCACTCCTAACATTAACATTTCTCTTGCAAAACTGATTCGATTTTGCAGCTTTTCTTTGCGCTCCTGCATCAGCTTGATCTGGTGCTCCAAAACCCGGTTTCGGTCATAGTCCGGTGCGTCCAGAATGCTGCTGATCTCATTCAGAGACAGACCCAGCTCCCGATACACCAGGATCATATAAAGCTTGTCTAAAGCCCCGTCGTCATACAGCCGATAGCCGGCCTCGGTTACCTCGGTGGGGTTCAGTAGACCGATCTGATCGTAATGGTGCAGCGTCCGCACGCTGACCCCAGTGCGCTTGCTCACTTGCGTAACCGTCATCATACGCATCCCTCCTCTTGGCACTATCATATACTATGACGTTACGTCAGAGTCAAGAGGTTTTTTAGATTGATTACAACTTTTTTATTACCGAAATAGAGACAACCAGATCAGCCCATGCCGGTTGATCTGGTTGCTTATACTATTTAGTTTTTAGACAAATATCCCTCTACATAGCGAAGAGTTCTTCTCGCTGTATCCAAGCTTACTTTATCTGCTACACCATGCTTGAGCCACGCATTTACATTGCCTGGATTCAGTTGCAGATCAGTATAGATGCGATAGTTAGATACTCCGTATTGTTCCTGCAAACGCTTTACTTTAAGGCGCATCAATTCTTTTGTGTGATCGTCCGACTGCCCTCTGTTCTTTTGAGATTGAAAGCTTCTCCAAACCTTGTGATACTCATTCGGCAGCACAGAATCATTATCCTCAAACATCTGAGTCATCTGTTGGGCACTATATTGCGAAACCATTTTTTGATACTCTGCAAACAAATGTTGGTCCTTAGTTGCCTGCAGCAGAACTGTTTGCTTGCCGGAATAGAGAGCAAACAAAAACAAGGGCTCTCTGAGTCTGGCATTATCGCTGCTCGCTTCTTCAGCCAGTTTATATAAGCTATTTGTGTCAAACTTTGATAATCGTTTTACATATTGAGCTAAAAAGCCTTTGAATGTCAGTTCTCGCACGCACGTCACCTTCTTTTGGTTAATACTATTATTCAATTCTTATTATAAGAATATACTTGCCAGATATCAATAAGTTTTTTCAATTGTTTGCCACTTTTGGAGTTGTTAAACCAAATTGATTACTATCTTCTTCTGGCTTTTTGCCTTCTTTGCATACTGCGCTGCGCCGCCCCAGGAATGGGTGATGTAGGTGACGACATAATCTGCCTGCCGGAGCATCCAGTTGTTGCGCCAGGAGATGGCGTAGTGCGGATGGACAGATTCAATCCCCTCCGGGAGCATGGTGTCGGAGTAGTCGTCATACTCGTTCTGCTTACCTGGCATATAAGCCAGCACGACGGCATATTGGATGTGGGGATATGCCTGCTTTATGTCCCGCAACACGCACCGCACATAATGATCAAAATGCCCCTGATTTCCCACATAGAACAGATCCACTGCATGATTCTCGATCAAGTCGATCAGAGTATCTCGCAGTTTTGTTTTGATCGTTTCCGGGCACTCCCGGTGACCAAAAAATGTACACGAATGCATAGTTTCACCCCTTTTGGGTTATTTTAACTCAAAAGGGGTAATCTTTTCAAGTACATAAAGGTATCATTTTACTTAGAAAGAGGTGATACCTATGACCGTAGGCGAAGCTGTCCGGCAGAGAATCATTCAACTGTGCCAAGAACGCGATATTTCAATCAATAAGCTGAGTAGCATCAGCGGCGTTACGCAGTCCACTGTGAACAATATCGTTAGCGGACGAAATAATAGTGCAACTGTATCTACCATCAAAAAGCTGTGTGACGGTTTAGGTATTACAATTGACGAGTTCTTCCACTCTGGACTATTTGCCGGACTAGAGCAAGAAATCAAATAAACTATTATTGGCTGCATGAGCATTAGCTCACGCAGCCAAATTTATTATGGTGCATGCCCAAAGAACAACATCTTATCGGGCTATACACCGAACAGCCCACAGCAGTTTGTTTCTTAATTTAGCACTGGAACTTCAGCACTTCTATATGTATAATACTCTTAAGGTTTTTCTATAGCAAAGGAGAGATAAGATTGAATACCTTACAATATTTTAAAAACTTCAATATTGGACAGGAAATCGACCTCGCGGGAACATTTGCATACAATGCGTTAACTATTCTGAACAACGAGAGAAATATCTATCAAAACGATCAGATTTTTATGTTTCTTTACAATGCTGCAGTAAGCATTGAAAGAATCCAAAAGTGTGTTCTGTTTTTGTATGGCAGTTACGATTTGTCCGATATTGATGCTTTCGCACTTGAACTTAAAATTCACTCCCAACCTGCTCTTCAAAGTAAGATTAATCTTCATACTAAAAAGAAACTATCAGAAGAACAAAATGCCTTGCTAGATCTTTTAAAGAATTTTTATGAACAAGGACGCTATTCCAATTTCTCCATAAACACAAATTTTGATTATAAGGCTGAATTTGAAAGTTATGTAAAAAAGCATTATGATCCTGCATTGGTTGAGACTTCAATTTTTAGTCACGATACTTATATTACAGAGCAGGCTAAAGAGCGAATTGGCCGTACCCTCGGCAAACTTCTTTGCTATTACTATGAACTAATAAAAGATAAAGCACGAGAAGAAAACCTTTACACGTATGAATTACGCGTCGACTCTCCTGCCGAAAAAGTGTTTTTAAATTTATTTCCAAAGAGCTCTTTACAAGCAGTGCACGAAAGTGAACGCAATGCTCTTGCCGAACTGATTCTATATCTGTGTACAACAACTGATTCAACCGGCTATTTCAACTACTTGCGCAAAATTAAACCTCTGCCCTTTGATCCTTTTATGGTGCAAGAGTATCTTGTCGACATTATGAACAGAAACATTCCGCAAAGCCTTGTGGACGAAGTTGCGACAATATATGAAGATATGTCTCGCAGTGAAATAAATGACAGAAAAGATGCAATATCTATCATCGGGGCTCAAAACATATTTTTCCCCGAAGACGAAGATAGCTTAGAAGAAGATGAGCAAGATAATTAAATCGCACCTATCAAAGGGCCGTCCGGGGTGACCGGGCGGCCCTTTGCGTTAGGGTTAGGTGTTTCGTTCGGGGGAAAGCCGGTAGGCGAGTTTGAGGGTGTCGATGAAGCCGGATTATTGGTGGAAGCTACAAAGGTCATTGCTCTTTTTTCCATTACTTTAAAAGCAGTTTGGGATAGTCCATTTTACTTTGCATAAAAATTTGTATATCCTTCAAATTCTTTTTGTCGCTGTCCAGGTGATATATATAAAGGGCTTATATAGTGATTATCTTTTAGCCATTCAGCATAATCCGCTATTGTGTTATCAATTATATTGATAACATACTCAATACCGTACAGAACAATTATAAAATATGCCTTTCCTTGAGAAGTAAATAGAAAATCAAATTCATAATTGATGTGCGTTGTAATATCACCTTGATACGCTTCGTTACGTGCATATATTCTCCGAGCATTGTACTCCCAAATGTAATTTCCACCATAACGAACATATTGCCGAATCTTTTTAAATGCCTCGTCTTCAATAATGTAATCAATTACACTCATATCATCAAGACACTTATGCACAAAAGCTTCCACCGCCATTTTAGCTAGAAGTCGGGACAAATTATAATCAAGTTTTATGAGCAATTCGTCCGTTCTTTTGAGGTATTGTTGATACTTCAATACAGTTTGCGCTACTTCTTCCTCTGTTTTCTCTTCTTGAGACATGACAATATGTAAATCTTGAGAAATTTGCATTATGTTTTTGGTTGGCAAGTCGTCAAATCTATTAACCGTTTTTCCCTCTCGGTTATTTATCTTAAGTTCTTGTCTCAATTGAAGGACCACTTCTGAATTAAGAAAAGGAGATTCGATTTTTCGTGCAAAATAATTATTACATTTATCGCACACAATACCTTTGGGCAAAATCGAAATAGAATTGCCAAACGACGCTGGGACAATATGTTCTACACTTCTTGATGACGAAGAATCCTTTTCACAGAAAATACATCTCATAGTCAAACATATACAAATGACTGTGGTGCAACTTTAATGCCGTAATCCATCAATGTCTTTGGTTTATCGTATACTTTTATCTCACCTAATTTATATGCAAAGGCTATTGTCCTATTGTCGAAGTATCTGTCGAAGAATGCTTTACTTATACCCGACTCATTTTTCGTCTGTTCCCAAAGTTCCTCAGGGGGCAGTTCTAATACATCAATAATTTCGGCTTCTGCTACAATTCGTTTTATAGGAGTCGTTTCGTAAATTATTATAGATGAGATATCTTGCTTAGCAGCGATTTTGCGATACTCGTATTTTTTTATCCCTGCAATAATATTTTGAACGTGTTCAGGATTTATGGATATAAGTATTTTTCGTTTCATTTCACTCACCCCTCCGTTCCTAATCTGTACATAATTTCAAATTGTTCCTTAGATATCTGATCAAATTGTCGCGGTCCGGCATTTTTTGCTACTATTCCGTTTGCTCGTAGTTGATCCAAAGTAACTTTTGTCGTAAAGGGCATATAATCGAGTAGCTTAATAACGATTGGGCGAGTTTTATGCATTTCTCTGATTTCTTCTTCCGTGAATACAGAGCGATTTTTACATATAGCTACACACTCATCTGCAGTTTTAGTTTTGGTAATGCTTTCGATAATGGCAATACCAGTTACAACAGAAGAATACTTTTTATACCCTTGATCCGCTATCCTGTATATTACGAACAAGTCTCCCGGATTGGCAGGTGCGTTAAAAGAACCAGAAAGATAGATTTTTTCTAACGCATATCGATGAGCCTTTTTGTCTTCGTACAGATGCATGTCCTCGTTTTTTAATATCATATCGGGAAAAAGGTCTGTATGATACTGGGCATATATTGGAAGAAAATAACAATCAGGTGCTGCTTTGAGAAGTGGATAGTTAAATTTAGGGCTTTCGCTAGAATCATATAGTTCCATTGTTTTTACAAGGACAAGTTCACCATTCGGTTTATAGCCATGTTTGTGGAATCCCCATTCTTCCATCAACGACTTTAACCTTTTGACCTCTTCGCGCTTGTTTTCAAACAAGGTGACATAGATTTCGTCAACCTTGCGGCTTCTTGCATTATCAAAAATAATTTTTAAGAAGCGTTCGCCAAGCCGGAAGCCTGTTTGCTCAATTTTAAAAGTTCCTACCTTCATTCTCCGCTTAGGTGTAAGAGGTGGTGTTACTTTTAGATAGTCAGGTTCATCCTCGTACTCATCTTTTAGGTATAAAAAACCTTGTAACAGTCCTGATTCATTTTTGAATATATATGCCTTTTCTTTGTTGCGAGCTTTCTTCTTGAACCAATTATCGAAAGCAATCCCTTCGTAATCCTCTCTTAGTGTATCAAAAAACGAAGAATTCAAATCAACATCGCCAAATTCACTCAACGTAACGGCCAACATTTTATATTCAATATTTTTGGGATCACAGCTTTCAAACCATGACAAAAGTTCCGCCGAAGTAAGAACCCTATCCCGTATATATAGCTCCTGTGCCTTTCTTAGAATAAGGTTGTCATCCGTCAAAAGTATACCGACATTACCATCGTATACCTCGCGCAACAAAGCATTGTCAATAATACCGTTTTGATCTTTTGCATACTGAGATGTCACCGCTTCAAAATAAGGGTCCGGCTGATGCGCAAACACCGGCAAGGTGTTATATGACTTCAGTTTTGTAAGCATATTGTTTTTTACCGCTTCATCACGGTGGTTTGAAAGTTCCTCTCTGGAACACTCATGAACAAAAATCGCAGAGCTTTTTTTAGCAAACCAATTAAACAAGCTGGCAATTTCAAAGGTTGCATTATTGCTGCTTTCCCTTTTGATTATGATATTAGTGTCAATAAGGATACTGGATTGCAAAATGTCCGTTTTAAGTGGTTCAATTTCATAGACAATAATACCATAGGTATCAACTTCGTCTTTGGGATAAAACTTATAGCACTCTTTCAACGCTTCATCAATCGTAGAATACAAATTCTGAAAATCCTGTTTCCAATTATCTTCAAGTGCTTCTTTCCATCCAGGGAAAATTCTTATGCCCTTTACGGTGGTTTTTACGAACACAGATCTATTTTGATTAGAAACCAACACCAAAGTATCCCCCACTTTGATCTGCGTTCTTTCTGGTGACGCTAATCTATATTCATGTTTTTTATTTCCTGCCTTGATTTCGCCTATGAATTTATCTCTAATTTTCAGGTAATATGTTTTCATGTTATTGCTCCTCTATCAAAACGATGCAAACAATTTGTTGATTTGCATAAGCATATCATTAGAAATTTGTTTATTTCCCAGTAACCGCAGCGAATTGTTGAGTCCGTTGTTAGTAATAAGTATTTCGCATATGTCAGGTGGAGGTAGGTCTCTAATGCAACTATATAAAGCATCCATTTCTTGTCGCTTTTCATCGGAAGGTGCTAACTCTAAAATAATTTTCTCATACACTTCCGGACTAGGAGCGTTGATGCCTTTTTCAATATAGCTGAGATTTGACGCAGGGATTTCGATTGCCCTAGCGATTTCGCGCAGACTTCTTTCGCCACGGCAAAGAGCCAGCATTGCACCTAGTTGTTGCTTCTGCTCTTGCTTACTATCAAAGTTCTTTTTCGGCATTTTTCGCCCCCCTTGTTCTATGTTATATTACATAGAACATTATAACAAAATATTTGCATTATGTCAACATCCTTTAAATTAGAACACCAAATTTGAAGAGAGTTTATTTATGGTAAGTCATTGGATCCAGACAATTTTACTACTTGCCATATGACAAGTAGTACTCCAAGCAATATCGCATTTAGAATCAGGGCCGCCCGGAATGGGCGGCCCTTTGCGTTGGGAGAGTTAGATATTTAGTTCGTGGGAGAGGCGGTGGGCGAGTTTGAGGGCGGCGATGAAGCCGGATTGTTGGTGCAGGCGGCAGAGGTTACAGACAAGGTCGATAATAGTGTCCTTTTCTTTGAGGGTTTTATCGGACAGGGCGTTATAGAGGTCGTCAAAGGCCTGTTTGATCTCGTCGGTATCGTCGGTGCACACGTGCTCGTAATAGGTGTTGTACAGCAGCTCCAAGACGGTATCGGCATCGGTGCAGAGTTTCTTCATATCCATAGCTCAGTCCTCCGTATAGCCTGCAGGTAGGTAGAGACGGCTGTGGGCGTAGAGCTTTTGGAGTTCAATTTGGGCTTCGAAGCGGTCTTGGGCTTCCATTACCACGTCCACCAGTTCGTAGCGGTCGTCGTGCCATTCCTTGATACCACGAAGGTAGCGGGAACGGCGTTTATCGTCGATGATGAAGGGCATCACATTGTGGCGCAGGCATTCCTTAAACATAAGCAATCTGCCCACGCGGCCATTGCCGTCCTCGAAGGGGAAGATTTCCTCGAAGCGGACGTGGAAGTCCAGAATGTGATTGCGCTCGATATCGGTCTGCTTTTCGTAGGCAGCGATCAGCTCTGCCAGACTGGAATGGATTTTGTCCGGGTGCAGTAGTTGACGATCTCGGGGACGGGATGTAACCGTCCGGTACTCGCCAGGGCGCACCTGCTCCCGGTACTCGTCCACCGTGCCGGTCATCAAAATATGGTGAAGCTTGCGGATGAACTTTTGGGATAGAGGCTCCATCACGTGGTCAAGGATATAGTCCACACAATGGATGTGGTTCAGCACCTCGATCACATCGGAGACTTTAAAGGGCTCGAAAGCCTCCCGGATCTTGCCCTTTTTGAAGATGGTTTCCACCTGCTGACGGGTCAGGCGAACGCTTGCCATCCGGGAAGAAGAGTAAGTAAGGTCAATTACGGTGAAATCGTACAAACCGTGAAAATTCCGCTTTTTCTTCTGATTTTGCAGCTTTTTGGCCAGTTCCGGCAACTCCACCTCCGATGTATACTCCAAATCTGTCCGTATAGGACGGATTGCATCCTCTGGGATGCGCCAAACACCGTTTCGGAATGCTACTCCGGGCACTCGTCCTTGAGCGCAGTAGCGCTTCACTAATGAAACATTTACGCCCCATTTAAAGGCAGTTTCTTTTGCAGATAAGTAATTCATACAACATTCCTCGCATTCTTTGATTTGGTGTCGTAGGTCGCTACTTTTGGAGTAGGTCGCTACTTTTCATCTTGAATAAATCTTGAATTACGACGAAACACTGTATACCAACTGACACATAATGTATTTTTATTCGTGATTTTGGTGCTATTTAGTCCGCTTTATCCATATGTATTCATTCTGTCCACCTCCCGAGGCCATGGCATTCAAGAGGTCAGCGGTTTGATCCCGCTTATATCCACTAAAGCCTTGAAAATCAATGATTTTCAAGGCTTTAGTGTTTTTATATATTTTGTGGGTTCAATTTATTCGGACACCTCTATGTATGCGGCACGCCCCTCTGCCCCGCAACCTCGGTAGTGCAGCCATAAATCCTGTTCAGGAATCTGCGCAAATAGTTCTTACCAAAGTATGCACACAGCTCCTCCAATTCCCGCAGAACAGCAGCATATTCAGTTGTCAGGTCAGCAGGGCTTTTCAACGTAAACAATTTCTGCATATTGGCCGTTCTGCCGGGGCTGAAAATCTATAACACTTTTTTCATATTACACATACTTTCCTGTCCTCTTGACAGACCTCCTGCGAAACTGCAATATTCTTATCCCCTGTAATATCCCCTCGGGATCTCAGTGTCAACCATCGCTTCCTCTCCATCATCCACATGGAAGTGAATATTTTTCTTTTTTTAGTGAAAAACTTACAAGAAACATCTTTGCTCAGGTGGTAGAATAAGTAAAATAATAATAAGATTTTATATGAATATCATCGGTAATTTCAATATAGACCGCAACGAAAGGGTTGGGAGATTTATGAAAAGAACAGTAAAAACAGACGAATTTTTTAACAAACAGCCCGATCTTTTGTTTTTAGAGGATCTGAAATCCCCTCTGCACCAAGAAAAGGTCAAGACTTTCGGCACAGGAGCAGCCAAAGACAGTGAGATCTGCGCTCAGGGTATGTATTTGGTCTGTGACTTCCCGGATGAGGAAGGTCTGCTGGAGACCGCTTACGACGATTTTAACGTCTTTTTGAATACATACGCCTTAAAAGGCGACCGTTTTCCGGTCACAGTCAGACAAGGCGCTACCGATAAATTCGAGGAACATCTTATTGAAATCAACGATACCGGCGTGACCATCACCGCCAACGACACAGAGGGTATTCGCCGTGGCATCTACTACCTTGAGGATGCGCTGATTGCCGCTGAAGGTCCGTTTTTACCCAAAGGAACCACCAAGCGGACACCGTACATTCGCAAAAGAATTACCCGTGGCTTCTTCAGCCCTACCAACCGGCCGCCCAAATGCGGAGACGAGCTTTCCGACGACATTGACTACTACGACGACAATTATTTAAGCCGCCTTGCCCATGACGGAACCAACGGTTTGTGGATCTACACCAACTTTTTCGACATCATTCCTTCCGCAATAATCCCGGAATACGGACAGGGGCACGAGAAGCGGATCGCCAAGCTCAACCGGGTATGCGAAAAATGCGCCCGCTACGGCATTGGCGTGTATGTGTTTGCCATTGAGCCTGCCGCACCCACGGATGAAGCAATTATTAAAAAACATCAGGATCTGCTGGGAACCTCCAGCGACAATTCAGAGTTTCAGACAACCAACGGCTTTCGGGCTTTCTGCACCCACACAGAAAAGGGCAGACAGTTTTGCATCGATGCCACTAAGAAGCTGTGTGAAATGGTCCCCAAGCTTGCCGGCTATATGAGCATTACCGCCGGCGAACGGATTACCACCTGCGCTGCACAGGCTGGGAATACCTGTCCTCATTGCGGTCATATTGACCGGGGAGAGGCCCTGTCCCACACGCTGGACTGCCTGCGGGAAGGTATGCGTCAGAGCGGCAGCAAGGCTGAGTTTGTAAGCTGGACCTACGGACACAGAAGATGGACGGACCGGGATATCGTCAGTTATGTAGAGCATGCGCCAGAAGATGTGATGCTCATGCAGAATTTTGACGATATGGGCTACCAGGAACAGCTCGGCAAAGTTCGTCAGGGCGTGGATTACTGGCTTTCCTATACCGGCCCGTCTCCGATGTTTGAAAAGACCGGCGAAGCAGCCAAAAAATTCGGCAAGCATCTGTATGCAAAAATGCAGGTCTGCTGCTCCCACGAGATCGCTACCGTTCCTTACATCCCTGTTCCCGGCATCCTTTTTGACAAGTTCAAGGGTGCCCGCCGTCTCGGTGTTGAGGGTGTTGTGGAGTGTTGGTACTTCGGTAACTACCCCTCTATAATGAGCAAGGCCGCAGGCGAGCTTGCTTTCTGGGAGGATTTCTCCGATAAAGAAGCCTTCTTAGAGCATCTTTCTTCCATCTACTCCGGAAGATCCACCGCCAAGGCCCTTTGCAGCGCGTGGAACTGTTTTGAAGAAGGCTACAGCAAGTATCCCCTGAATGTGATGTTCAGCTACTACGGACCGATGCACGACAGTGTCTGCTGGCAGCTGTACCTGAAGCCCCGAAACTTCTCCCTGTCCCGTTCCTGGCTGCTTTTGGATAAACCGGACGGCGACCGCATCTACGAAGCCCTGATGTGCGGTCATACGCTGGAAGAGGCAATCACCCTCACCGGGCAGATGAGCAAAAGCTTCACAGAAGGTCTGCAAAAGCTTGCAGGCGTACCCATCCCCGATGAGCATCTGAGCGTTATTAAGGCCATTGACACCCTGTTCAAAAGCGGCTGCAACATCCTCAAATTCTACAAGAAGCGGGAGCAGCTGGGTCTGTGTGACGGAAACGCAAAACAGCTTCTGCAGGAAATGAAAGCTCTCGTTTCAGACGAGATGGTTAATTCCCAGAATATGATCACCCTTTGCAAGCAGGACGGAAGACTGGGCTATCACTCCGAGGCGGAAGGCTATAAATACTTCCCCGAAAAGATCGCTGACCGTATCGAAAAGCTGAAAAAGCTTCTTGCCACCGAATTCCCCGAGATCGAAGAGCGGGTAGCACAGGGTCTTGTTCCTCTGGAGTACTACCAGGGCATTGAGGAGGATTCTGTGCGGTATCAGATGCATAGCGGAAGCATCCACGATGCACCGGTGCAGCATTTAACAGACGGTGCCTCCCGCTTCGCGGTTGCTTACGACGACGAGAATCTGTATATCAAGGTCTCCGGAAGCACGGATTTTATCCTTTCCGCCGAGTTCCAGCTGATGCATCCCTACCCGCCCATCATCATCGGCAAGGATGGCACTGCGACCCATGACTGGATGCAGGCAACCTACTACTATTCCCTGTTTGGCGAAGCCTACGAAAAGGAGCAAGCCAAATGGAAAACCAGCAAGCTGGATGACGGCATTCTGCTGACACTAAACAGAGCAGACATTGGCTGGACCGGAAACACTCCCATCAAGCTCAGTGTCAAGTCCGGCGACGCCCTGTGGATCATCGAAGAATATCCGGTGCACACTCTTGGAAAGAAGTATATTTCCCCCGGCGAATTTGGCTGGCTGATCCCGTAACGACAATACCGCCAACCGTCAAAGTTTTTTGACGGTTGGCGGCTTTTTTAACCACTTATCTTAGACTGCTGTATTGGCTTTAAGTTGCCGGTAGGCCTTCGGGGTAGTACCCTTGTACTTTTTGAATACCTTTGTAAAATAACTGCTTTCCGAAAAGCCACATTCCGTACCGATAGCAGTCACAGAAAGGTCGGTGCTGTCCAGTAAATAGGCGGCGTGTTCGATCCGGAAGAAGTTTACATAATCCATTGGTGTTTGGTGAGTCAGTGCCGCGAAAACTCTGCAAAAATACTTTGGATTCATGCCCACCACCCCAGCCAGCTCCTCCAGGGACAAGCCGGAATTATAATGCTTCTCAATGTACTCCAGCACCTCCTTCATCTGATCGATGCGATGATGATCGGCATATACCTCAGGCGAGGCAGGCGTGTAGCACTTGTCCTTCAGAATCCGGGCAAACAGCTTGCAGATACAAGCTGCCGTTTCCAACTCATGGCAATCTGTATCCTGCGCGGCACTGTCGTTAAAAATCGCCATCAGCTCGTCTGCGATGGCGCAGACAGCCGGTTCTGTTTCTGAAGAGAAAAAGCTTTTGGGGCAGATCTGCTGCCGGTAAAAGGGCCGCAGATGCTTTTTTACCATTTCTGTTCCCCGGAAAAGACCGTAAAGGTCAAAGACAAAGCATTCATAAGCGCAGGAAGCGGGAATCCCGCCGTGGAGCACACCGCCGCGAATCAAGAGAACATCACCTGCCTGTGCAGTGATCTGCTCATCGTCCAGAAGAATCTGAAACGCCCCGGCTTTTACCCGCAGAAGCTCCCATTCATTGTGCCAATGGACTGACATTTGATACCGGGGATGGAGGTGATCCACATAATAATACTCCGCTGGAAATTCCGGAGTCCCGTGCTGCTTTTGATCCAAATTTGTATATACGTGCATAGCTTCCTCTTAAAGTGACTATTTTACTATTTTTTATGATAATAGCACAAGTATTTCCTGTTTGTCAATGCTAAAATAATAATGAATGGTTGTACCTTTCAGAAACAGATTGGAGGGGATCTTTCTGCGTTACTATTTGGCTATTGATTTGGGCGCGTCTTCCGGACGGCATATTGTTGGCTGGCAGGAAAACGGCAGCGTACAGATGAAAGAGGTTTACCGCTTCGCAAATGCAACAAAGCCGGCGAACGGCAGCCTGACCTGGGACATTGATCATTTGTTCCGGGAAGTAAAAAACGGCATCCGGGCAGCCTTTGACACATTTGGTTCGATCCAAAGCCTGTCCATCGATACCTGGGGCGTAGACTACGTCCTCATGCAGGGTGATCAGGAGGTCCTTCCCTGCTTCGCATACCGGGATAACCGGACTGAGGCTGCCATATCCGAAGTACATAGCATCATCGGCTTTTCCGAGCTGTACCGCCATACCGGCTGTCAGTTCCAGCCCTTTACCACCATCTACCAGCTGTATACGGATAAGCTGCAGGGTCGTTTGGAAGGTGTTACCGATTTTCTGATGATGCCGGAGTACCTAATGTATAAGCTCACCGGTGTCAAGGCAAAAGAATATACCCACGCCACCACCACAGGTCTGATTAACGCCGAAACCGGCGATTTTGACAAGGAGCTTCTCTCCGCCTTAGGGCTTCCCGCTCACTTGTTCCCTACCCCCACACCCACCGGAAGCCTGTTGGGAACGCTTTTGCCGGAGGTGGCTGCTGAGGTTGGCGGCAGCTGCGACGTGGTCTTCTGCGCGACCCACGATACCGCCTCCGCCGTGGAGGGCATCCCCATGGAGGGCAACGCTCCGTATATTTCTTCCGGAACATGGTCGCTGCTGGGCATTAAGACCCCGGCACCTATTACAAACCCCGCCAGCGAAGATGCCAACTATTCCAACGAGGGCGGCGTTGGCTATAACCGCTACCAGAAGAACATCATGGGTCTGTGGCTGGTACAGTCTCTTCAAAAGGAGCTTTGCCCGGATATGAGCTTCCCCCAGATCGTGGAAGAAGCGCAAAGCAGCAGCTGTGACGTACTGATCGACGCCAACGATCCCATGTTCCTGTCCCCCGACAGTATGAAAGACGCCTTTGACCGGGCAACCGGCGGACGCCTCACCTGTCTGGGCGATTATTTCCGCTGCGCTTACCGCAGCCTTGCTCAAAGCTATGATCTGGCAATCCGGGAGCTGGAAGCCAACACCGGCTGCAGCTATTCCCGCTTGTACATTGTGGGTGGCGGCGCAAAAAACGCCTTCCTGAACCGGCTCACCGAGGAAGCTACCGGCAAACAGGTCATTGCCCTGCCCATTGAAGCTACCGCGCTTGGCAACCTGTTGGTTCAAATGCGACGTTCATAATCCTGTCAGAAAAGGAGTACATAAAAATGACTTTATCAGAAGCAAAAGAATTGGCAAAAAAGAACATTTACAACCGTCCTGTAACAGCAGGCCGCCTGAGCGGCAAAATTGCTGTTGTGACCGGCGGTGCACAGGGCTTTGGCTTTGGCATTGCCCAGCAGATGTATCAGCAGGGTGCCAGCGTGGTCCTGGCTGATATCAACGAAGAGCTGGCGCAGGCTTCGGCAGCCACCCTAGGTGACCGGGCAGTGGGCATCCGGGTGGATGTAGGCAACCCCGCCTCGGTGGAGGAGCTGATGATCCGCACTGTGGAGCATTTCGGCGGCGTGGACATTTTCGTTTCCAATGCCGGCGTACTGAAGGCAGGCAGCCTGTCAGAGTTGACTGCTGAGCAGTTTGATTTTGTAACCAAGGTCAACTATACCGGCTATTTCTACTGTGTAAAGTACGCCTCCGAGATCATGAAGGCACAGCACGAGGCTGCTCCCGAAAAATGGTTCGACATTATTCAGATCAACTCCAAGTCCGGTCTTGAAGGCTCTAAAAACAACTTTGCCTACGCCGGCGGCAAGTTCGGCGGCATCGGTCTGACTCAGAGCTTTGCACTGGAGCTGGTGGAGCACCAGATCAAGGTCAACGCCATCTGCCCGGGTAACTACTACGACGGTCCTCTGTGGTCTGATCCGGAAAGAGGTCTGTTCGTCCAGTATCTGCACGCCGGAAAAGTGCCCGGCGCAAAGACTGTGGATGATGTAAAGGCATTTTACATGGCCAAATCTCCCATTCACAGAGGCTGTACCCCCGAGGATGTTTCCAAGGCTCTGTTCTACTGCGTCGAGCAGGATTACGAGACCGGACAGGCGATCCCCGTTACCGGCGGTCAGACCATGTTAAACTAAGCAGATGAATATGTATGTGCAATTACAGGAGCAGCTGCGGCTTCTGAACGTAGAAGACCCTGCGCAGCGTCTGAAAAATCTGGAGCTGCTTTTGCAGCAGGAAGTACAGAAGCCTGATGTAAAGCCCCAGTACGCCAACAACCACATCCACACCTGCTATTCCTTCTCTCCGTACTCCCCCACCGCCGCGATCTATATGGCGCGGGCAGAGGGTCTGCAAACTGCAGGCATTATGGACCACGACAGCATCGGTGGTGCGGAGGAATTTCGGGAAGCGGGACGAATCGCCGGAATCGGGACCACCTGCGGTCTGGAATGCCGTGTCGACCTTACCGGCACCTCTATGGCCGGACGGAAGCTGAACAATCCGGATCAGGCAGGCATTGCCTATATGGCTCTGCACAGCGTTCCAGCAGACAAATTTGCCTATGTCCAGGAGGTTTTCGAACCCCTGCGCCAAAAGCGGAATGTGCGCAATCAGAAAATGCTTGTAAACATCAACGCCATCACCGCGCCTTACGGGATCCATCTGGATTTTGAAAAAGATGTACTGCCTGTATCCTGCTTTGCAAAGGGCGGCTCGGTAACGGAACGGCATTTGCTGTATGCGCTGAGTCTGAAGATCGCCAATACCTGCGGTTTGGAAAACTGCGCGGCATTTTTACAGAACGAACTGAAGCTTCCCCTGACAGCCAAGCAGGTCCAGCAGCTATCTGACGCAAACAACCCCCACCTGATCTATGATCTGCTGGGCGTTCTGAAGGCGCAGCTGGTGGAGAAATTCTACATTCCCGCTACCGATGAGTGCATGACGCTCAAGCAGGCAGTAAAGCTGGCGGAGGAAACCGGCGCGATTCTGTGCTACGCCTACTTAGGTGACGTAGGAGATTCCGTGACCGGCGATAAAAAGACCGCCAAGTTTGAGGACGACTTCCTGGACGAGCTGTTCGAGATGCTCTGTCAGGAGGGGGTAAAGGCTGTCACCTATATGCCCGCCCGCAACACACCCCAGCAGCTGGAGCGGCTGCAAAGTCTGTGCAGACGCTATAAGATGACGGAGATCTCCGGTGAGGATGTCAACGCCTCCCGTCAGAGCATGGTATGTCCCCAGCTGGCACTGCCCCAGTTTACCCATTTGGTAGACATGGCATGGAAGCTGGTAGAGCGGGAGCGGAACTGATCGCAAAAAAGCGGATCTTGCTGCTTTTTATAGTGCTTCAACAGCAAAATACAACAATAAATAAAGGAGATCATGTATTATGAGCTACGGAAAAAAGGTTTGGATCTTCCCGGACGCAGAACTGCCCCCCGCCGGAGTCAACGCCATTCCCGGACACGAATCCGTGATCATCACCAACGTTTCCAACGAAACGGCGCAGGTGAAATTCACCCTGATCTATACGGATAAAGAGCCTGTCAGCTTTATGGCTGAGGTCGCCCCCATGCGGGTACGCTGCCTGCGGTCCAACAAGCCTGAGGACTTCGGTGCCTGCACTGCAGTTGCAGAAGAGCAGTACGCCCTGATGCTGGAGAGCAATGTGCCCATTGTTGCCCAGTACGGTCGTGCCGAGCCCAGAACTGTCGCGTTCTATACTACCCCCGGCTATTGTGAATAAAAATAATTTATATATAGGAGGAAATTAATATGGCAAGAATTTGTATCCCCGATTATGAGTACAAGGAAAGAGTGCAGCGCGCTGCAGCAATCCTGTGCAGAGAGGGTCTGGACGCCCTGATCGTCAACGGCAACGAAGCTGACTACGCAAACCCCCGGTACTTCTCCGGCTTCTGGCCCCTGTTTGAGCGCGCCGGTGTTGCGATCTCCGCTGCCGGTGAAGCTGCCCTGATGGTTGGTCCTGAGTCTTCCGTTTTCGGTGCAGACCGCAACAAGCTGGACAAAATCTTCACCCTGCTGGCTTACCGTGAAAGCGCAAACCCCGCTTACCCCGAGCTGAAGCCCGACACCTTCCACGATGTCTTCAAGGCTATCGGCGTTACCGGTAAGAAGATCCGCATCGGTGTTGCTTCCTATCTGGACACCTCCGTGGTCATCTTCAACGCCATCCGCGAGGCCTTCCCCGAGGCAGAGATCGTGGACGCCGGCAAGATCATGGTGGAGCTGCGTTCCGTCAAGTCTGAAAACGAGCTGGCTTGTCTGCGTGAAGGCTACCGGATCGCCAACATTGCTACTGAGGAAGTCATCAAGGCGATCCGTCCCGGTATGACTGAGCTGCAGATGGTCGGTGTTGCACAGAAGGCTGTTTATGAGCACGGCGCAGAGTACGAGGGTCTGCCCATGTATGTCTTCTCCGAGGCTTCCACCCGCCACGCCATCTCCCGTTCCAGCTACCGTGAGTTCCAGAAGGGTGACATCGTGCAGCTGAACCTGTCCGCTAAGATCGACGGCTACTCCGCTGCAATCGGCTACCCCATCTGCCTGGGCAAGCTGGAAGGCCAGCGCCGGGATATTGTGCAGTTCTGCCGTGAGGCACACAGCTGGAGTGCACAGCAGGTCAAGGCCGGTGTATATGCCGCTGACATTGCCAAGGGCTTCTACAAGTACTTTGTAGACCACGGCTACGAGAAGAACTATGTTTACGGACCGCTCCACGGCACCGGCATCATCGAGGTTGAGGCTCCCTGGTGCGAGACCAGCTCCGATTACTACCTGAAGACCAATATGTGCTATCAGGTCGACACCTACATCTCTGCTGACACCTTCGGCGTCCGTTGGGAGAAGGGCATCGCCGTTAAGGAGAATGGCTTTGAGATGCTCAGCCCTGAGATCCCCGAGGTCTGCCCCGAGCTGCTGTTCTGATTCTGAATTGAGGAGGGCATCCTAATGCAGATGCTTGAAATGTTCTATGATGAGATCCAGGATGCTGTGGATCGGAAGGTCCCCTTCATTATCCCCATCGGCACACTGGAGTATCATGCCAAGCACGCATCCTGCGGCACCGACACGTTGGTGATCACCGGATGCCTGCGGGAGCTGGAGAAGGAAAAGGAGATCGTGGTATGCCCGCCGATCTGGTACGGTGTGGCCTCCTATGCGGTCTGCGGTCCGAAGCCCAGCCATTTCCATGTGGACGAAGACGCATACGTTGATTATCTGTACTATGTGCTCAAGTCCATGATCGACGCAGGTCACAAGAACATCTACCTGATCCCCCATCATCAGACTGAGGGCGCAGGACTGATGCCCATGACCATCGCCTGCCACAAGGCAGCCAAGAAGGTCACCATGGAATACATGGAAAACACCCTTGGCAAGGGCTGGTGGGGCAGTGACGACTATGCTTCCTACTATGAACAGCTGGGCAGCGGAGACGATCCGTTCTCCTACATCAAGGTGATCCCGCTGATCGGAGCAGATGCTCAGATCAAGTGCGGCGGCTTTGATCACGCCGGCAAGTGGGAAACCTCCCTGCTGATGGGTACTTATCCGGAGCTGGTAGACCTGTCCCGCTGCGAGCGCAATACCGAATGGTTTGCCCAGAGCGCACAGGAAGCCAGCGAAGAGCTTGGAAAGCATATGGTCAACTGCACACTGGAGTGGCTTAGAGAAGCGATTCAATAAGGAGGTTGCTGATCGATGCAGAAGGTAAAAGTTCAAATGCTTACACAGGAAGCGTTTGCCCCCTTTGGCGCAGTTATTTCCTGTGAAGACCGTCCCTACGGCGGAGAAGCGGGTATGTACCGCTGGTACGCGGAGCAGGCTTGCGTTGAGAACGCAGAGTGTGTATCCGTAAACCTCTTGACCGCCATTCAGCGGGAATATGTATTCGACAAGTTTGAAGCCCATAAGCGTACCACCGAGACCGTCCTGCCCCTTACCGGCGGACTGATCGTTGCCGGTATTCCTGCCGGAGAGGTCACTCCCGACCGGGTACAGGCATTCTACGTACCGGTAGGCATGGGTATTTCCTGGGCGCCCAACGTGTGGCACTATGCCCCGTTCCCCATCGGCGGTGACGCTACCTGCGCCGTCATATTCCGAAATGGTACCGGTGACGACGATGCGGTGTTCGCATGGCTTCCCGAGCAAATGGGTTTTGAATTATAACCCATTACAAAACAAACGGAGCTGTGCCGCGTTTTCGCGGCACGCTCCTACATCACTTTGGCAGGACGTCCCGGACGTCCTGCAACGGAGGATCTATTATGGAAAAACTGAATTATGAAGTTCTGAAAAAGTCCGGCTATAAGGGCTACATTCTGGAAAATGCACCGGAAAAGGTGCTGCAGTTTGGCGAGGGTAACTTCCTGCGTGCTTTTACCAACTACTGGTTTGACGTTGCCAACGAAAAGGCCGGCTGGAACGGCAAGTGCTGCCTGGTTCAGCCTATTGCACCGGGCCTGGCAGATATGATCAACGAGCAGGAGGGTCTGTATACCCTGTACCTGCGGGGTATGGAAAACGGCGAGAAGATCGACTACAAGCGTGTGATCTCCTCTGTTTCCCGCTGCCTGAACCCCTACAAGAAAGAAGATTTTGATGCTATGATGCAGGTCGTTGTCTCCGACGATCTGGAGTACATTGTCTCCAACACCACCGAGGCAGGCATCGTCTACGATCCTACCTGCCAACTGGCTGATGAGCCCTGCGCTTCCTTCCCCGGCAAGCTGACACAGGTACTCTACAAGCGTTGGCAGGCAGGCAAGAGCGGTCTGGTGATCCTGTCCTGCGAGCTGATCGACAACAACGGCAAGGAGCTGCAAAAGTGCGTGCTGCAGTATGTAGATCAGTGGGGTCTGGAGGACGCTTTCCGTGCCTATGTTAACGATCAGTGCACCTTCTGTTCCACCCTTGTTGACCGGATTGTGCCCGGTCGCATCCGTGATGCAGAGGAGGTTGCCCGTCTGGACAAGGAGAACGGCTATACTGACCCGCTGACGGACGTTGGTGAGATCTTCGGCGTTTGGAACATTGAAGGTCCCGAATGGCTGGCAGAGAAGCTGCCCTTCAAGAAGGCCGGCGTAAACTGCATTGTCGTTCCCGATGTAACCCCCTACAAGAAGCGCAAGGTCCGTATCCTCAACGGCGCGCACACCGGCTTTGTTCTGGGCGCTTATCTGGGCGGCTATGACATCGTTCGGGACTGCATGTATGATGACGCGGTCAGCGGCTTCATGAACACCATGCTGTTCGATGAGATCCTGCCCGTTCTGCCTCTTCCCAAGGATGAGATCGAAAGCTTTGCCGGCGCAGTGCAGGACCGCTTCAAGAACCCCTTTGTCAACCACGAGCTGCTGAGCATTGCCCTGAACTCCACCTCCAAGTGGCGCGCAAGAAATATGCCCAGCTTCCTGGAGTACATTGAGAAGTTCGGAAAGCTGCCCTCCTGCATGACCATGAGCTTCGCCGCTTATATGGCCTTCTTCAGCAACGACATTCAGGAGCTGAACGACGCCGGTTTGGTTTGCCGCCGTCCCAAGGGCAACACCTACACCGCTTCCGATGACCGTTGGGTTCTGGAGTTCTACTATGAGCACAAGGATGACAGCGTAGAGGATCTGGTCCACGCTGTTATGACCAACGAGCGGATGTGGGGCCGTGACCTGACCCAGGTTGAGGGCTTCGAGGCTGCTACTGTGGAGAATCTGAAGAAGATCCGCCGCGATGGTGCTATTGCCGCTTACGCTTCCGCCTGCAAGTAAACATTACAAAATAATACAGGCCCCACAGATTGTGGGGCCTGTATTATTTATTCGGTATTGCTGCGTAGCCGTGTTCCCTGCTTCCGGTAATGCACAGCTGAAAACAGCTTTCAGGAACGCCTGTTTCCAAACATTCCTCCGGCGTACCTTCAAACGCGACCTGTCCATCCTGCAGGACCGCGATCCGGTCTGCATAGCGAAGGATCTCCGGCAATTCGTGCATCACCACCAAAAAAGTCTTTCCCAGCTGCTTGCCCATCCGGGTAATCAGCTCTAAAAAAGAAAAGCGGTTGTACGCATCCAAATGGGCAGTAGGCTCATCCAGCACCACCACCGGTGTATCCTGTGCCAGGGTCATAGCAAAAAAGGCTTTTTTCAGCTCCCCGCCTGAAAGGGTATCCACAAAGCTGTCACGAAACGCTTCTATTCCTACCGCACTGATCGCCCGATCCACCGCAGCTTGATCTTTGTCCGAAAGCGTTCCTGTCAGCGGTATATAGGGCGTTCTTCCGAAGCTGACCAATTCCCAAACCGTCACATGGGGTCTGGGCAGCATTTGGGGCAGGCTCGCCAGCATATGGGTACGCTCAGCCAGCTCCATAGACCGGACCTCTTTCCCGTCCAGCAGAATCTTGCCCTGATAGTCGGTCTTTTCTCCGGTAAGACAGCGCAAAAGCGTAGATTTTCCCGCGCCGTTTCTGCCGATCAGGGCTGTAACACTACCTTCAGGAACTGTAAACGATACATCTCTCAGCACCGGTTTTTTTCGATAACCGGCGGCTACGTGCTCAAAAGTCACCTTCACAGCCTGTTCCTCCTTAGCAGCAGCACAAAAAAGAAAGGCGCACCAATCAATGCGGTGATAATGCCCGCCGGGATCTCCGACGGTGCAAACAGCACCCGTCCCAGCAGATCTGCCAACAGCACCAGCATCGCGCCCAACAGGACAGAAACCGGTATCAGCTTGCGCACATCGCCGCTGCCGGTTATTTTTCGCGCCATGTGGGGGATCATCAGTCCTACAAAGCCCAGCAGCCCCGCAAAGGACACCACCGCACCTGCTGACGCGCTTGCCAGCAGCAGCGAAACAATCCGCACAAGCTTGGCGCGCACGCCCAGTGTCTGCGCCATAGAATCCCCTAAACACAGCAGGTTCAGCCGACCTGCCAGTACCACCGACGCCGCCAGCACCGCCAGTATAATCCCGGCAGGCAGCTTCAGCTGCTGAAAGGTCACGCCGCTGACACCGCCAACGGAAAAATAGCTGTAAATGATCGCTACGTCCGGGTACAGCAGCTTCAACAAGGAAATCCCCGCGCTGAGCAAAGCAGACACTGCCACGCCTGCCAGCACGATCGTCACCTTTGAGCCCCCTGCCCGGTTTGCAGTCAGCACGATCAGTACCGTACAGGCAAACGCGCCTGCAAAGGCCATCACCGATTGCAGTCCGTATGCCATCGGCGCGATACACAGCCCCAGCACCATCGCAAAGCCCGCACCGGCATTGACGCCGATGATATTCGGTCCTGCCAGGGGATTGTTCACAGCATTCTGCAGCAGCACGCCACTGACCGCCAGACCTGCGCCCGCCAGCACACATGCCGCTACATGAGGCAGTCTGACTACCCACAGGATCTTTGTATAGACGCTCTGCGGGTCCAGCCGCAAAAGCCCCGCCAGCACTTCCGAAAGGCTTAGCTTCGCGCTGCCGTACCGCAGTCCCAAAAAGGCAGCCGCCCCAGTCAGTACTAAAAGCAGCACCGTCAGCCACCAAAAGGACCTGTTCTTGTTCTTATTCATCAATATCGAACTCCGGATACAAATACTCTGCCAGCATTTCATACGCCTCTGCCCACCGGCCATTGGGCTTAAAATGGAACAGCTCCTTTTGGAGGAAGATGCAGCTTCCGTTCTTCACCGCCCCCAGCTCCTTCCAGCCATCCTGCTGAAAAAGGTCCTGTATGTAGCTGACTGCAGCAGCCTCGCTGCCCATAGTGGTCAGGAATATACATTCCGGGTCCTGCAGCAGGATCTCCTCCAGGGATAGTCCGTCCAACAGCATCTGCGCTTCATCGGCAATGTTATACGCACCCAATTCATCGAGCATAATGCACACAAAATTTTCCGGCGCCCGCTTGGCCTTGGAGGAAGCATACTGACTGCCCGCCCGGATAAATAAAATCCGTTTTGCTTCCGACCGGCGCGCCTGCGCCGCAGACAGGATCTTTTCCACCCGTTCTGCCACCGCCGTTCCGTTGGTCTGATATGCCTGGGCGTCCCCGGTGATATCTGTGCAGATCTTCAGCATACCCAGATATTCTTCAAATGTATCCACCCGGAACACCGCCGCCGGGATGCCCGCCTGCGCTGCCACTCTACAGGCTTCCACCTGCGCCGTAATATCCGCTGAACCGATCACCAGATCCGGCTGCGCCGCCAGCAGCAGCTCCATATCAATCGTTTTGCCTGCGCCGGCATCCACCAGCTTCGCATCCTCCGAGGCGAAGCCCCGTTCCACGCTCTCGCCAACCGTTACCTCTACCGTTCCGCCGGCAAGGGTCCAGATCTCCGCATAGGAGGAGAACAGCACCGCCACCCGCCGGGGTTTTTTTGTCAGCCTCACCGCCGCACCTGTACTGTCAGTAAAGGTATAGGACCAGCTTCCTTCCGAGCCTATGGGATTTTGGAATGCACACCCTGTAAGCAAAAGTGCAGTAAGGAATATCCCGATCAGTCTGCGTTTCACTTGCTTAAAATCTCCGCTTTCCGCTTCAGAAGGTCATCTGATTCCAGTATACGGCAGGCTTCCTCGAACCCGATCCGATTAACGGTGTCGGCAAAACGCTCACCGGCACTGCCCCGATCTCTGAACAGCAAAATTGCCTTTTCCACAACCTCCAGCACTTCCTCTTCTGTGGCAAAAAGCTGATCCATAGGCTTTCCGTGGGCAAAATCCTTGCCCCAGCGACCACCCAAATAGACCCGGTAGCCATTTATAAACCGGTCCGTTACATGGAACGGGCACTTGCCCACGCACCGACCGCAATGCTTACATGCCTCGGGATCGATGACCACCTTGCCGTCCTCCACATGGGCAACACGGACGGGACATGCCTTTTCCAGCTGGCAGGTCTTACAGCCCTTGCATTGCTCCGCATCCACCACCGGGACCCGCTGACCTACCACGCCCAGATCGTTCAGATTGGGCTTGACGCAGTTGTTGGGGCAGCCGCCAACGGCGATCTTAAACTTATGGGGCAGCTTGACCCCGTGATATTCCTTATAAAAGCGGGTATGGATCTTCTCTGAGAGGCTGAAGGTATCAATCAGACCGTACTGGCAGCTTGTACCCTTGCAGGAAACCACCGGTCGGACCTTCGGACCTGTGCCGCCGCTCTCCAATCCGTACTGCGCCAAAAATTCCCGCATGGGCTCAATATTTTCAAAAGGAACGCTTTGTATCTCAATGGTCAGCCGGGAGGTCATTGCCGCCTCACCGCTGCCAAACCGCTGCGCCGCTTCCGCAATAGCTGACAGCTTTTCTCCGGTCAGCTTGCCATTGACTGTGATCACCCGCACATTAAACCGGTCCTCTGTCCGCTTATCCCACAGGCAGCCTAAGCCCTTGACCCGTGCCACCTCTTCTGCCGGCAGAGCGCAGCTTACCTTCTGTCCCTCCACAGTCCGGATTACCGCATGTTCACTGATCTTCATCATCGTACCTCCCATAATATTCAGACACTTTTATTATAACGTTCCTGCAACTCAATGTCAAACAGCCTATTGCCGCTCATCCCCGAACCCGGAGCTGCCAAAACGCCACTGCGCTGGCTGCCGCCACGTTCAGCGAATCCACGCCGTGGGCCATCGGGATACGGACTGTATAATCGCAGCAGGCAATGGTGGCAGGTGCTAAGCCGTCACCCTCCGAGCCTAATACGATCGCCAGCTTTTCTGCTTCCTGTAAAGACGGATCCTCAACAGACACCGATTGATCCGTCAGTGCCATAGCTGCTGTTTTGAAGCCCAAAGCACTCAGCTGCTCCTGCCAGCAGTCCTCCACAAAGGTCCATGGCACTTGAAACACTGTGCCCATACTGACCCGGGCAGCGCGGCGGTAAAGAGGGTCACTGCAGCCACCGGTGAGCAGCACCGCATCCATGCCCAGTGCTGCCGCGGAGCGGAATATAGCACCCACATTGGTAGGATTCATGATTTCCTCCAGCACCGCGATCCGCCGGGCACCCGACAGCACCTGCTGCAGCTCCGGCAGGGGCGGGCGGCGCATGGCGCACAACAGTCCCCGAGTCAGCTGATAGCCGGTAAGCTTTGTAAGTACATCCATCTGCGCTGTATACACCGGAATATTCCCGCACCGGTCAATGACCTCCAAGGACTCTCCGGTCATCCTGCTGCGCTCTACAAGTACAGATACCGGCTCATAGCCTGCATCCAGTGCCCGCTGAATGACCTTGGGACTTTCCGCAATAAACAGCGCCCTTTTCGGGTCAAACCGGTTCAGAAGCTGGGCTTCTGTCAGTCGGGCATAGATGTCCAGCTCCGGCGCTTCAAACTCCTGAATTTCAACCACATTCGGCATAGTTCTTCTCCTATGTACTGTTTTAATCATTATAGCTTTCTTCCCCGTCCTTGTCAAACAGCACCGACGCAGGAAATAGAAACACCCTCTTGAAAACACGCCCGAAAAAACTTATAATATAGGCAAAGCTTTACAAACCCACCAGAAATTTGATTATAAGGAAAGGGATCGTATGAACGTAACGCTGCAAAATCTGACAAAGATCTATCCCAGCCGGGATAAAAAATCCGGTAAAGAAGTGGTGGCTGTCCACGATTTTACCTTCGAAATTCCCGACGGTAAGCTGATTGGTCTGCTGGGCCCCTCCGGCTGTGGAAAAAGTACAACCCTGAATCTGCTCTCCGGACTGCAAAAGCCTACCGGCGGACGCATTTTTTTCGGCGATGAAGATGTTACAGATCTGCCTGCGGAAAACCGGGGAGTCGGTTTGGTCTTTCAGAATTACGCCCTCTATCCCCACCTGACGGTACTGCAAAATATTCTCTTCCCTTTGCAGAATCTGAAGGGCAAGGATAAGCTCAGTAAAGAGCAAATGCTGGAAAAGGCCTATGATGCCGCCCGGCTTGTTCAGATCGAAACCCTCATGGACCGGAAGCCCAGTGAGCTTTCCGGCGGTCAGCAGCAGCGGGTCGCCATTGCCCGGGCACTGGTGAAAATGCCCCGGGTGCTGCTGCTGGATGAGCCTTTGTCCAATCTGGACGCCCGGCTGCGCCTGCAGACCCGGGAGGAGCTGAAGCGGATTCAAACCCAGACCGGCATTACCACCGTATTCGTGACCCATGATCAGGAAGAAGCTATGAGCATCTCCGATCTGATCGTGGTGATGAAGGACGGTGTGGTCCAGCAGATTGGCAAGCCCCAGGAGGTCTATGACGATCCTGCCAATCTGTTTGTGGCGAAATTTTTGGGCACACCTCCCATCAATGTTTTTACCGGCTGTGTGCGGGACGGGCAGCTGTATATCGGCAACGCTGCTGTGCTGGATGTTCCCGGAGCAGCAGACCAGCAGGTCTGCGTAGGTATCCGTCCCGAGGGCTTTATCCCCGATGAACAGGGCGCACTGTGCTGCAAGCTGAGCGGTATCGAAGTGATGGGTCGGGACATCAGCGTGGTCAGCACCCATGACGCTTCTGAAAACCGGACCATCCGTTCCATTATCAGTGCGGAAAACAAGGTGGATGTAACCAATCCGGTCATCCGCTTCTCCCTGAAGCCCAGCAAGGTTTTCCTGTTCAACGAATCCACCCATGCGCGCGTTGCTTTCCGCGCCGACTAACAGGGAGAAGCACTTATGAAAAAGCAAAACTTCAAAGGCTGGCTGTATTTGCTTCCTGCCATCGTGTTTTTGGGTGTGTTTTTGGTATACCCGCTGATCGATGTGCTGATCTACTCTCTGGAAGAGGGCTACAACTCTGCCTCCCAGACCTTCTTTGGCATCGGTCTTTATAACTACGCCTATGTCCTGCAGGACCCTTATTTCCTGCAGGCTCTGCAAAACACCTTGATTTTAGTGGTTATCACCGTCCCCCTGTCCACCGGCATTGCCCTGCTGATCTCTGTAGGACTGAACGCCATCCGCCCCCTGCGGAATCTGTATCAGACGGTATACTTCCTGCCTTATGTCACAAACACCCTGGCAGTGGGTTTGGTTTTTATGATCCTGTTTAAGCCCACCGCTTACACCGACGGCTTTGTAAACCTGCTGATCAACTGGTTTGGCGGTGAATCCGTGGACTTTATCGACGGTCCTTACTGGGCAAAAATGTTCGTGCTGTGCTTCTACACTGTGTGGGTGGTCATGCCCTTCAAGATCCTGATCCTCACCGGCGCGCTGGCTTCCGTAAACCAGACCTATTACAACGCCGCCAAGGTAGACGGCACTTCCCGGCTGCGGATGTTCACGAAGATTACTCTGCCCATGATCTCCCCCTCTGTGTTCTATCTGATCATCACCGGCTTTATCGGTGCGTTCAAGGCCTATTCCGATGCGGTGGCTCTGTTTGGCACAGATCTGAACGCCGCAGGTATGAACACCATCGTAGGCTATGTTTACGATATGCTTTACGGAAACAGCGGCGGTTACCCATCCTATGCCTCCGCTGCCGCAATCCTGCTGTTTGCCATTGTCCTGACCATCACCTGCATCAATCTGCTGGTCAGCCGGAAACACGTTCATTACCATTGAGGTGACTGCCATGGATAAACGATCGGACTTTAAGAATCTGGAACACGCTGCCAAGCACAAGCAGCGCATCCGGAATGTGTTGATCTATACCTTTTTAACAATTTGGGGCTTGATGGTGCTGTTTCCCTTTTACTGGATGGTGCTCACCTCCTTAAAAAGCTACGGCGCATACAATTCGGAATTTATTCCCCAGCTCTTCACCCTCTCCCCTACGCTGCAAAACTATTTGGATGTATTCACCTCTGTTCCCCTTGCGGATTACCTGCTGAACACCCTGATCTTTACCCTTGCCACTACCGCCATTATGCTGGTAGTAACAGTCTTGGCGGCATTCGCCTTCTCCCGGCTGGAGTTCCGGGGTAAAAATCTGGCGTTCACCCTGTTTCTGTCACTAATGATGATCCCCAGTGAGCTGGTGATCATTACCAACTTTGTCACCGTGACCGAGCTGGAGCTGCGCAATACCTTTATGGGTCTGATCCTGCCTTCGGTGGCATCGGTGTTCTACATTTACCTGCTGAAGGAAAACTTTTCTCAGATCCCTGATGAGCTGTACTATGCCGCAAAGGTAGACGGCACATCAGACCTGAAGTACCTGCTGAAGGTGATGATCCCCATTTGCAAGCCCACCCTGATCACTATTACCATCCTGAAGGTCATTGAGTGCTGGAACAGCTATGTATGGCCCCGGCTGATCACCGACGATCAGGCATATTTTCTTGTATCCAACGGTATTCAGGAGATCCGGGAAAACGGCTTCGGCAGAGAAAATATCCCGGCTATGATGGCTGCAGTGGTCGTCATTTCTGTGCCGCTGATCGTGCTGTTTCTGATCTTCCGGAAGAAGATTATGGCAGGCGTGTCCAGAGGAGGGATGAAGGGATGAAACGATTCATTGGAGCGGTTCTGCTGCTGTGTACGTTATGCGGGCTTTGCGGCTGTCACGGTTCGGAAGGTATGATGCCCTTTTCCATGCCCTCTGAATTTGATACAGACCGGCAGTACGAAATCACCTTTTGGGCAAAAAACGATAACAATCAGAATCAGGTAGCCATTTACAGGCAGACGATCACGGATTTTGAAGCGCTCTACCCCAATATTAAGGTCAATCTGCGGCTGTATGTGAATTACGGCGATATCTATAACGATGTGATCACCAACATCGCCACGGATACCACGCCTAATGTGTGTATTACCTATCCGGACCACATCGCTACCTATTTGTCCGGTGACAACACCGTCGTACCCCTGGACGGGCTGTTTGCAAATGAACAGTACGGTCTTGGGGGCAGTCAGCTTCGGTTTGACGGTCCGACCCGTGACGAGCTTGTTCCTCAGTTTTTAGAGGAATGTAAGCTGGACGGAAAATACTACGCGCTTCCCTATATGCGCTCCACCGAGGCGTGTTATGTAAACAAGACCTATGTGGAAAAGCTGGGCTTTACCCTGCCGGAAACGCTGACCTGGGATTTTATCTGGGAAGTGTCTGAGGCTGCTATGGCAAAAGATGCTGACGGTCGTTTTTTGGTCAATGGACAAAACGTGCTGATTCCCTGTATTTACAAGTCCACAGACAATATGATGATCCAAATGCTGGAACAGAAGGGCGCAGGCTACTCTACCAACGAAGGTGATATCCTGCTGTTCAATGACACCACCACTCAAATACTGGAAACGGTTGCGCAGCACGCAAAGACCCGTGCCTTTTCCACCTTCAAAATCTCCAGCTATCCTGCCAACTTCCTGAACGCCGGTCAGTGTATCTTTGCGATCGACTCCACTGCCGGTGCCACTTGGATGGGCTCGGATGCGCCGCTGATCGATATCGCGGAAGAAAAGCTGGTGGATTTTGAGCTGGAGGTTATGACTGTTCCCCAGTTCGATACAGATAATCCAAAAATGATTTCTCAAGGTCCGTCGGTCTGCGTGTTTAACAAGGAAGACCCTCAGGAGGTGCTGGCTTCCTGGCTGTTTACCCAGTATCTGCTGACCAACGATGTCCAGATTGCTTATTCTCAAACGGAGGGATACGTTCCCGTCACCTCCAAGGCGCAGAATTCTACCCAGTATCAGGATTACCTTTCCCGGGCAGGCGAAGACAACCAGCTTTACTATTCCGCTAAAATTCAGGCGGCGCAGCTGTTGCTGGAGAACACAGAGCACACCTTTACAACCGCGGTGTTTAACGGCTCCGCCTCTGTACGCAACGCCGCCGGACAGCTGATTGAATCGGCAGTCAAAACGATTCGCCGCGGCGGCACGGTAGATATTACGCAGCTTTATTTAGAGACCTCCTCCCTGTACCGACTGGATCAGGGCGGCAGAAATTTGGTGGCTGGAAAAGCAGAGCTTTCCGGGCTGCCTACCGCTTCCATCGTACTGCTTGCCGCTTTGGCAGGGATCTGGCTGATCATGGGCTTTTACCTGGTTGCAGGAACGATTAAGAAGAAAAAACAAAAAATCCGATAAAAACTATTGATTATTTTTTGTTTTACGCTATAATGTCTTACGTGTAAAACACACTGGTAAGTCTATCCAACCTATTCATTTCAAAAAGGAGATTCAACATGAAAAAGTTTCTTGCAATTCTGCTGGTGCTTTGTACAGTTATGATGTTTGCCGCCTGCGGTCAAAACAACGACGAGAGCACTGGTAACGATGACGGTGTTATGAGCTACGCCGAGTACGCAGCTATTGAAGTTGTTGAAGGCGGCGACCAGGTTCCTGTTGTTGTGGAGTGCTATGTTCAGAACCACCAGTCTTGGTGGGATAACAAGATCACGCTCTACGCTCAGGACAAAGACGGCGCTTACTTCATGTACGAGATGGCTTGTACAGAAGCTGATGCCGCGAAGCTGACCCCCGGCACCAAGATTCGTGTCACCGGTTATAAGACTGTATGGGCCGGTGAGTATGAGATCGTAGACGCTACCTTTGAGTTCATCAAGGACGCCGATACTTACATTGCTCCTGTCAAGGATCTGACCGATAAGCTGGGCGCAGAGGATCTGATCAACTATCAGAACCAGTTTGCTTCCTTCAAGGGTCTGACTGTTTCCAAGATCGAGTATCAGGGTGGTCAGCCCGGCAAGGACATCTATGTGAATGTTACCCTCAACGGCAAGGAGTACAGCTTCTGCGTTGAGAGCTACCTGACCGGTACCGACTCTGATGTTTACAAGACCGTTGGCGCACTGGCAGTTGGCGATGTCATTGATGTAGAGGGCTTTGTATACTGGTACAATGGCGTAAACACCCACATCACCAAGGTCGTTAAGAAGTAATTTTTCGCTGCTTGATCCCCTGCGCGGTTTCCGTGCAGGGGATTTTACTTTTCTTTTAGAGATTTCTTCAGGATTTCTTTGAAAAGTGCTTGCAAGATTCACCCAATGGTGGTAAAATATTCTTGCAAATTATAGCATTTTTCTGCGTATGCGGGAATACAACACAAGGAGGAACACCATGACTTCCAGCGAAAAGAAACAACTGCAAATCACCGCCTGCAAAGTGCGTATGGGTGTGATCGAGTCCACCCACGGTGCTAAAGCAGGTCACCCGGGCGGCAGTCTGTCCGCCGCGGAGATTTTTACGTACCTGTATTTTAAGGAAATGAACATCGATCCGGCAAATCCCAAGTGGGATGGTCGTGACCGCTTTGTACTGAGTAAGGGTCATACCGCTCCCGGTCTGTATTCCGCACTGGCACAGCGGGGCTTCTTCCCTGTAGAGGACCTGCCCACCCTGCGTCACATCGACAGCTACCTGCAGGGTCATCCCAATATGACTATGGTGCCCGGTGTGGATATGTCCACCGGCTCTTTGGGTCAGGGCATTTCTGTTGCCGTTGGTATGGCAATGGCATTCAAGCACACCGGCAAGTCCAACCGGGTCTATTCCCTGCTGGGCGACGGCGAGCTGGAAGAGGGTCAGGTTTGGGAAGCCTGCATGGCAGCCGCTCACTACAAGCTGGACAACCTGTGCATCGTAGTAGATAACAACGGTCTGCAGATCGACGGCAGCGTCGCTGACGTTATGAGCCCCTACCCCATCGTCGGCAAGCTGGAGGCCTTCGGCTTTGAAGTCCTGCAGATCGATGCCCACGACTTTGATGCTATCGAAGAGGCCTTCAATCAGGCAAAGAAGACCGAAGGCAAGCCCTTTGCCATCGTGATCAAGAGCGTAAAGGGTAAGGGCGTTTCCTACATGGAAAATGAGGCTGGCTGGCACGGAAAAGCACCCAACGATGCTGAGTACGAGCAGGCAATGAACGAGCTGAAGTCTCAGCTGGCAGAACTGGAGGCAATGTAAGATGGCAGAGATGAAGAAAATCGCAACCCGTGACAGCTACGGCAACGCCCTGATCGAGCTGGGCAAAGAGCACGACAACCTGGTGGTTTTGGATGCCGACCTGGCTGCCGCCACCAAAACCGGCGCTTTCAAGAAGGTTTTCCCCGAGCGTCACTTTGACTGCGGCATCGCCGAAGCCAATATGATGTGTATTGCTGCGGGCATGTCCACTGCCGGACTTGTTCCCTTCGCATCCAGCTTTGCTATGTTTGCGGCAGGTCGTGCTTTTGAGCAGGTCCGCAACTCCATCGGCTACCCCCACCTGAACGTGAAGATCGGCGCGACCCACGGCGGTATCTCCGTTGGTGAGGATGGCGCAAGCCATCAGTGCTGCGAAGACTTCGCCCTGATGCGCTCCATTCCCGGTATGACCATCATCTGCCCCGCCGACGATGTGGAAGCAAGAGCTGCTGTGAAGGCTGCTTACGAGATCGACGGACCGGTCTATCTGCGTTTTGGCAGACTGGCGATCCCGGTATTCCATAATGAAGATTTTGACTTCCAGGTTGGCAAGGGCGAGATCCTGAAGGACGGCACAGACGTCGCCATCATCGCTAACGGTCTGCTGACCTACGAGGCGATCAAGGCCGGTGAAGAGCTGGAAGCTGCCGGTATTAACGCCATGGTTATCAACATGGCAACCATCAAGCCTTTGGACGAGGAATTGGTTGTGGAAGCTGCCAAGAAGTGCGGCAAGGTGATCACCTGCGAGGAGCACTCCATTATTGGCGGTCTGGGCGAGGCTGTGTGCAGCGTGCTCAGCGAGAAGCTGCCCACTCCCGTGCGCCGCATCGGTGTCAACGACGAATTCGGTCACTCCGGTCCTGCCGCTGCCCTGCTGCAGCAGTTCGGTCTGACCAGCGATCACATCGTGGAAGTCGCAAAGGACTTCTGTGGAAAGTAAATAAAACGGGGGTGCTGCAGTTTATATTGCAGCACCCCCTGTTTTATTTTGATCCGGTGACCTGATACATCCGGTCATTGGAAATTTTTATTGTTACTGTCAGGTACTTTTCAAAAATCGCAGCCAGCTGATCCTCATGCATCAGTCCCACAGACACCTTGCTGGCAGCACCTTTGTGATGCCTGTCGATCTCTGCCCGACTCATACCGTGGGCAACTGTGAGTGTACCGCCGGGCTTCAGCAGCCCCGCAAGCACCCGGATCAGGTTCTCCGGATCTGGAAAATGGGGAAAAGCATTATACACCATGATGCAGTCAAACTGCCGGTCAAATATCGCTGTCTCCACATCCCCGCAAAGAACCTCTGCCTGTGGGCATTTCTGCCGGGCAATTTTCACCATTTCCGGCGAAATATCGATGGCTGTCAGTGCCTCCACGCCCCGACGCAAATAGTCCGGAAACAGCACGCCCGTTCCACAGGCAACATCCAAAACAGCCTTGCCCGGAGCGATCCCCGCCCCGTCCAAAATAGTGCTGATCACACTGTCTAAACGGATCATATCCCCATCCCACCGAGATGCCTGTGCATCAAAAAATCGAATTACATCCTGCTTATCCATGAACCTGCTCCTTGGGATACCGCTGGGGTAACAGCTTTGCTTTTGTCAAAGTAAAGACCACCAGCGGGATCAGGATCAGCTGGATCACAATACCGGGAATACCGGTGATCAGAGAGGTGGTGACCCAGGCAAAGGGAGCTGTGCCGGGCGTAAACACCAGTGCCTTCGCCAGCCCTGCCAGCACACGCCCCGCCAGCATTGCCGTGATCATACTGATATACAGATCCCCAAACACCTTTCCGGTGCGCACAAAGACCATCATCAAACCTGTAACACAGCCGTAAGCTGCGCACTCGACCATCATAGACGGCAGCATCGCCGCCGGAGGCATTGCAGTAAGCAGACTGGACAGCAAAGGTCCGATCAGACCGGAAATAAAACCAAAGGGCCAGCCGCACATCAGACCGCACAGCAGCACCGGAATATGCATGGGCAGAAAGATCGCGCCTGCATTCTGTACAGCATGAAATGCCATAGGCAGCACAACACACAACGCTGCACTGACCGCGGTAAATACCAGTTTTTTCACATAGGACATCTTCATTTTTAACGCCTCCGTCTCTTTCTGAAAGCCATTATACTTCCTCAATTTTGGAAGCGGAAGCCCCCCTGGGGGTTGAAATTTTGCATTTTACCCCTTAATTTGACTTTCCCATTACAGATTTGTTATACTGAGACCAGAAAGGGTGAAGCTGATGAACGCTGACTGTCATATTCATATGGTGCTGGACGGAGTGGACTGGCGCGCTTCCATTCTCAGACACAAAAACAAGCCCGATGAGCCGCTGATCCGGCAGGTCTTATCCCACTATCAGGCGCTGGGCTATACCTATCTGCGGGACGGAGGCGACCGCTGGGGCGTAGGCGCTGCTGCCCGATCCTTGGCAGCTGAATACGGCATTACATACCGTACACCCTTGTCCCCCCTGTGCAAGCAAGGTCATTACGGCAGTTTTATCGGCACTGCTTATGCATCCATGGCAGAATACGCCCGGCTGGTAACACAGATTCGGGAAAAGGGCGGCGATTTTATTAAAATTATGATCTCCGGGCTGATGGATTTTAACCAATTCGGTGTACTGACAGAGCCGGCTCTTGCGCCTGAAGAGATCCGGGAGCTGATCCACATTGCCCACGAAGAGGGCATGTCGGTCATGGCGCACGCCAATGGCGCGCGGACCGTGGAAGCAGCTGCGGCGGCAGGCGTGGACTCCATTGAGCACGGCGCGTATTTGGATGCCGATGCCCTTGCTGCAATGGCAGATACCGGAACTGTTTGGGTTCCCACCTTATCGACTGTGGGCAATCTCAGAGGAACAAACCGTTATTCAGAACGGGCTGTTGAAGAAATCTTGGACAGCGCTTTGGAAAACCTGTCCCGGTGCCGCTGCCCGGTCGCTCCCGGCACAGACGCGGGTGCCTGGGCTGTCCCCCACGGCATCGATACAGAGCTTCCGCTTCTTGCCCGGGCAGGCATTACCCCTGAACGGTTGGAGCAGAGTGTTAAAATAATCAAAGAAAAATTTTGAAGACGGAGGCATATGCCTCCGTCTTTTGCTTATTCCAATTCAAACGCGCCGGTATAGAGCTGATAGTAGGTGCCCTTTTGGGCAATCAGGTCCTCATGGGAGCCACGCTCAATAATCCGACCGTGATCCAAAACCATAATGCAGTCGGAATTCATAACCGTGGAGAGCCGGTGCGCAATCACAAAGGTGGTGCGGTCCTTCATCAGGGCATCCATACCCTTCTGGACCAGCGCCTCGGTACGGGTATCGATGGAAGAGGTCGCCTCATCCAAAATCATTACCGGCGGATCTGCCACCGCCGCCCGGGCAATGGCGATCAGCTGCCGCTGACCCTGAGAAAGCTGCGCGCCGTTGCCTACCAGCATGGTATCATAGCCATCAGGCAGACGGGTGATAAAATCATGAGCATTGGCAGTTTTTGCCGCCTGAATACATTCCTCATCGGTGGCATCCAGTCTGCCGTAACGGATATTGTCCATCACTGTGCCGGTAAACAGGTTTGTTTCCTGGAGTACCACGCCCAGAGAGCGGCGCAGATCAGACTTGCGGATCTTGTTGATATTGATCCCGTCATAGCGGACCTTGCCGTCAGCAATATCATAAAACCGGTTGATCAAATTTGTAATGGTGGTCTTTCCCGCGCCGGTAGCGCCTACAAAAGCAATCTTCTGACCGGGCGTAGCGTAAAGGGATACATCATAAAGCACCTGCTTCTCCGGCACATAACCGAAATCCACATTGTGCATGGTAATATCACCCTTGAGCTCTGTATAGGTCAGCGTACCGTCCCCGTGAGGATGCCGCCAAGCCCACCGACCGGTGCGCTCGCTGCACTCAGTCAGAGTTCCGTTTTCGTCCTCCTTGGCGTTGACCAGTGTCACATAGCCCTCATCCTCCTCCGGCTGTTCATCCATCAGCTCGAAGATCCGCTCCGCGCCTGCCAATGCCATCACGATGGCATTAATCTGATTGGAAACCTGCCCAATGGGCTGATTGAAGGTGCGGGAGAAGAGCAGGAAGGATACCAGCTTACCGGTGTTCAACAGCTTACCGCCGGAAGCAATGACCAGCAGACCACCCACAATGGCAAGGATGGAATACTGAATATAGCTCAGGTTGTTGTTCACCGGACCCATCATATTGGAAAACGCGCCCGCCTTAAAGGCGTTATCCCGCAGGTTGTCATTGAGCCGGTCAAATTCCTCCTTGCAGGTATCCTCATGGCAGAAGACCTTGACCACCCGCTGACCGTTCACCAATTCCTCCACATAGCCGTTTACCGCGCCAAGTGCCTTCTGCTGACCGATAAAAAACTTGGCCGAACGCCCTGCTACCGCCTTGGTGATGAATAAAATTCCAACGATGGACAAAATCACTACGGCTGTGAGTATAGGAGATGTGATCAGCATCGCAAAGAATACCACCACAATGGTGATCGCAGAGTGGATACATTGGGGAATCGCCTGGGAGATCATTTGCCGCAGGGTGTCAATATCGTTGGTGTAGCGGCTCATCACATCGCCTACAGGATGGGTATCAAAATATCGGATAGGCAGCCGCTGCATGTGGGTAAACAGCTGATCCCGCACCGTTTTCTGTGTCCCTTGACCGACCACCACCATCAGCCGCTGCTGGAGGAAGTTGGCGATCAGACCTGTCACATATACACAAGCTAAAATACACAAAAAACCGATCAGAGGACCGTAATCCGGAACTTGCTGCTTCAGCATCGGCTTGATATAATCTTCGATCAGCGTGCTTAAGGAGCTGTTACTGACCACCTGCGCTACCGTAGAAAGGATGATGCAAACCACCATACCGATCAGGCGGAACTTATAAGGCTTCATATAGCTCAGAAGCCGAAGCAATGTTTTCTTGGGGTTTTTGGCCTTTCGACCGTCTCCCCGCAATCTGACAGGAGGCATTATTCTGTTCCTCCCTTCGTCTGAGAATAATAAACTTCCTGATAAATGGTAGAGTTCTCAAGAAGCTCTTCGTGGGTTCCTGCGGCGGCGATTTTACCGCCGTCCAGCACGATGATCAGATCTGCCTCCTGCACCGATGCCACCCGCTGGGCAATGATCAGCTTGGTGGTATCCGGAATCTCCTCGGCAAAGGCTTTGCGGATCATGGCATCTGTATGGGTATCCACCGCAGAGGTGGAGTCATCCAAAATCAGGATCTTCGGCTTCTTCAGCAGCGCACGGGCAATGCACAGCCGCTGCTTCTGACCGCCGGAAACATTCTTTCCGCCCTGCTCGATATGGGTGTCATAGCCGTCAGGGAAGGCCTGGATAAAATCATGGGCGCATGCCAACTCACAGGCGTGAACCAGCTCTTCATCGGTAGCATGGGGATTGCCCCAGCGCAGATTTTCCTTAATAGAGCCGGAAAACAGCACATTCTTCTGCAGCACCATAGAAACCGCATCCCGCAGAGCGGTCAGATCATAGTCCCGCACATCCACGCCGCCGACCCGCACCGTGCCTTCCGTTACATCATAAAGTCGGGGAATCAGCTGCACCAAGGTGGACTTGGACGAGCCTGTTCCGCCCAAAATACCCACAGTCATACCCGGCTCAATGTGCAGATCGATCTGCTCCAATGCATTGCGTCCGGCAGTTTTGGAATACCGGAAGGACACATTTTCAAAATCCACAGAGCCGTCCTTTACTTCCATGACCGGCTGGGGCGGATTATCCAGCACCGGCTTTTCCACCAGCAGCTCGTAGGTCCGGCGCAGAGGCGCCCGGCTCATGGTGAGCATTACAAAGACCATAGACACCATCATCAGACCCATCAGGATCTGAGTGGTATAAGTAAACATTGATGTCAGGTTACCGGTAGTAAAGGTGGTGTCGCCGGACTCCACAATCATCACCGCACCCAGATAGGAAATCAGAATAGTGCAGGTATACACTGCCAGCTGCATCATCGGGCTGTTGAAGGCCATGATTTTTTCCGCCTTCACAAAATCCTTATAAATATCGCCGGAGATCTCCGTGAATTTCTGGGTCTCCTTGTCCTCCCGGACAAAGGATTTGACCACACGCATACCGTGCAGGTTTTCCTGAACTACATTGTTCAGCTTGTCATAGGTTTTGAATACCCGGTCAAAAATCGGGAACACCAGCCGCACCAGTGTAAACAGGCCCAACGCCAGCAGGGGCAATGCCACCAGATAGATGATACACAGCTTGGGGCTGAGCCGATAGACCTTGATACTTGCCAGCACCACCATCATAGGACAGCGCACTGCCATACGGATCATCATCTGGAAGGTCATCTGCAAATTGGCAACATCCGTGGTCAAGCGGGTGACGATGCTGGCAGTGGAAAATTTATCAATATTGGAAAAATCAAAGGTCTGCACCTTATAGTACATATCGTGGCGCAGATTCCGGGCAAAGCCGGTTGCCGCCTTGGCTGCGAACACTGCCGACAACACACCAAAGCCCAAGCTGCACAGCGCGCACAGCACCAGCATCAGGCCCTGCTGCAGCACAACGCTCATATCTCCCGGCTTAATTCCATAGTCTACGATTTGGGAAATAATTCCCGGAATGCTGACCTCCATATACACTTCGCCGATCATGCACAGCGGACTGAGCAGCGCAGCCCATTTATATTCCCGAATACTTCGGGCAAGTGTTTTGATCATTTTATGTCCTCCTTATGGGGCGGGCGTCGGCAGCCGCCGCCCATATTGGTAATTGCTCTGTCCAGTAAATCGGAAAAGCACGTCTGTTCTTCCGGTGTAAAGCCCTGTACCAGCTGCTGCTCCATTTCCTCGATGGTTTTGTCCATCAGCTGACAGCACAGCGCACCCTTTTCCAGCATACAGATCCGTTTGCAGCGTTTATCTGCCGGATCGGGCTGTATGGCAATAAAATCCTTTTTTTCCAGCCGGTTCAGCAGTCCGGATACCGTCGAATGACGCAGCCGAAAAACTTCCTCAATATCCTTTGGGCAAGGAGGCTGAGGCTGCCGGGAGAGAAACCCGAGAATACGCCCCTGGGCAGCGGTTAGCTCCATTTCCGCAAGGGCGTTGGTAATCGCCTGATCCGTGCAGCAGTGCAGCATCCGAAGGCGCGGACCGTAATACTTTTTCAAATTCATCCCTCCCGAAAAGGTAGCAAGCTACCGAACATTTTAGCATACGCAGCCTGCCTTGGCAATAGAATTTTCAAATATTTCATAATAAGTTTATATTGGGTCGTCTGTTTTTTTGCCCCTAACGACCCACCGTTGATTTCCCATAAAAACTATGGTAAAATACAGAAAAAACCACTAAGGGGATGTATGATGAACCGACTGGTAATGATGATCCTGCGAAACCTGCCTAAGCTTCCGGGAGCCTATATCAAGCTGTGCCGCTATGCCAGGCACACCCAAAGATATCCGGAGATGGAAAAATACCGGCATATTCAGCGCATTATGAGTTGGGCGATCGAAAAGGGAAATGTGGAGCTGCAGGTCTTTGGCCGCGAGAACATTCCTTCCGAAAACGGCTATATGCTCTACGGCAACCATCAGGGCATGTTTGACGCTGTAGCTATTGCCGCGGATTTTCCCGGACCGCTGGCGGCGGTGTTTAAGCAGGAGCTCAAGGATGTTCCCCTGCTGAAGCAAATCGTCGCCTGCACCAACTCCTTTGCTATGGACCGGCAGGATGTGCGTCAGTCCTTGACCGTCATCAATGCTGTGGCAGAGGAAATAAAGAAGGGTCGCAACTACCTGATTTTCCCGGAAGGCACCCGCAGCAAAACCGGAAACCAAATGGGCGACTTTCACAGCGGCAGCTTCAAGGCCGCCATGAAGGCAAAATGTCCCATTCTGCCCATTGTTTTTGTGGACAGCTTCCGGGTGCTGGACCAAAAGGGCAGCGCGCCCCTTTCTGTGCAGCTGCACTATTTAAGACCGATCCCCTATGAAGAATACCGGGAGCTGAACACCGTCGCTTTGGCTGCGCTGGTCAAAGCCCGTATCCAGGAAACACTGGATCAATATGTATAAAACATCGTTTAATAGAATCCCAGGTGCGACAAAGACGCGTGTTATAGTTTACCGCAAACAACCTAAAACATTTTACTTACCCGCCGAAAAGGCAAAGCAGGCGTGCTGCAAATGCAGCACGCCTCAGTTTTATTATGCTTTTTCCGCTTTCAGGGTGTAGGTTGCGCCCGGCGTAATATCGGTAAGATCCGCGCCTGTCATAGCGTACTCGCCGTTGATGTAAAAGCCCCAATAAGCTCCATCCTTGGCGTAGTCATAGGTGATGCCGTTCACAGTCTTAATATATAAGCCGTAATCCTCCACCACGCCTTTGATCACACCGAGCTCCTGCAGCGCGGCACCGACTTTGTCTTTGTCCGTACTGATCTGCGCTGTTGCCTTGCTCCCGTCCAGATCCTCCACGATCAATGTGAAGCTGACCGCTCCGCTTCCCAAAGACTGACCGTCTGAGAAAACCGATGGTTCTGTAACCGGGTCCTGATTTGCGCCGTTACAACCGATCATGCATAGTGCCATAGCCGCAGTCAGCACGATACATGTGATGAACGACAGCAGGTTTTTCTTGCTGTTCATTTTCATACCTGTATACTCCTTATAATAGATTGCCTTTTCAAACCGGCACCGCAGCGAACAAAAGGCTGAGCTTCCGGATATTCCGGCTTGAAGCACATCATCTGCCGCCTTCTCAGATCTCTCCAATGGCGTGTCCCTGAATTGCGGCATTCAGGTCAGGCAGATAAACAAAGGCTTCTTACGGCGACGGGCTCGCGCAGGATTCTCACCTGCTTCCCCGGACAGCCTCTGTATTATAGCACACAGGGATACTGTTTGCAACGAAAAAACGAAAGTTTTATATACCTTTTCTATGGAGCTTATAGGAATAGATCAACGGCGCAAGAACCATTAAAAGAACAACCGGCAGGAATATCCAAAAACCGCCAAGGAAGCCGGTGATCATCATTGCAATACCTCCAACCGTCCAGATCCAACCGGCAAACCGGTGGGTTTTGTTCCAGTTCTCCTCACTGTTCAGCGTCCACGGGATCTTGATGCCAATGGTGTAATTTTGCTTGCACTTAGGCAGGTAATTGCCGATAATGGTAAGCAGAAGTCCCATAAGTACCGGCATCACCAGCTCCATCCGGACCGCAGCACCCAAAGCGGTGGCATAGGTCACCGCGTGGAGTATAACAGACAAAACAGGTATGATCCACAAAACCAGATGCAGCAACTTTACCGGATGGTTGTTTTTTTTAGGATCTGCAGCAGTACCCAGCATACACAGCCACTGGGCTGCCAGCAGGATCAGCGGCAGACCGAACACCGCAAAAGCCTTACCGCACCAGCCGTCCACTTCTCCGGCTGCATTCCAATGGGTGGGCATTTGCTCCGGCAGCTGATTCCACAAAATCAATCCTGCCATGACCGGCAGAAGGATCACAATGGATGTAATAATCAAAACCTTCAGATTTTTCTTAATCATTTTTCTGCTCCTTTCAGTCCTGTGAGCCACAGCATCACTTCCTCCAAAACAGAGGTGTTCAGCTCATAGAAAATAAACTTGCCTTCCCGGGCATCCCGGATCAGATCTGCTTCCTTCAGCACAGACAGGTGCTTGGAAACCGCGGCAGTGCTGACCGGAAATTGTTCCGCGATCTCACCGGCAGAAAGCCGCCCCGACTTCAGCAGCTCTAATATTTCCCTGCGAATGGGATCGGACAGCGCCTTGAGTGTATTCTGGATTCCCACGGTATCGCCTCCTTATCATTTAACCTTTTGGTTAAATATATGGTATCACAATTTTTTGTCCCTGTCAACAGTTATTTAACTCTTTGGTTAAATAACTGTTCTGTTCTACAGTTATAAAAAAGCGATGCACGGACGAATCCGCGCATCGCTATTGCCGTTTCTAAAAATACAGATCTTACTTCAGCAGCTCTACCGGGACCTTGAACACCATCTTGGTGATCTTTTCCGGCTTACCCTCTTCCAGCTGCACCTTCACCTGATGCAGATCCTCGGGCATCAAGCACAGAACAGAGCCGGGCTCCATAATCACATACTCGTCAGCCTCAACCTCAGAGAAGTATACATCCTTGGTCTCGTTGTATGGACCGGCCACACCCTTGCTTACAGGTGCAACACCGATCTTCTCCACGCCTTCCACTACGCACTGAACATCTGCAAACTTGTAATGGGCTTCAAAGGGGCAGGTTTCCGCAGGAATGGTTTCGTAGTAGTTGCCGATGCAGCGGATGCCGTCGCCCAGCTCTACTGTTTCCTTGTTGCCGGGAAGCTTTCCGCCGTTCAGAAAGTCCAGGCACTTCTGCAGGTACTTATTGTCGGATTTTTGATCCGCAGTCATGTAAAGCATATGAACACCTCATTTTTTAGTATAGGATCTGCTTCTATTATAGCTGATCTGCGTGAAATGGCAAGTAGTTTTTTTCATTGCACGAAAATCCGCTGTGTGGTATAATTTTTCAAAAGAAAGGAGGCTGGCGTATGCAGTATACCAATATGGTTCCCGGTATTTTTCTTGACCGTCCCAACCGGTTTATTGCCCATATTGCCCTTGGTGGCAAACAGGAGGTTTGCCATGTCAAAAACACCGGACGCTGTCGGGAGCTGCTCACCCCGGGCGCATCTGTGTGGTGTCAGGATGCTCCATCCTCCTCCCGCAAAACCCGCTATGACCTGATCTGTGTAGAAAAGGGTTCCCGGCTGATCAATATGGATTCCCAAGCGCCCAACACCGCTGCGGGGGAATGGCTGGAAGCAGGCGGACTGGGTCCGGTGCAGGAGCTGCGCCGGGAGGTCCGTAACGGCGCTTCCCGCTTCGATTTCGCCTTCACATTGGACACAAAGCCCTGCTTTTTGGAGGTCAAGGGTGTTACACTGGAGCAGAACGGCATCTGCGCTTTTCCAGACGCTCCTACCCAGCGGGGCGTAAAGCACCTGCGGGAGCTGACCGAGCTGGCGCAAAAGGGCTTTGGGGCGTATGTGCTGTTCGTAATCCAAATGGCGGATGTGCAATATCTGCAACCTAACGATGCCACTGATCCTGCTTTTGGATCAGCTCTGCGGGATGCAGCAGCGGCGGGTGTTCAGCTCCTTGCTATGGACTGTTCTGTCACACCGGAAACAATGACGCTCCGCAAACCAGTGGAAATAAAATTATAAAGGGCGTGGAGCACGCCCTTTATTTTTTGTATCACAGTGCTTCCAGCAAATCCTCCAGCTCTGACAACGCCCCGATCTGGTAGGTCACAGGAATATCTTCCCGAACAGGCTTTTTTTGAGGGTTGACCCAGCAGCTATCAATGCCTGCGTTCTTGCCGCCCAGCATATCTGAAGTCAGGCTGTCTCCTACGATCAGCGCCTTCCGCCTCTCAAAGCCCGGGATCTTTTCAAAGCACCGGCGGAAAAACACCGGATCGGGCTTGTCTGCGCCAACCTGCTCAGAAATAAAGATTTTTTGAAAATATTTACCGATCCCGGCGCTGTTCAGCCGGGAAAGCTGCACATCCGCAGTACCGTTGCTCACCAAATAAAGCTTATACTTTTTTGAAAGCCTCGTAACCGCCTCCCGGGCACCGGGAATAAAGTAATGACCCTGTGCCAGATTTTCCATGTATCTGCGGGCGCAGATCTTGCTGTCCGCCTGGATCCCATATTCCTGAAAAAGCATATTAAACCGCCCAACCTTCACCTGCTCCCGGGTCAGCTCCTTCCGTTCCAGCATCTCCCAATGAAGCTGATTGATCTGACTGTATCGGGCGCAGACTTCCCGGGTAGGCTTCAGGTCAAAGGACTGCAGCGTCTGATCCAAGGCGATTTTTTCTGCCAATTTGAAATCCAGAATGGTATCATCCAGGTCTAAAAGCAAAAATTCGTACACGCTCATCCCCTCCTGCGCAGAATTTCGTTGGCGATATCTGCAAACTGACGGATATCCAACGTCTCGCCCCGGACATTTTCCGGAAGACCGCATGCGCGAAGAACTTCCTCTGCACCGGCTTTTCCAAGCTCCGGGAATCCGGAGGTAAGTCCGTTGGACAGCTTCTTCCGGCGCATAGCAAAGCTTGCCCGGACTGTACGGAAAAACAGCTCCTTGCTCTCGATCCTCCAGGGAAGCTCCTTACGGACCTGCAGTTTGACTACCGCAGAGGTCACCTTGGGTTGGGGCATAAAGCAATGGGGCGGCACATCAAACAGCAGCTCCGGCTCTGCATAGAACTGACAAAATACCGTAAACGCGCTGTAATCCGCTGTCCCCGGCTTGGCACACATCCGCTGGGCGACTTCTTTTTGAACCATTACCGTCACGGCATCAAAGCATTCCGCTTCCAGCAGCGCAGTTAAGATCGGTGATGTAATATAATAGGGCAGATTGGCGCAGGCTACCGGGCGCAATCCTGAAAACCGCTCTGCAACCAGCGTCTGAACATCCAGCTTCAGCACATCGTCCCAAACGATCTCCAGATTGTCAAATTCCCCGACTGTCTGCTTCAAAAGCGGCTCCAGCCGGTGGTCTACCTCCACCGCACAGACCTTTCCCGCCCGCAGGCAGAGCTGCTGGGTCAGCGGACCGATTCCCGGACCAATCTCCAGTACACCTGTGGTCCGGTCTATGCCGGAATCCTCCGCGATCTGTTCCGGGACCCACCGGGCTGTCAAAAAATTCTGTCCCTTTGCCTTGGAAAAATGAAATCCGTGGTCACTTAACAGGGGCTTCATTACCTGAATATTGCATACATCAATCATATCATCCCTCGATTATTCCAACAAAAATACCTTTATGCTGCCATTATAACAGCATAAAGGTATTTTTTCAATCTGCATTATCTCCAGTTTGCGTCACCCAGGAAGTACACCGTGCAGTCCCGTATGCCGAACTGCCAGCACTCCGGGTCTGTTTCAAAGTACAGGTCCAACCGGTTGCCCTTGATCGCACCGCCGCAATCCTCAGCAGTACTCAGACCGTAGATATACTGACCGTCGTTGGTCACGATAAACATCCGCGTACCGTAGGGAATAACCTTGGGATCTACCGCAACAACGCCCATACGAACTTGAGAGCCTGTTGCTGTGATCTCGTCGCAGCCCTCATCGGTCTTGGTATATGCTGTGGCTACAAACTGCTCTGCGCTGCTGTAGGTCAGCACCTCACCGGAAGGCAATACGATCACACCGTCTCCGATCAGCGGCAAACTGTCCTTCTCTTTTTCAACGCCTTCTCCGGTGCCGACTGCGATCACCTGATTAACAGGCTGACGGATCACTGTTTCTCTGATAACCGTCCGGTCCTGCTCCTGGGCGTTAATGTATACCACATCTGCACTGCACAGCTTCTGCCCTGCCGCGCCGGTAGTGATCACCCGCTGTTGTCCCTTCTCCATAGAGGGGTCTTCACAATAGATCACCTGATAAGGAAGCTCTACTGTGTAGGTCTCAGACTGACGGACCACATAGTCCACCCGGATCTGCATACCGTCATAAACCATGGCGTCCAGCTCTTCCGAGATCTGGTAATTTCCGTATGTAGGAATACTCAACCGGTCCAGCAGCTCCTGAACCGTCTCTTTGTAGCCGTTTTCCTCCTGAACGATCCCGCAGTAATTGATCACAACCTTCTGTCTGCGCTGCACCGTAATTTCAGATACCCCATCTGCGGTGCTGGTTGTATAATAGTCGTTTTCATCCAACTGGAAACCGGCTTCATCCAAAACCTTTTTCGGGTTGGTTGTGCTGGTGGTATGCACAATCACCTGATCGCCGTCTGTGATCACATAGGTGCGCTGTGCAAATGCCGTTGTTGCCAATACTGCTGCCAAACAAATTACCGGCAGCACCAACGCGGCAATGCGCACGATCCAGCTCTTTTTGAGCTTGGTTATAATCTCCATAAGCATGTGCCTCCTTTCAACACTTCTCAAGGCTTACCTGCCGATAAATCGGCTGTATCAAACAGTAACAAAAGATTACTATTCAGTAAAGAATAGTGGGTTCATTATAGCAAATATTCCTGAAAAGTCAAGCTTTTTCACCCAAACTCGGTATTAGCGCAACTTTTCGTCAAATTATTCCATAACTTTTATGTAAACTTTCATTCTAAATATGCATTTTTATATTCTGTAAACCACCACATATAGTGGAATCCGCCCCTTTTTGTTTACATAACATTGAAGAAAACGCAACTGCCCGGCAAGTCAACCTTCAAAGAGATTATGGTAAACTATTTCCCTTGTATTTTTTATTTTTCCTCCCCCAACCGGGTAAAATACAGTGTTGGTTCATCCGGATGCTCCACCTGACCTATTGGCGGACTGCTTTCATTCTGCAGGGAAGCAAACCATTGACACCGGAGTGTTTTTGTGCTATATTAGGCAGGTAAAAGGCTGTGAGGAAGACACGGCGCTTTGTAAGATTCTCAGAGAGAAGCCTGTCCGGTGAAAGGGCTTTGAACCCCTGCAAAGCTGCATACCACTTCTGAGCCGTCGGTTGGAAATAGCCGTCCGGGTGCGCCCGTTAAAGCGTCAATGAGTGGCAGAGCGATCTGCAACCAGGGTGGAACCGTGGAATACAAGCTAGTATCCCACCCCTGATTTTTTCAGGGGTGGGATTTTATATTTGCCTGCCCCAATCCAAAGGAGGTAAAACCATGTCTGAAGAAAATCTGTATACCTTTGAAAATCCTGAATACCGCAAGACCTTTTGGCACACCAGCTCTCATGTGATGGCGCAGGCTGTCAAGCGGCTGTGGCCGGAGGTGCAGCTTGCAATCGGTCCTGCCATCGACGAGGGCTGGTACTACGACTTTGACGCACCCTTCTCCTTTACCCCTGATCACCTTTCTCAGATCGAAGGGGAGATGAAGAAGATCGTCAAGGAGCGCATCCGCCTGGAGCGCAGCGAAAAGAGCCGGGAAGAAGCCCTTGCCTGGGCAGAAGCCAATAACGAGCCCTACAAGAAGGAGCTGATAGAGGATCTTCCCGAGGACGCGGTCATCAGCTTCTACACCCAAGGCGAATTTACCGATCTGTGCGCCGGTCCCCATTTGGACCACACCGGACGTCTCCGTCACAACGGCTTTAAGCTGACCAAATCCTGCGGTGCTTACTGGCGCGGCGATTCCAACCGGAAAATGCTGCAGCGGATCTACGGCATTGGCTTCCCCAGCAAGGATGAGTTAGATGCCTACCTGACAGCACAGGAAGAGGCCCTGAAGCGGGATCACAACAAGCTGGGCCGGGAGCTGGAATTTTTCACCACTGTGGAGGAGATCGGGCAGGGTCTGCCCATTCTGCTGCCCAAGGGTGCCCGGGTCATCCAGACCCTGCAGCGTTGGATCGAAGACGAGGAGCAGAAACGGGGTTATCTGCTGACCAAGACCCCCCTAATGGCCAAATCCGACCTTTACAAGATCTCCGGTCACTGGGATCATTATCTGGACGGTATGTTCGTGCTGGGTGATCCCACAGACGAGACCAAGGAGTGCTTCGCGCTGCGTCCGATGACCTGCCCCTTCCAGTATCAGGTCTATCTGAACCGCGCCCGTTCCTACCGGGATCTGCCCATGCGTTTGGGTGAAACCTCTACCCTGTTCCGTAACGAGGATTCCGGTGAGATGCACGGTCTGATCCGCGTCCGTCAGTTTACCATTTCCGAAGGACATCTGGTACTGCGTCCCGATCAGCTGGAGGAAGAATTCCGGGGCTGTCTGGAGCTGGCTAAGTACGTTCTGGATACTGTGGGTATGCTGGAAAACTGCACCTTCCGCTTCAGCCAGTGGGATCCCGCCCGCGCCGGCATCAAGTACGAAGGCACTGCTGAGCAGTGGGAGGAAGCACAGCGGGTAATGGGTCAGATTCTGGACAATTTGGGTGTTGAATACACCATCGGCATCGATGAGGCCGCCTTCTACGGCCCCAAGCTGGACATTCAGTACAAGAATGTCTTCGGCAAAGAAGATACCATTGTTACCATTCAGATCGATATGCTGCTGGCTCAAAAGTTCGGCATGGAATACACCGATGCAGACGGTCAGAAAAAGACCCCTTATATCATCCACCGTACCAGCCTGGGCTGCTACGAGCGGACGCTGGCATATCTCATTGAGCGATACGCCGGTGCTCTGCCCCTGTGGATGATGCCTACAAAGGTCAAGGTCCTGCCCATCACCGACCGGGCACACGAGTATGCCAAAGAGCTGGCTGCCAAGCTGAACGCCGTGAATATCCACGCTGAAACCGACTGCCGCAGTGAAAAGCTGGGCTACAAGATCCGGGAGGCACAGCTGCAAAAGATCCCTTATATGCTGGTCATCGGCGACCGGGATATGGAAAACGGCACAGTTTCCGTAAGAACCCGTAAGGGCGAGGACCTGGGTGCTATGACCCCTGAGGAATTTACTGCCAAATGCTTGCTGGAGATCGCCTCCAAAAGCAAAGAGGTCTAACAAAAAAACAAGCACACCCTATGTGCGGACGCACATAGGGTGTGCTTGTTTTTATGTTCCTTCCGTGTTATAATGGGGAAAAGCGTCGAAAATCCCGTTTTTTAAGGAGGAATATGTGTGCTTAAAAAGCTTTTGAAATGGTCCGTTCCGGTGCTGCTCCTGTTGTTCGGCGCATACCTTTGGCTTTTCGTATCCGGTCATCATTTTTTGGGGGTGCTCCTTTGCGGGATCGCCGCTGTCATAACCTGCTTCTACCTGCTGTTTTCCTTAAAGAAGACACATCCAAAAACAACCGGCGTTATGATCCCTTTACTGACTGCTATTCTTATTTTGGGGTCTATATTATATGGTATTACCCTTGTTCCCATCCTACAGGCCTCCCGTCCTCCTACAGAACCGGCACCGGAATACATCATCGTTTTGGGTGCACGGGTGATCGGTGAAGCCCCCTCCGCCAGCTTGCAGGATCGAATTGACACCGCCTTTGAATACCTGTCCGAGCATCCCCACGTCATTGCCATCGTCTCCGGCGGTCAAGGACCGGACGAAGAGATCTCTGAAGCTCTGTGTATGTATAATACGCTGACAAAAATGGGTATCTCGCCAAATCGGATCTGGATTGAAGACCGCTCCACCTCTACCCGTGAAAATCTCAGCTATTCTCTGACCTTGATTGAAGAAAAAACCAACTGCCGTCCGGTTAAAATCGGTCTGGTCTCCAGTGCGTATCACATTTATCGTGCCTCGCTTGTTGCAGAGGACTGTGGTGTTCAGGCATTGGGGCTTCCCGCTCCAACGCACCAACTGACCTTGAAGCTGAATTACTATCTGCGGGAAGTGGCTGCTCTGTGGTACTACCTTCTCTTCTGAAGCCAAAAGCAGATTCTGTGTTTGCCTGTCCGGCAGGCTGTACAGAATCTGCTTTTGTTTCTATTATTCTCCGAAGGCTTCCCGGAAAATGGACTGGCTTAAGGCCGTGATTTCACGAACCGTGCGTGTCATTCCTTTTTTCTCCAAATACGCCATTGCAAGCCCCATATTCGGCTTTCGGCTGGTCATATTGTGGCAGTCTGTTCCCAAAAGCTGCACCACACCGTTTTTCAGCAATCTTCTGCCGTTGCCCCGGGAAGAAAAACGCAGCAGATACCCGGCGTTCATCTGCACCAAAACATCCTGCTCCAAAATCCGCATCAGCACATCCCGCGACTGCATAGGCATGCAGTGCTCAATATGGGCAATGATCGGTATAATGCCTTTGGTGCTGCACATATTGCGCACAGAACGCACAACCTCATCGCTCCACGGACTTGATGGCATTTCCAACAGCATATACCGGGATTTTCCCAGGCACAGCTTCTCAAGGTCTTCCTGATAACCAATGCCGGGGCGGTAGGCTACTTCTGCACCCAGGCAAATTTGAGGGACCGGCAGCTCTACCTGCTCTAACCGTTTGGAAAGTGCCTGCATTGCCGCCTCCCGCCGCTTCAAAAAAGTGTCCACTGTTTCCACAGGATAATAATGGGGCGTAGCAAAAATCTGACGAACGCCCTGATCGTAACTGGACCGAAGCACACGAACAGATTCTTCTACCGATTTACAGCCGTCATCCATTCCGGGCAGCAGATGGCTGTGCATATCGCAAAATTCTTGATTTACAACCATAACGCAAGTCCCACTTTCTTTCCTAGCGGCAAAGCCACTGAATTAGAAAACAATCTTTTTTTATAATACAGTATATTTTGTAATTTTGCAAGAAAAATCGTATTTTAGCTTCCGCCTCTATTTCCATAATGGGCTTGTCTTAGAAAAAGAGCGTGCTGCAAAACAGCACGCTCTTTTTATGTGTGTTGATTCCGAATTACACCAGCTCAATCACTGCCATTTCAGCAGCATCGCCACGGCGGGCTCCGGTGCGGGTCACTCTGGTATAGCCACCGTTACGGTCAGCATACTTGGGAGCGATCTCCTTAAACAGCTTGTTTGCTACATCTTCCTTAGTGATGAAAGCCAGTGCTCTGCGGTAGTTGGACAGGCCACCCTTCTTACCCAGGGTGATCATCTTCTCAACAACAGGCTGCACTTCCTTTGCACGAAAGAAGGTAGTCTCCATCTTGCCGTTCTCCAGCAGGTCGGTTACCTGCTGACGCAGCAGGGCCTTTCTCTGCGTGCTGGTCTTACCCAGCTTACGAGTTCCGAACATGAACGTTTCCTCCTTTTAGTTGTTGCTGACAGAATCTTCGCTGGCCAGGGACAGACCCATCATTTCCAGCTTCTTCTGCACCTCGTCCAAAGACTTCTTGCCCATATTGCGGACCTTCATCATATCCTCACCGGTCTTGCTGATCAGATCAGCCACGGTATTGATATTGGCGCGCTTCAGGCAGTTAAAGCTCCGGACAGACAGATCCAGCTCATCGATCGTCATTGCCAGCTTGGTATCCGGCCGATCCATATTCTTCTCCACAACAGTAGAACCGGCACTGACATCAGACAGGTTGGTAAATACTGTCAGGTGATCAGACAGGATCTTTGCGCCCAGGGATACTGCATCCTTGGCAGTGATGGTGGAATCTGTCCAGACCTCAAGGGTCAGCTTGTCAAAATCGGTCTTGTCACCGACACGGGTGGGCTCCACCGTATAATTCACCTTTTTAACAGGAGAATAGATGGAGTCAATGGGAATCACGCCGATCGTGGTCTGTGCAGTCTTGTTGCGATCAGCAGGAACGTAGCCCCGACCCTGAGACAGTGTGATCTCCATATTGAATGTGGCACCCTCACCCAGCGTGCAAAGATGCAGCTCGGGATTCAGGATCTCCACCTCGCCATCCGCCTTGATGTCGCCGGCAGTAACCTCACAGGGGCCTACTGCATCAATATAAACAGTTTTCGTGCTCTGGCTGTAAAGCTTCATAATCATCCGCTTTACATTCAAAACGATCTCTGTTACATCCTCCGTGACACCGGGGATGGTGGAAAACTCATGCTGCACGCCTGCGATCTTTACAGATGTTGCCGCATAGCCGGGAAGGCTGCTAAGCAAAATACGGCGCAGGGAGTTTCCCAATGTCATGCCATAGCCACGCTCCAGCGGCTCAACCACATACTTGCCGTAAGCAGCGTCCTCCGGTGTGTCTATGCAGGTAATGCGAGGCTTTTCAATTTCAACCATGAATCATAACCCTCCTTTTTGAATATGTGGGGTAATTTACAGAACCCCACTTCTGCATATACGCGTTGCTAAACAGGGGGTCAATTACTTGGAGTACAACTCGACGATCAGGTTGACAGCGATGTCGAAGTCGATATCCGCCTTGGTAGGCATAGCAACGACCTTGCCGGTGAGGGTATTCTTATCGCGGTCCAGCCACTTGGGAGCAGCTACAAAAGCATCATCCTCTTTCAGCTTCTTGAAGAAGTTGTTGGAAATGCTCTTCTCGGAAACAGCGATCACATCGCCTTCCTTGATCAGGTAGCTGGGGATGTTCACGCGATTGCCGTTCACGGTGAAATGGGCGTGGTTAACCAGCTGACGGGCCTGACGGCGGGAGTTGGCAAAGCCCAAACGGTAAACTACGTTGTCCAGTCTGCGCTCGACCAGGCTCAGCAGGTTTTCACCGGTGTTGCCTTCATGACGAGCAGCCTTCTCGTAGTAATTACGGAACTGCTTCTCCTGAATGCCGTATACAAACTTCACTTTCTGCTTTTCAGTCATCTGAATAGCATACTCAGACTTCTTAGTTCTTCTCTGGCCGCCGGGGTTCTTATTGGAAGTCTTGTTGTAACCCATTGCGGCAGGAGAAACGCCCAGCGTTCTGCAACGCTTCAGCACAGGCTGCATATTCTTAGCCATATTCTCAAATTCCTCCTATACCAAAATCAGACACGACGTCTCTTGGGGGGACGGCAGCCATTGTGCGGAATGGGGGTGACGTCCTTGATCATTACGACTTCCAGACCTGCGGTCTGAAGTGCACGGATGGCAGCTTCACGGCCCTGGCCGGGACCCTTAACGAAAACTTCCACAGTCTTGAGGCCGCAGTTGTCGATGGCTGCCTTGGCGGCAGTCTCAGCGCACATCTGAGCGGCGTAGGGAGTGGACTTTCTGCTGCCGCGGAAGCCGAGACCGCCGGAGGAGGCCCAGCTCAGCGCGTTGCCGTTGAGGTCGGTGATCGTAACCATGGTGTTGTTAAAGGAAGCACGGATATGTGCGGCACCCTTTTCGATATTCTTACGCTCTCTGCGGCGCTTGATAACCTTCTTAGCATTTGCTTTTGCCATTACATATCCCTCCCTTACTTCTTCTTATTCGCAATGGTCTTCTTGGGACCCTTGCGGGTACGGGCATTGGTCTTGGTGCGCTGACCACGAACCGGCAGGCCTCTTCTGTGGCGGACGCCACGATAGCAACCGATTTCAGTCAGGCGCTTGATGTTCATTGCAACCTCACGGCGCAGGTCACCCTCAATGGTGTAGTTCTTGTCGATCACTTCACGCAGGGCGGACTCTTCCGCTTCGGTCAGATCCTTTACACGGGTGTCGGGGTTAACACCGGCTGCGGCCAGGATATCGGTCGCGCTCTTTCTGCCAATGCCATAAATATAGGTCAAGCCAATTTCAATTCTTTTATCGCGGGGCAGGTCAATACCAGCAATACGTGCCATGTTTCTTAAAGCACCTCCTATTAGCCTTGTCTCTGCTTATGCTTGGGATTTTCGCAAATTACCATAACGCGGCCCTTGCGCTTGATGACCTTGCATTTCTCGCACATGGGCTTAACGGACGGTCTTACCTTCATACTGTTTAACCTCCATATGAGCACATTATCTCGAATTACTTGTTTCTCCAGATGATCCGGCCGATGGTCAGATCGTAAGGAGACATCTGAACTTTTACCTTATCACCGGTCAAGATTTTGATAAAATTCATTCTCAGCTTGCCGGAAATATGCGCCAGAATCGTGTGTCCATTGCCGATATCGACCTTGAACATCGCGTTCGGCAGTGCATCGGTAACGATGCCCTCAAGTTCGATTACGTCGTCTTTTGCCAAGTTTTTAACCTCCTTGGTTTTGACTGCGGAGGGTTTGGCGGATTACAGCCAAATCCCTGCGTAATTCACTGTTGAGAACCGTGCCGCCCTGCAGAAGTTTTCGGGCGACGCGGGAATCTGTCCGAGTGACTCTGCGGACATGTTTCAGCTTCTTTCGCTTGGGAGATTCGATTTTTCTGCCCTTGCC
>JAFSDV010000025.1 GCA_017436035.1 Oscillospiraceae bacterium | reverse complement strand
CATGTCTTGTGTTATCTTATTCATAGTGAATAGTGGCACCTGCCTTTCGGTTTTGTCTGGACAACTCAACCATAACACAGGTCGCTACTATTCACTATTCTTTTTTTCTTATTTGTCACACATCATCGTAACACCTACAGACGGGAAACCGTCACCGCTCACTATATTGTTGACAAGCGTTGGATCTGTTGGCATAATAGAAGCGGATATTCTTCAAACCCATAAAGCCGATGAGAATACCGGAAACAATGCGTTGCGTTTTAGAATGGAGGAGTTGCATGTGACCTTTTTGATTGTGATCGGATTGCTTTTAATCAGCGCATATGGCTCTGCAGTAGCAAAGACCAAGGGCTGGAAGTGCGGCTTTGGCTGTTTAACTGCACTGTTTGCTTTGACAGCCCTTTTTCTGTTTCTTCACTTGCAGCAGACCAGCGGGGGCGTGGATCACGGTATGGTATTCAGTCAACGGATTCTGCCTGTTTGCGGCTGTGTGCTGGTATTTCTGTGGGGTGTTTGGGCATGCATACGAACTATGAAGACCGGAACATCGGAGAACAATTCATGAAGCATATAAAATCCTGGAGTTTTCTGCTGGTACTCCTGTTTTGCCTGTGCGCCTGCGGTACGGGTAACGGCACAGATGAAAGCCAAAGCGTATCTGCAAGTGATGAAACGACCGAAAGCACCGGGAAACAGGAAAGTCAGAAGCCGGAGGATCTACATACACCGTTCTATATAGAAGGACTGTCTGCAGATCAGGTGGTGAAGTATTTTGCGGAAGTGGTACTGGATGCGGAATACAGCACCGGGGAAGGAAATGTTCACGTGGTCCAAAAGTGGACAGCGCCCATCCGGTTTACGATCTCCGGAGAAGCTACTCAAGCGGACCGGGATAAGCTGGAGACTTTGTTCGCACAATTAAACGCTGTGGAGGGATTTCCCGGTATAGAAGCTGCGATCCAGCCGATAGCTGCGAACCTGATGTTGAATTTTTACAACCGGGAGGATTTCCAAACCTATTTCGGGCGGATCGTCAACTATGAGGATGCAGACGGTGCAGTAGAATACTGGTATTACAATGAAACCAACAGCATTTATACCGCAACCGTCGGCTATCGAACGGATATTGAGCAGTATACCCGCAACTCGGTGCTGCTGGAGGAAGTGATCAACGGTTTGGGGATCACCGATACCAATTTGCGGGAGGACAGCATTACATATCAGGGCTTCAGTCAGACCCAAGAGCTGTCGGAAATAGACTGGCTGATCGTTCGCCTGCTGTACCATCCGGATATAAAATGTGGGATGGATCTGGAGCAGTGCAGGGAAGTCATAGAAAAATTGTATTATTGAGGCGGGACAAATCTGTCCCGCCTGTTTTGTTTTTTGAATAAGAGCAGGGACTTTTTGTCTATACTGTTTTCAAAGGAGATGAGGCAATGGCATCCGTTTGGCAAAAAGAGGATCGGCGGATCCTGTATCCCAGTCTGAAAAAAGATTTGGAAACAGAGATTCTGGTTGTCGGCGGCGGAATGGCAGGTGTGCTGTGTGCCCGAAAGCTGCAGGATGCGGGCAAGCAGGTGGTGCTGGCGGAGGCGGAACGGATCGGCTGCGGGATCACTGCCCGTACCACAGCGGTGCTTACTGCCCAGCACGATTATTTATATCAGGATATGATCAGCCGCTTTGGCGAGGAAACCGCCCGGGCGTATTTGCACGGAAACCTGGAGGCAGTGAAGGAATTCCGGGAAATGGCGAAAAAAATCCCCTGCGATTTTGAAACAGTACCCTCTGTGCAGTTTACAGCAGAAGAGCCGACCCGGCTAAAAAAAGAGGCGCAAACCGTTAAACAGCTGGGTTTTCCTGCTTCTTTTACAGAGCAGCTTCCTTTGGATATCCCGGCAAGAGGCGCAGTGGTCTATCCGGATATGGCGCAGTTTCACCCGCTTAAATTCCTCGTGGGCGCGGCAGAAGGGCTGCAGATCTACGAACAGTCCCGTGTGCTGGACTTAGACGGCACAACGGCAATTTTGGAAAAGGGGAAGATTAAGGCCGAAAAGGTGATTGTTGCCACCCATTTTCCATTTTTGGACCGCCGGGGACTGTATTTTATGAAGCTCTATCAAAACCGCTCCTATGTGCTGGCACTTGAAAACGTACCGAGGTTGGATATGACGCTGGCGGAACTGGAGGGTCAGGGACTGTATTTTCGTTCCTATGGGGAGCTGCTGCTTATGGGCGGCGGAGACCACCGGACGGGAAAGCAGGGAGGCGGCCTTGCGTATTTGCGCCGCCTTGCCCGGCAGTATTTCCCGGGGGCAAAGGAACGCTATGCCTGGGCAAATCAGGACTGTATGAGCCTTGACGGGCTTCCCTATGTGGGGCAGTACAGTCCGGCGTGGTCCGGTGTGTATACTGCAACAGGCTTTAACGCCTGGGGTATGACCAATTCCATGGTGGCGGCGCAGCTTTTGAGGGATCTGCTTTTGGGAAAACAGAATCCTTTGGAGCAAGCTCTGCGTCCGGACAGGACGATGCTGCGCAAACAGCTGCTGATCAACCTGGGGGAAACGGCGGCGGATTTTGTGATCCCCACAAAGAAGCGATGCACCCATCTGGGCTGCGCCCTAAAATGGAATCCTCAGGAGCATAGCTGGGACTGTCCGTGCCACGGCTCCCGGTTTTCAGAAAGCGGAAAGCTGCTGAATGATCCTGCTCAAAAGGATGCGGATCTATAATAAAATCCCCACCTGCCAGTGGGGATTTCCAGGTTAAACGTTAAACAGGAAGTTGACAATGTCGCCGTCCTTCATTACATATTCTTTGCCTTCGCTGCGGACCAACCCTTTGGCTTTGGCGGCAGCCATTGTACCACATTCTTTCATATCACCGAATGCAATGACCTCTGCCCGGATAAAGCCCCGCTCAAAATCGGTGTGGATTTTGCCGGCGGCCTGAGGTGCTTTTGTGCCGTTTTTGATGGTCCATGCCCGACATTCGTCACTGCCGGCGGTGAGGAAAGAGATCAGACCGAGCAGGGCGTAGGAGCTTTTGATCAGCTTGTCCAGTCCGGATTCGCTGACACCCAGCTCCTCCATAAACATGGCTTTCTCGTCAGGATCATCCAGCTCTGCAATATCTGCTTCCAGCTTGGCACAGATGGGAATCAGCTGACTGCCCTCCTCATTTGCAAGCTCCTTGACCGCCAGATAGTGCCGGTTCGCTTCCGGCTCGTTGATCTCATTTTCTGCTAAGTTCGCAACATAAATGGTCTTTTTCAGGGTCAGCAGATCGGAAGTGGCGATCAGTGCCAAATCGTCCGCGTCGTCTGTAAAGGTGCGTGCCAGCTTGCCCTGATTCAGATGGTCCAGCAGCTGGGAAAACAGATCTGCCTCCCGGGCGAACTTTTTGTCGCCGCCCTTCATGGCCTTTTGCGCCTTGTCGATGCGGCGTTCCACCATTTCAATGTCTGCCATAATCAGTTCCAAATTAATGATTTCAATATCCCGGAGAGGATCGGTGCTGCCCTCTACATGGGTGACATTAGAGTCGTCAAAGCAGCGGACTACATGGACAATGGCATCGGTGGTACGGATGTTGCTGAGGAACTTATTGCCCAGACCCTCACCCTTGGAAGCACCCTTTACAAGACCTGCGATATCCACAAACTCAATCACAGCCGGGGTGGTTTTCTTGGGCTGATAAAAATCAGAGAGCCAATCCAGCCGCTCATCGGGGACAGACACCACGCCTACATTAGGGTCAATGGTGCAGAAAGCGTAGTTATCTGCGGGAACGCCGGCGTTGGTGATGGCGTTAAACAGGGTGGACTTGCCTACATTGGGAAGTCCTACGATACCTAGTTTCATTTTTGTTTCTTCTCCTTCAAAAAATCCTTTATTTGCAAGGGTTTTCGACATTTGGCACTTTTGGCTTTACGCCATTTTTACGCCATTTTGCTATGGAATAACATAGATTTTTATGCCGATACCCCATTTTTCTCAAATTGCTTCACAGCTTGATCCATAGCTTCGTCCGTCACGTGAACGTACCGATCCATGGTAGTTTGGATGCTGGCGTGACCCAGCAATTTTTGCAGCACCTTTGGCTGCATTCCGCTTTCAATGGCACGGGTCGCATAGGTGTGACGGAGTGCGTGCATACAAAAGCGTTCGATCCCTGCTTCGTCGCAGAGCTTGTACAGATGGGCATCATAAGAGCTGTTTTTCGCCGGTGCTCCGGTGCGATAGTTGATAAAGACAAGATCACGCATAACAAGTTTGGATGTATGTCCCGTACGACGATCCATATATTCCAAGACTTCCGATAGAATAGGGGACTCCTTGCGCTCCGCACGGCTCTCCCAGACACTTTTGAGGATTTCGTAAGCCCTGTCCGTTAACGGAATGGTTCGATAGCTTTGAGGCGTCTTAGGCGGTCCTGCACGCCAGGTCTGGCTTTTATACCGAAACTCCAATGTCTTGTTTACGGTCAGGGTACGCTTCTCAAAATCAATCGCATCCCAAGTCAGACCGATCAGTTCGCCGGTTCGAAGTCCGGTCTCAAGAATCAGAGCGTACTGGTTATAGTTATGAGAACGCTTCGCTTGCTCAAGGAAGATCCGTTGCTCGTCCCGCGTCAGGAATTTGATATCATCCTTTGCACGGACGGGTTTTGTATAGCGAACGCCGTCCATAGGGTGCTTTCTGATCAAGTCATTCATTTTTGCTGCCTTGAACATCGTACCCATGGTGATG
>JAFSDV010000007.1 GCA_017436035.1 Oscillospiraceae bacterium | reverse complement strand
GCTGGCTGTAAAGGGTATGCTGCCGAAGAATTCTGTCGGCCGCAACAGCATGGGCCGTCTGCACCTGTATAAGGGTGCTGATCATCCCCACGCTGCTCAGAAGCCCGAAGCCTGGACCCTGGACTGATTTGGAGGTAAACGATTATGTACGAGAGCAAGAAAAAGTATAACTACGGCACCGGCCGCCGTAAGTCCTCCGTTGCCCGTGTTCGCGTCTACGAAAACGGCACCGGTTCTATCATTATCAACGGCCGTGATATCGACGAGTACTTCGGTCTGGACACCCTGAAGCTGGTTGTCCGTCAGCCCCTGGTCAGCACCGATCTGGTTGGCAAGGTGGATGTGGTCGTCACTGTTGCAGGCGGCGGTGTTTCCGGTCAGGCCGGAGCGATCCGTCACGGCATCTCCCGTGCCCTGCTGACTCTGAATCCTGAGTACCGCGCAACTCTGAAGGCTGCCGGTTTCCTGACCCGTGACCCCAGAATGAAGGAAAGAAAGAAGTACGGCTTGAAGGCTGCACGTCGCGCACCCCAGTTCTCCAAGAGATAATCTGTTTCTCATTCAGAACTTCAAAAACCCAGAAACCGCAACGGTTTCTGGGTTTTTTTAGTAAAAAGCCGCTGCCTGTTTACTGTTTACAGGCAGCGGTTTTACAGATATTACTTATACAGCGGGAATTCCTCGCAGATCTCGTGGACAACTGCGCGAACCTCATCAGCAGTTCCCTCGAAGTCTTTTGCGGTTAACGCGATGCAATGGGCGATCTTCTTCATTTCCTTCTCGCCCAGACCACGGGTGGTCACTGCCGCTGTACCAATCCGCACACCACTGGTAACTGCCGGCTTCTCCGGGTCGTTGGGGATGGCGTTTTTGTTCAGGGTGATGTGGTTTTCGTCACATCTGGTCTGCAGTTCTTTACCGGTGATGTTCATAGGCCGCAGGTCAGCAAGCATCAGGTGGTTGTCCGTACCGCCGGTAACCAGGTCAAAGCCCTCCTCCAGAAGCGCATCGGCAAGCACCTTTGCGTTATTAACCACATTGCGGGCATAGGCCTTAAAGTCATCACTCATTGCTTCCTTCAGGCAGACAGCCTTTGCAGCAATCACGTGCTCCAAAGGACCGCCCTGTGTACCGGGGAAGACTGCAGAATTGATCTTCTTTGCATACTCCTCTTTACCCATAATCAGACCGCCACGAGGACCGCGGAGCGTCTTATGCGTCGTGGTGGTGACGATATCGGCATAGGGCACAGGGTTCTGATGGACACCGCCTGCGACCAGGCCGGCAATATGCGCCATATCCACCATCAGTACCGCGCCAACCTCGTGGGCAATATCCGCAAAGATCTCAAAGTCGATGGCTCTGGGATATGCAGATGCACCGGCAATGATCAGCTTCGGCCGGCAGACCTTTGCCATATCCCGGATCTGATCATAGTCGATCAGTCCGGTACTGTGATTGACGTCATAAGAAACCACATTGTAGTACTTACCGGAAATATTCGCCGGGCTGCCGTGGGACAGGTGACCGCCGTTGGCAAGGCTCATACCCATCATGGTATCGCCGGGCTGCAGCAGTGCAAGCTGCACCGCCATATTGGCCTGTGCGCCGGAATGGGGCTGCACATTGGCAAAATCTGCGCCAAACAGCTCCTTGGCACGCTCAATACACAGGCTCTCCAGCTCGTCAACAAACTGGCAGCCGCCGTAATACCGCTTTCCGGGCAAGCCCTCCGCATACTTATTGGTCAGGATCGAGCCCATTGCCGCAATGACAGCGGGAGATGCAAAGTTTTCCGAAGCGATCAGCTCCAGACCATCCTGCTGCCGGGTCAGCTCCCGACCCATCATTTGGGCTACTTCCGGGTCAAACTGTGAAACGAAGTCTATTGAATCCAGCGGTTTACCGTACATACTATATTCCTTCTTTCTTAAAAATACAAACAAAATGGAGCAACCCTATATGGACTGCTCTGCACAAAAACGCTTGTTAAAAGCATCTCCGTCCGTTTGCCTGAGAGTTTCGGCTTTCACCTTGCACCTTCGGCACACAACTGAATGTGTTCTCCAGAGAGTCCTCCACCTTCCGGTCGCATATACGGTCCTGCATCACAGTTTACTGCTAAACCGCAATACAAATCTGCTGTTCCCGAAAAGCATCACAGGTTATTGAATTGACTATATATAGTATACACACATTGCTCAAAATGTCAACACTTTGTGTATTTTTTCTTTTTTCCTCATTTTTTCTTAAATTACGTATATCAGATTCGAAAACACACAAAAAAACGGACCTGCCGAAAAGCAGGTCCGGATATATTAAGAACCGTTTTTCATAGTCAAACCAATGCGCTTACGCTTTTCATCCACCTCTAAGACAGTCACCTCTACAACGTCTCCAACCTGAACAAGTTCTTTCGGGTGAGAAACGCGCTTACTGCTCAGCTGAGAGATATGGACCAGTCCGTCCTGATGAACACCGATATCCACAAAGACACCAAAATCAACCACATTGCGCACCGTTCCGGACAGAACCATACCCGGCTTCAAGTCCTTCATTTCCAGCACATCTGTCCGAAGAATCGGCGCAGGAAGCTCATCCCGAGGATCTCTTCCGGGCTTCAGGATCTCTTTGATAACATCCTCCAGCGTAGGCACACCAACGCCGCAGTGCTCCGCTGCTTTTTCTGCTCCAAAAGACGCAAATCGTTCTTGCAGCTGTCCGATACTGCCCGATGCCACGTCGTTCTTTTCATAGCCGCAGAGGGTCAGCAGCTTTTGCGCGGCATCATAGCTTTCCGGATGAACACCGGTATTGTCCAGTATCTCCTTACTTTCCGGCACACGCAAAAAACCGGCGCACTGCTGATAGGCTTTCGGTCCAAGCTTCGCTACTTTTTTGAGCTGGCTTCTGGAGCTGAACGCACCGTTTTCTTCCCGATATGCCACAATGTTTTTTGCGATCACGCCGTTCAAACCGGAAACACGCTGCAAAAGACTTGCCGATGCGGTATTCAGATCCACGCCAACCGCATTTACACAATCCTCCACAACCGCACCAAGAGATTCATCCAACCGCTTTTGGGGCATATCGTGCTGGTACTGCCCTACCCCGATTGCTTTGGGATCGATCTTCACCAGCTCCGCAAGGGGATCCTGCAGCCGCCGGGCAATAGACACAGCCGAACGCAGATTCACATCATATTCCGGAAATTCCTCTGCCGCCAGCTTGGATGCGGAATATACCGACGCACCCGCCTCATTGACGATCATATAGCTGACGCCGGGGCATGCTTTAAGCATCTGCACAGTCATGGCTTCTGTTTCCCGGGAAGCTGTGCCATTGCCGATAGCTATATGCTTTACATTGTGCTTCCGAATCATCCGCGACAGGACCTCAATTGCTTCCTCTTTCTTTTTTTGAGAAAACGTCGGATAGACAACCCCAGTGTCCAATACCTTTCCTGTTCCATCCACCACTGCCACCTTACAGCCGTTGCGGTAGCCGGGATCAAGACCCATCGTTACAAAACCCTTGACCGGGCGCTGCAGCAGCAGCGGCTTCAGATTCAGAGCAAAGTTTTCAATCGCAGCTTCAGCCGCCCGATCCGTCAGTATATTCCGCAGCTCCCGCTCCGCACTGGGCGCAATCAGACGGTTATAGGCATCCTCCGCTGCTGCCCGAACAAAAACAGAAACGGCGGCGGTGGGCTTTAATACCATACGGCATACCAATGCCTGCCCCTCTGTGCCGGGCAGTGATACGCCCACCTTCAGGAAGCCTTCCTTTTCTCCCCGGTTGATCGCCAAAATCTGATGATTCTGCAACCGGGATACCTGAGTGGAAAAGCTGTAGTACAGCTCATAAACACTTTCTTTCTCCGGATCAGCCGCCTGAACACTGATCACCGCAAACCGCTCCATCTTTATGCGCAATGCCTTGCGAATATCCGGATTATCGGAGATCATTTCCGCAATAATATCCGATGCACCGGCAAGGGCATCGTCCAAGCTTTCCACGCCCTTTTGCTCATCAACATAAGCTGCCGCAAGAAGCGCAGGATTTTGACCGTCCTGGGCAAAGATTGCCCGCGCCAGCGGCTCTAAGCCCTTCTCCTTTGCAACTGTCGCTCTGGTGCGCCGTTTTTGTTTATAGGGTCGGTAAAGGTCCTCCACCTCTGCCAGCGTCGAAGCCGCTAAGATTGCCTGCTCCAGCTCCTCGGTTAGCTTCTCCTGACCTGCGATTGCCTTACACACCTCTTCCTTGCGCTCCTGCAAATTCCGCAAATACTGCAATCTCGTTTCCAATGTCCGCAGTGCAGTATCGTCCATACTGCCATGGAGCTCCTTGCGGTATCGGGCAATAAAGGGAATGGTATTGCCTTCATCCAAAAGCCGGACTACATTTTCAACATAGGCACTCTTCTGTTTCAGCTCCGCGGCAAGAATTTCAGTTATCGTTTTCATCCTGTTCACCTCGTAAATTTGTGTTCAAATTATAACATATTTCAGTTCTTTTGACAATCATAACAACCGTATTTTCGGAAATACTGATGCAGAGGTGGTAGTATGAAAGAAAAGGGTTCAGAGGAACTGCGCATCAACCCAAGCAAGCGGCTCTGCTCCAAATTTGACGAGGAAAGCATTGCTATGTTTTCCGTTGCGGACCCGGGAGAAATGGGTATGCGCGTGCTCGACGACTGCGCAGAAGAGCATATCATGTAGCAAACATAGCAGTGTGCATAAAAATTTACCTGTTCGTGCACACTGCTGTTTGACTTTTTTCTGCCGGTACAATATAATATTACTGGATCAACATAAAAGGAGGCCATATATGGAAAAGAAGATCATTACAATCAGCCGTGAATTTGGCAGCGGCGGCCGTACCATCGGTCACGAAGTCGCCAATCAGCTTGGCATTCCTTTTTACGACAAGGAGCTTGTGGAACACATTGCTCTGGAATCAGGCTTCGCTCCTAAATTCATAGAAGAACACGGAGAGCACGCTCCCGGCAAAAGCCTGTTTTCCTATGCCTTCGCCCATCAGGGGATTTCCGGCATAGCAAGCGGACTGACCACCGCGGATTTCCTGTGGAACATTCAATGCAGTGTGATCCTGCAGCTGGCGGAGCAAGGTCCTTGCGTCATTGTTGGCAGAAATGCGGATTACATACTCAAGGACCGAAAGGACTGTCTTCACGCCTTCATCCACGCGGATCTGGATTTCCGGGCAGATCGGATCGTCCGGCTTTACGGTGAATCTGAGAAAAGTCCGGAGGCCCGCCTGCAGGAAAAGGATAAACGCCGCCGGGTCAATTACCAGCATTACACCGGCCGCAGCTGGGGTCAGGCACAAAATTATGACATCTGCCTCAACAGCAGCTCTTTAGGCATTGACCGCTGCGCGCAGATCCTGGTTGACCTTGTTAAAAACAGCAAGTAAGAAGAACCCCGCTGCCTGAACTGCCCCAATTTGTGCGGACAGTACAAAAACACCCCTATGTAGGAAATATTTAATTTAAGCGGAGTGGCGCAGCGTCAGCGGCG
>JAFSDV010000024.1 GCA_017436035.1 Oscillospiraceae bacterium | reverse complement strand
TCAGTTGGTAGAGTAGCCGGTTCATACCCGGTATGTCACCTGTTCGAATCAGGTCGCCGCTACCAGGCCCGTTGGTCAAGCGGTTAAGACACCGCCCTTTCACGGCGGTAACATGGGTTCGATTCCCGTACGGGTCACCAACAAAAAGACCTGATTTGTCTACTGGACAAATCAGGTCTTTTTGCATAATGTTTGCCGACGGCAAATGATGTTGGCTTCGCCAATGTTTTGTTGACAAACCTGCAGTTGCTGATATAATATTATAGGTAACACAGGTAAATATTGGTGCGGACAAGCTCCGCAGCATCCTGTCACTAATGCGGCGCAGCCGTAATTTATATAAAGGAGTGCATACTTATGAATTTTAATTCTACCGTGAAGGGCTCTGATCTGGAGGGCTTCTATCCTGCCGGTTGGGACTTCGACAAGATCGATGCCTGCATCGACGCCCCTGAAACCATTACCGTCAAGCAGCCCCATTGGAATCCCGGCTTCACACCCATCCAGTGCGAAAGCCTGGGCGAGTTTGAGACCTATATGGGTCATGAGATCGCTATTCAGATCAAGCTGGCAAAGGACGCCGGCGAGAAGATCGCATTCATTCTGCCTGTGGGTCCTATGGGTATGTACAAGTGGGTGGTCTATTTCCTGAAGGAGTGGAAGGTCTCCTGTGAGCACGTCCACACCTTTAACATGGACGAGTGGGCAGACAGCGAGGGCAATACGCTGGCTTCCGATAACCCCGGTGCGTTCCAGTATGCTATGGAGCAGGCGCTGTTCAATCCTCTGGGTGAGCTGACTGTTCCCAAGGATCAGAGAAACTTCGCCACCAAGGACAACCTGCCTACATATCCCGGCAAGATCGCCGCGCTGAAGGCAGAGGGCGCAAAGCTGGTGCTGGTTTACGGTATCGGCAGAATGTGCCACATTGCATTCTGGGAGCCCACCTTTGCTGCAGATTACGCAACAGCTGAGGAGTGGGAGAAGGCCCCCTACCGCATTGCTGCCAAGATCCACCCCCTGACCGTAGAGCAGAATGCGCTGACCAGCTTCAAGTCCAGAACCACGCTGGTTCCCTGCAGAGCCAACACCATCGGCCCCGGCCTGTTCCTGCAGGCAGATTATGCCATCGGCGGCGCCGACGGCACTCTGGGAAGAGGTATGCAGTGGCAGGGAATGTCCCTGTGGATGACTCTGCGGCATGAGAAGACTCCGTGGATCACCTCTTCTTACATCCCCACCCTGGCTGGACGGCTGTTCTTCCTGAAGGATCTGGCAGGTCCGCTGGAAGCTGAGTGCAACTAAGATGGCAGGAACGAAGGAGCGGTCCGGCATCGTCGTTGCCGGTACAGTGATCGTTGACAAGATCAATGAGATCTCCGCCTATCCGAAAAGCGGTGAGCTGACCCAAATCCGCAGTGTGCAAAAGGCGATCGGCGGCTGCGTGCCCAATGTGGCGATGGATCTGAAAAAGATCTGTCCTCAGCTGGATATCTACGCTGTGGGTACCATCGGAGATGATGCCGAAGGCGCTTTTGTAACGGAAACCTTGCAGCAGGGCGGCGTAGATACAGCCGGTCTGACGGTGCTGCCCGGAGAAAAGACGAGCTTTACCGAGGTTATGAGTGTAGCCGGCGGTCAGCGGACGTTCTTTACCTATGCCGGCGCCAGCGCCCGGTTTGGCAACGACCATGTGCGTTTTGAGGAAAACTGCCCGAAGATCTTGCATTTGGGCTATTTTCTGCTGCTGGAAAAGGTAGACAACGGGGACGGTCTGCAGATTCTGAAGGCTGCCCTGGAGCAGGGGGTCGAAACCTCGATCGATCTGGTCAGCGAAAATTCTGACCGATATGCGCTGGTCAAGCCCTGCCTGCCCTATACAGACTATCTGATCATCAATGAGCTGGAGGCGGGCAAGCTGACCGGCATCGAGCCCTCCAAGGAAAATCTGGAGCAGCTTGCCAATGCCCTTTTGAAGCTGGGTGTGCGGAAAAAGGTCATTATCCATATGCCCCAATGCTCTGTGTGCGCCTGTGAAACCGGTTGTATCCGTGTTCCGGCATACCGTCTGCCCGAGGGCTACATTCAGGGCACGACCGGAGCCGGTGACGCATTCTGCGCCGGCGCGCTGATCGGTATTTATCACGGCTGGGAGGATCGAAAGATCCTGGAATTTGCATCCGCCAGTGCGGTTATGGCGCTGGGCAGTCCCGATGCTACCAGCGGCTTAAAGACCATGGAGGAGATCCGGGTCTATTGCAGCCAGTTCGGCTGGCAGGAGTCTTAAAAAAGAAGGAATAGATCATGAAAAAAGCAGTTATGTACGGCGGCGGAAACATCGGCCGCGGCTTCATTGGCGCGCTGCTGAGCCAGTCCGGCTATGAAGTGACCTTTATTGATGTGGCAGAGCCGGTGGTCAAGGCGCTGCAGGAGCAGAACAAGTACCCCATCCGCATCGTGTCCAGCGACGGATACGAGGATGTTTTGGTGGAGCATGTGACCGCGGTGAACGGAAATGATCTGGAAGCGGCGTCGGATGTGATCGCAAATTGCGACATTATGGCAACAGCCGTAGGCGCGCGGATTTTGAAGTTTATCGTTCCCAACATTGTGGAAGGTCTGCGGAAGCGCTGGAAGCTGAACAAAGGTCCGCTGAACATTATCATTTGTGAGAACCTGAACGATGCCAACAAGGTGTTGGAGGGTATGCTGAAGGAGCAGCTGACAGAAGAAGAACGGATCAAGTTCGATGAATCTGTAGGCTTGGTGGAAGCGTCCATCGGTCGGATGGTTCCGGTGCAGACCGATGAAATGAAGGACGGCGAGCCTATGCGTGTTTGCGTGGAGCGGTACGGCTTCCTGCCCACGGATAAGGCGGCGTTTAAGGGCGGCGTTCCGGAGATTCGGAATATGGTGCCTTATGAGCCCTTCGATTTCTACATTAAGCGCAAGCTGTATATTCACAATATGGGTCACGCCACCTGTGCGTACTTAGGCGATCTGCTGGGCAAGGAGTATATCTTTGAGTCCATCGCCATTCCCGAGGTTCGTGTTTTGGTGCACAACGCGATGCTGGAAAGCGCGGCGGCCCTGTCCAGAAAGTACGGTGCGCCTTTGGGCGATCTGCAGAATCACATTACAGATCTTTTGTACCGCTTTACCAATGCCGCACTGAAGGATACCTGCATGCGGGTCGGCGGCGATCCTGCCAGAAAGCTGAGCCCGGAGGACCGGCTGATCGGATCTTCCACGCTGGCGTTGGAGCAGGGCGTTGTTCCGGCGTATATCGCGGTAGGTGCTGCCGCAGGCGTGCACCGCTATATCAAAGAAAGCGATCTGGAACAGTCTGTTGCATCGGCAGAGCAGGTGCTTAGAGATACCGCAAAGCTTGAGCCGGGCAGCAAGCTGGAAAGCCTGATCCTGTCCATGTATCAGAAGATCCTGAATGGCGCGTCCGTAATGGAGCTGTGTCTGGAAGCTGATAAAGTAAAGCAGGAAAGTCTGGGCGCGGTTGTATAACAATTACAAAACCGGGCGCTGCAATTTGCAGCGCCCGGTTCATTTACGGAATATGTGCCACCCGCCGTTGTGCATATGGAATATGCTGTCTTGCGGGCGGTCATTGGTCGCCTGCAAAAGAAGAACGTGCCGATTACTAATATAGAGGTCGGCGTTTCTCACGGTCCTTATGCTGCTAAAAGGGTGCGCTGCAAAATGCAGCGCACCCTTTGTTTGTATTATTTAAGAAGAAATTACGATCAGTCCTCACTGCCCTTTGAGAGCAGGACGTTGGCAATAATGCCCAGGATCAGCGCGCAGGCGATAGAGGTCAGGGTGACCTTGCCGAAGGTGACGGACAGACCGCCGATGCCGGTGATCAGGATGACGGCAACGACAAACAGGTTCTTGCTGGCGTTCAAATTCACCTGCTGGATCATCTTCAGACCGGAAACCGCAATGAAACCGTACAGGGTGATGCATACGCCGCCCATGACACAGTTGGGGATCGAAGCCAGGAAAGTGACGAAGGGACCGAAGAAGGAAATGATGATGCACAGGATCGCTGCGGCAGTCACAGTGACCACAGAGGCGTTTCTGGTGATCGCTACACAGCCGACGGATTCGCCGTAGGTGGTATTGGGGCAGCCGCCGAAGAATGCGCCGGCGATAGAGCCAACGCCGTCACCCAGCAGAGTGCGGTGCAAGCCGGGATTTTCCAGCAGGTCCTCGCCGATGATGGAGGACAGATTCTTGTGGTCGGCGATATGCTCGGCAAAGACCACAAATGCCACGGGAACATAAGCCACCGCAACAGTCAATATGAAGGAGGAGTCGATCTCTTTTACGCCCTTGAGGGCCTCCATAAATGTAAATTCAGGAATAGCGAAGATCTGCATAGCCTTAAAGACGGAGAAGTCAATAACCTGCAAAGCTGCGTTGTTGGTAGCAATGCCAATGACGGTGAAGATGGAAGCGGCTACATAGCCCACCAAAATACCCAAAATAAAGGGGATCAGCTTCATCGTTTTCTTGCCGTAAACGGAGAACAGGACGACGGCGAACAGAGTGATCAGGCCGCAGATCAAAGCGACATAAGGGCTGCAGCCGGCTACTCTGCCGGTAGTCAGATCGCCCACAGCATTACCTGCCAAGGACAAGCCGATAATGGCGACGGTCGGTCCGATAACCACAGGAGGCATCAGCTTATTGACCCACTTGACGCCGACGCACTTGATTACAATAGCAATGATCACATACACAAGACCCGCGAAGATCGCACCGATGATCAGTCCGGCATATCCGGCGGAAGCAGAGACTGCGCCGCCAAAAGCGGCAAGCATGGAACCGATGAATGCAAACGAGGAGCCCAAATACACCGGGCTGCGGAACTTTGTGAACAGCTGATAAACAAGCGTACCCACGCCTGCGCCGAACAGGGCGGCAGACTGGCTCATTTCCGCGCCGGTCTGACTGTTAATGATGCTGGGGACCGCAATGGTTGCTGCCAGGATTGCCAAAATCTGCTGGAATGCGAACACCAACAGCTGGCCGAACTTGGGTTTGTCTTTGATGCCGTAGATCAGATTCATGATATTTCCTCCAAAATTTTCTTTATTTTAGCGTATGTACGCAAAAATATAAGGGGAGTGGAGTCAGCCTGGGCAGAAAAAAAGCCTGCCGACGGCAGGTTTGCACCATTCTGGGGAGCAGTGAATACCTGCGACCGCATATACTGGATACCTTATTGAGTATACATCTGATTTGTCGAAAAAGCAAGAAAAAGTTGCGGTGAACAGGAATGATTTGAGGACAAAAATGAATTGGTAACAAAAAATTTCAAAAATGGGTTGTAAGTTTGGAAAAAATGTTGTAGAATAATACAACTGATAATATGCGAAAATGATGCACATATAGATTCTTGGAGGATACTCATGGAAAAACCGATTGTTCTTGTGATCATGGATGGTGTGGGTAAAGGTGACGGCGGCAGCGGCGATGCTGTCGCGGTGGCAAAGACCCCGACCCTGGATCATTTATTAAAGACCTGCCCCCATACCTATCTGAAAGCCCACGGCACTGCTGTCGGTCTACCTTCCGATGAGGATATGGGTAATTCTGAAGTAGGTCACAACGCACTGGGCTGCGGTCAGGTCTATTCTCAGGGCGCAAAGCTGGTGGGAGAGTCCATCGAAAACGGCACACTGTTTGCTTCTGACACCTGGCGTGCGCTGGCAGCAAACGCTGCCCAGGGCAAGGCGATGCACTTTATCGGTTTGCTGTCCGATGGCAATGTCCATTCCAACATCAGCCATCTGATCGCCCTGCTGAAGGCGGCGAAAGAGACAGGCGTGAAGAAGGCTTACTGCCATATTCTGCTGGACGGTCGGGATGTGCCTGCTACCTCCGCGCTGGAATATGTGGAGAAGCTTGAGGCGGTGCTGAAGGAGCTGAATACAGACGGCTGTGACTACGCTATTGCCTCCGGCGGCGGTCGTATGCAGGTCACCATGGACCGGTACGAAGCAAACTGGGACATGGTAGAGCGGGGCTGGCGCACCCATGTGCAGGGTGAGGGACGCCAGTTTGCCTCTGCGAAGGAAGCGATCGAAACTTACCGGGCAGAGACCGGCTGTATCGATCAGGACCTGCCTGCCTTTGTAGTGGCAAGAGCCGGCGCGCCTGTTGCCAGGATCGCCAACGGCGACTCGGTGATCCTGTTTAACTTCCGGGGCGACCGGGCGCAGGAGATCTCCCTTGCCTTTGACAGAAAGGATTTTGACAAGTTTGACCGGGGTGATTATACCGGTGTAAAGTTTGCAGGCATGCTGCAATATGACGGCGACCTGAATATTCCTGAAAACTATCTGGTTCAGCCTCCGGTGATCACCAACACCCTGACAGAGGTGCTGTGTCAGGCAGGCATCCGGGAATATGCTGTTTCCGAAACACAGAAATACGGACATGTGACCTATTTCTGGAACGGCAACCGCTCCGGAAAGATCGAGGAAGCCCTGGAGGTCTACGAGGAGATCCCCTCGGATGTGATTCCTTTTGAGCAGGCCCCGGCAATGAAATCCAAGGAGATCACTGAAAAGCTGGTAGAGGCTATGGCGTCCGGAGCTTATCAGTTCCTGCGCTGCAACTACCCCAACGGCGATATGGTAGGACACACCGGCTCTATGGATGCGGTGGTGTACGCCATGGAGTGTGTGGATAACAGTCTGAAGACTGTGTTGGAAGCAGCCGACAAGTACGGCTATACGGTTCTGATCACTGCCGACCACGGCAATGCCGATCAGATGACCGAAACCAAAAAAGGAAAAACCGCGGTACGTACTGCCCATTCTTTGAATCCGGTACCCTTTATTATTTACGATCCCCACAAGAATTGGCAGATCAAAGACGGTGCTTACGGTCTTGCCAATGTAGCACCCACGGTGGTAAAAATGATGGGACTGACTGCACCGGATTGCTGGGAGGACAGCATGGTGTGAGCACACACCCATCGATTCACTGAAAACAGGAGGGTTTAATATGATCCGGCATAACACTGAAAACGGAAGCGTAAATGTCAGCACGGGCGTTTATACCGATATCGCTGGTACTGCTGCTTCGAATTGCTTCGGCGTAAAGGGTATGGCTGCCCGGTCTGTGACAGACGGTGTTTACCACCTGCTGCGCAAGGAGTCCATGAGCAAGGGCGTGCGGGTGGAATTCCATGAGGATGACACCATTTCCATCGACCTGCACATTATGGTGGATCACGGTGTGAATTTGACAGCCGTGGCCAATTCCATTATTTCTGAGGTGCGCTATGTGGTCACAAAGTGCACTGGCACACAGGTTCGTGCCGTAAATGTATATATAGATTCCATGAGCATTGGATAATACGGAGGTGCTACCATTGCGGCAGACAATAAACGGAGCCGATTTCCGCAGACTGATGATCAGCGCGGCGGCATCCATAGAAATGAACAAGCAGCAGCTCAATGAGCTGAATGTATTCCCTGTTCCTGACGGTGATACTGGTACGAATATGTCCATGACCATCAACGCAGCTGCCGGAGATCTGCGGAAAGCGGAAGATCCCACTTTGGAAAAGGCAGCGCAGATCAGTGCATCCGCTATGCTCCGGGGTGCGAGAGGCAACTCCGGCGTGATCCTGTCTCTGCTGCTGCGGGGCATCGCGAAAAAGCTGAAGGGTGCTGAGGAATGTGACGGCGTTCTGTGGGCAGATGCGCTGCAGGAGGGCGTGGACGCAGCCTATAAGGCCGTGATGAAGCCTGCGGAGGGCACGATCCTGACGGTTGCCCGGCTGGCTGCGGCGAAAGCCCGGCAGGCAGCCCAGGAGAACAACTATTTTGAATTTGTGCACGAAGCGGCTATCGAAGAGGCAAAGGCGGCACTAGCCAACACCGTCAATCAGAACCCGGTTTTGAAAAAGGCCGGTGTGGTGGATGCCGGCGGCAAGGGCTGGCTGGTTGCGCTGGAGGCGATGCTGTGCGCACTGCGGGGCGAGGATATCGTTGCACCTGAGGGCAGCGGGCAGGAAGTGAAGGATCAGGCAGATTTTTCTGATTTTAACACTGAGGATATCACCTTTACCTACTGCACCGAATTTATCATTTCCCGGGAGAATGACAACGACCCTGAAAAGCTCAGAGAATTTTTGTCCAGCCTGGGTGACAGTCTGGTGCTGGTGGACGATGAGGAGATTATCAAGGTCCATGTCCATACCAACGATCCCGGAAAGGCACTCCATGAGGCAATGGATTACGGTTCCTTTGTGACTGTAAAGATTGAGAATATGCGCCTGCAGCATACGGAGAAGGTCATGAGCGAGCAGGAGCTGGCGCCCAGCATCGCCGAGCCGGAGAAGCCCTGCGGCGTTGTGGCAGTTTGTGCCGGTGACGGCTTGGCAGAGGTATTCCGGAATTTGGGCGTGGACGGGATCGTCTCCGGCGGTCAGACGATGAACCCCAGCACCCAGGATATTCTGGAGGTCGTCAATCAGGTTCCCGCGGAAACCGTGTATGTTTTGCCTAACAATAAGAATATTATTATGGCAGCGGAGCAGGTGGACGCACTGACACCCAAGCGTGTGGTGGTGATCCCCAGCAAGACCGTTCCTCAGGGCGTTACTGCGATGCTCAGCTTCAATCCCGACGGCAGCGAGGAAGAAAATGTAGAGGCCATGAACGGGGTTTTGGGCACGGTGGATACCATGCAGATCACCTACGCCGCCCGCAATTCCGACTTTGACGGCTATGATATCCATGAGGGTGACTATCTTGCCATTTATGGCAGCTCCCTGTTTGGAACCAGCCGGGATATTAAGGTGCTGCTGAAGGCCCTTGCTGAAAAGGTTCGGGATGAGGGTAAGGAATATATTACGATATACTACGGTGCGGACATTAAAGAGAAGCACGCGCAGAAGGCGGCGGACCTGTTTGCGGACATCTGCCCGGATGCGGATGTGAATCTGCTGTCCGGCGGTCAGCCTGTATATTACTATCTGATTTCCGCAGAATAAACACGAAGGATAAAGGCCCGCTGCCATAAGCAGTGGGCCTTTGCTGACATGAAACCCAGAAACAAAAGCTTGAATTCAAAGAACACAAACTGTGCGACCAACGGAAATATGAAAGGAGCGATCATCCATGAAGGACTTTCCAAGGGGCGGCGTTGTTGGGAAGCTATACAGCCTGATCTGCTATTTTACAAAGCTGCGCGTTCCTGTTTATGCCGCCAACGCCGGGTACTTTATTGTGCTGTCGGTTTTCCCAATGCTGCTGCTGTTTGTTGGATTTTTGCGTTATACCGGTCTGTCGGTAGACAGTCTGACCCAGCTGCTCCACGGTGTAGTCCCGGAGGCGTTGATTCCGTCGGCAAAAAGGCTGATCCTTAACACCTATCAAAGCACATCCGGTACGGTGGTCTCTATTTCAGCGGTAACGGCGCTTTGGTCCGGCAGCCGGGGGATCTATGGACTGCTGACCGGCTTAAATGCCATCTATAATGTTTCTGAAGACCGGGGCTACCTGTATACCCGGACGGTCAGTGTTCTGTATACCTTTGTGTTTTTACTGGTGCTGCTGCTGACGCTGGTGGTGAATGTATTTGGCACAACGCTGTTACAGATGCTTCCTGTGGGGACAGGAACATTGTGGGAGGTGCTGTCCGGTGTGGTGGATCTGCGGTTTTTTGTGCTGCTGTTTGTGCAGACGGCAGTGTTTACCGCCATGTATATGGTGCTTCCAAACCGGCATAATAAGCTGATGGATTCTCTTCCCGGCGCGCTGCTGACCTCTGTTGGCTGGCTGGTATTTTCCGATCTGTATTCTCTGTATGTGGAAAATTTCTCCAGCTACGCAAACATTTACGGCTCTGTTTACGCCGTGGCATTGAGTATGCTGTGGCTGTACTGCTGCATTTCTATCGTGTTCTACGGCGGCGCACTGAATATATATCTGACGAAAAACCGTCCGCAGGCATAAAAGTACAGAAATATTTGGAATGTTTAAGACTTGTTCATAAACACAGGGTATGATATGGTCAAGCTGGGGAGGTGTGCAGATGTTTGGATATGTAATGGCCAGTATGCCGGAGCTGAGCAAGGAAGCCCAAAGCCGGTACAGTAGTGTATATTGCGGTATTTGCCGTCAAATCCGCCGCCGCTCCTCCAATCTTGCCCGTTTGGGTCTGAGCTATGATATGGCGTTTTTGGCACTGCTGCTGATGAGCCTATATGAACCGGAGGAAGACTCCGGACCAAGAGCGTGCATGCTGCACCCCATCAAGCCCCGCCGGTGGGTGGATAACGAATATATCCGCTATGCTGCGGATATGAATGTGGCGCTGGCATACTATAATGCCGCGGACGATTATGAGGACGAAAAAAAGCTGACAGCAAAAGCACTGTCAGCAGTATTCGGAAAAGACTGTCCTGCTATTGCCCAACGGTATCCCAGGCAGTGCCAGGCTATTGCCGACTGTATTGCAAGGCTTCGGAAGCTGGAACAGGAACACTGCGCCAATCCCGATGAGCCGGCAAGCTGCTTTGGACAGCTGATGGCGGAGGTTCTGGTATATCGGGAGGATCTGTGGTCATCCAGCCTGCGGGAAATGGGCATGGCTTTAGGAAGATACATTTATTTAGCAGACGCTGCGGTGGATTACCGCCGGGATCAGCGAAAAAACCGGTACAACCCTTTTTTAGAGATGGGAACCGGCGCGGATCGGCAGCAGTGGGAGCAGTATTTGGTGCTGGCCATGGGTCGCTGCACAGCGTATTATGAACGGCTGCCCTTGGTGCAGGATAAGGACATACTGGATAATATCCTATACAGCGGTGTATGGGTAGAGTATCGCAGAAGACAGCGGGAGCAAAAGTCCCCGGGAGGTCAAATATGATCGAAGATCCCTATAAGGTGCTGGGCGTCAGTCGGGACGCTTCAGATGAGGAAATCAAAAAAGCATACCGAAAACTGGCAAAACAGTATCATCCGGACCGGAATCCCGGTGATCCGGTGGCGGCGCAAAAAATGCAGCAGGTCAACGCGGCCTACGAGCAGATCAAAAATCCCGGGCAGGCAAGACAGAGTCAGGCAGGCTACGGTTACGGCGGCTATGGCGGTTATGATCCTTTTGGCGGAACATGGCAGCGTCAGAGCTATGGCGGCGGAGCTTATTCCGGAGACAGTGTCCAGCAGGCCGCCTATAATTACATCCGTTTCGGCAGGTATCGGGAGGCGTTAAACGCCCTGAGCGGCGCGTCTGACCGAAACGCCCGGTGGTATTATCTGTCCGCGCTGGCCAATAACGGCGTAGGCAATCAGGTGACGGCGCTGGAGCATATCCGTCGGGCAGTGTCCATGGAACCGGACAATCTGGAGTATCAGCAGGTCCTGGATAGGATAGAGAACGGCGGAACGCAATACCGCCGGCAGGCGGGGAATTTCCGGGGCTTCGATATGCGGGTATCGCCCTGTGCGCCGCTGTGTATGTTCTACTTTTTGCGGCTGTTCTGCTGCCGGGGTGGCTGGTTTTACTGTTGAAGAAGTATCTATAGGATAAAAAGGAGAAGAAAAGACAATGATGGAAAAAGTGCGTATTTGGCTGAACGGGTTGGGCATCTTTGCTCTGGACCGGGCATTGCCTGCGGCGATCCTGCTGGCGGTGGGTGTTGTGTGTATCCGTGTGATCCTGAAGGTGATGACGGCTGCGTTGAAGAAATCGAAGCTGGAGCAGACGGCGCATGGACTGATCCGTGCGGTGTGCAAGGCGGTGCTGGGTCTGCTGCTGGGTCTGATGGTGGCGGCGAAGCTGGGCGTTGATGTGACGGGTATTGTGGCACTTGCCAGTGTGCTGTCACTGGCAGTTTCCCTGGCGGTACAGGATGCATTGTCCAATGTAATCGGCGGGTTTACCCTGCTTAATACAAAGCCCTTTGTTGCCGGGGATTTTGTGGAGATCGCCGGTCAGTCCGGAACAGTCCGGGAGGTGGGTTTGGCCTATACCAAGCTCAACACAGGCGACAATAAACTGGTATCCATCCCCAACAGTGCGGTGGTTGCAGCGCAGATCGTCAATTATTCCGCAAACGGCACCCGCCGTGTGGATATTACCGTATCTGCTTCCTATGATGCGCCCATTGAGCAGGTGCTGGAGGCACTGAAGGAGGCGGCACAGGTACCTACAAAGCTGGAGGAGAAAGAGTCCTTTGCCGCGGTGAAGCATTATGGCGACAGTGCCATTGAATATGTGCTGCAGGTGTGGAGCACAGCCGATGATTATTGGACGACGCTGTTTACGGTCAACAAGCGGATCAAGGACGTATTTGATGAGAAGGGGATCAGTATGACCTATCCCCATTTGAATGTACATTTGGATCAATAAAAAAGACCCCGGCCTGGAATAAAAATTCCGAGCCGGGGTAAACTGCATATGGACAGCAAATGAACAGCCGAACATTAAGACTGTGACGACGGACTTAAAAAGGATCGTACATTTGCCGTCAAGAGTGTCACCGGTATGATGCGAAAAAAGGTGGGCAGGTACCGCCCACCGGTACATAGAATCCGTCGGTCAGTCGTTATTTGCAGAAGGACTGCAGTGCCAGTTTGAACGCGCCGTAAACACCTGCGTCATTACCCAGTGCGGCAATAGAAAAATCCACATCTTTAATGGCGTGAAAAACCTTTTGCCGGAAATAGGGGCGGACGCCTTCCAGCAGGGTGCTGCCCGCCTTGCTGACCCCGCCGCCTAAAAGTACAAGCTCCGGGTCCAGCACATTACACACATTGGCGAGAAATTCTCCCAACAGTTCATAAAACGCTTCCAGAATTGCCTGCGCGGCAGGATCGCCCCTGTTGCCTGCGTCAAACACAGCCTTGCAGGTCAGCGGATGGATATTCCGCAGGACAGAAGGGGTGTCGTTGTTTTCTAAATAGCGGTTTGCCAGCCGGACAATGCCGGTAGCGGAGCAGTACTGCTCTGCGCAGCCCCGGACGCCGGAGGTATGGAGCTCCTGCTCATTTCGGTTGAGGATCATGTGACCGATCTCTCCGGCAGAGCCGTGCGCACCGAAAAAAACCGATCCGTTGATAATGATGCCGCCGCCGATCCCTGTGCCCAGTGTGACCAAAACCATATTTTCGCAGCCCTGACCGCCGCCTTTCCAGCATTCACCCAAGGCTGCCAGATTGGCGTCGTTGCCTGCCCGAACCGGAAAGCCGGTCAAAGCGGAAAGGGCGTGCTCTACATTCAAGCTGTCCCAGCCCAGGTTGACACAGCGGTTCACCGTTCCTTTGGAATCCACAGGACCGGGAACGCCGATGCCGATGCCCAGAACAGCTTCCTTTTGGATGCGATGCGTATGGATATAGCTATGGATGGAGGCGGCAATATCCGGCAGGATCTGCGCACCTGCGTTTGCTGTGACCGTGGGGATCTCCCATTTGTCCAGCAGGCTGCCGTTTGTGTCAAAATATGCCAGCTTTACAGTTGTTCCACCCAAATCTACACCAAAGCCGTATTTCATCTTATAAACCCTCCAAGGTCAGGTGATTCCTGTTTATTATAGGGCACAGGGGGTGAAAAATCCAGTTTTCGCCTAATCTTTTTTTGAAATTTCAGGAAACTTTTCATTGAGGGCTTGCGTTTGGCGTATTTTTGCGGTAACATAAATATAGAATCTATTTTAAAAGAGGGAAAGGATGGATCATATGATTAAAGTTGATATTTCCAATGTTTGGGGCGAGCTGTCTTTGCCGGATCTGCTGGCGGCGGAAAAGGAAGTCTTTGCGGCCCATCAGACGCTGACCGAGGGAAGCGGAGAGGGAAATGACTTTTTAGGCTGGCTGGACCTGCCTGTTGAAGAGGAAACAGATGAGATCCGCAGAATCCGCGCGGCTGCGGAGCGCATCCGTGAAAGCTCTGATGTATTTGTTGTGATCGGTATCGGCGGAAGCTACCTGGGTCCCCGTGCCGCGATTGAGCTGATGCAGGGCTGCAACCACAATATCGGTAAGGGAAAGGGCAATCCCCAGATCTATTATGCCGGCAACAGCCTGTCTACCCGGGCATGGAATGAGCTGCAGCGTCTGCTGGAGGGCAAGGATTTCTCCATTGCCATCATCTCCAAGTCCGGTACCACCACCGAGCCTGCCATCGCAACCCGCGCCCTGCGCTGGATGCTGGAGCGGAAATACGGCACCGAAGGCGCAAAGAAGCGTACTTATGCCATCACCGACCCCTGTAAGGGCGCACTGCGGCAGATGGCTACGGAAGAGGGTTGGGAAACCTTTGTGATCCCGCCCAATGTGGGAGGACGTTATTCTGTTTTGACAGCCGTTGGTCTGCTGCCTATGGCTGTAGCGGGTATTGATCCTATGGAAGTGATGCGGGGCGCGGCCCAGGCAAAGAAGGATTACGATATCCGTTCCTTTGAAAATCCCGTTTGGCTGTATGCGGCAATCCGGAATCTGCTGTACCGCACCGGTAAGAAGATCGAGCTTTTGGAGTCCTTTGAGCCCGGCTTTAAGATGATGGGCGGCTGGTGGCAGCAGCTCTATGGCGAGTCCGAGGGCAAGGACGGCAAGGGTATTTTCCCGGCAACAGCCGAATTTACCGCGGATTTGCACTCTCTGGGTCAGATGATCCAGCAGGGCGAGCGCAACCTGTTTGAAACCATGGTCCGTTTTGATGCTCCTGAAAGCAAAATGACCATCGGCGGTGATGTTAAGAATCTGGACGGTCTGAACTATCTGGAGGGCAAGACGCTGGACTTTGTGGATGAGAAGGCGTATTTGGGTACTTTGGCAGCTCATGTGGACGGCAATGTGCCGGTGATCACGATTGATATGGGCGAGCTGAACAACGGGAAGCTGGGCGAGATGTTCTACTTCTTCGAGCTGGCTTGCGGTGTTTCTGCCTATATGCTGGATGTCAACCCCTTCAATCAGCCCGGTGTGGAGTTCTATAAGCGCAATATGTTCCAGCTTTTGGGAAAGCCCGGCTACGAGGTTACAAAATAATTTTCTGAAAACCGTAATTAAGTGTTGCAAAAAACCTGCTGAACTGATAGAATTATAGTACAGCAAGAAGCTGCACTGCAAAGGAGGAATTTCCGATGATTCATGTAATTATGGGCCTGAAGGGCTCCGGCAAGACTAAAAAGCTGATCGATTCCATCAATGAGGCAGTTGCCGGCGCACAGGGCGATGTGGTCTGCATCGAGTACGGCAAAAAGCTCACTTATGATATTAACTACCGTGTTCGCCTGGTAGACTCTAAGGAGTATGGTATCAACAGCCTGGATATGCTGAAGGGCTTTTTGAGCGGACTGCATGCCGGCAATTTTGATATTACCAATGTGTACATCGACAATCTGTATAAGACCATCGGCGCAGACCGTGCTGCCGGTGAGGAGTTCATTTTGTGGAGCGCGGCGTTTGCTGAGGCCAACAATATGAACATCACCATCACGGTGTCCGATGATCCTGCCGGCGCTTCCGAGGAAGTTCGGAAGTATTTGTGATATTATAACCAAGGGGTGCGTTGCTTTGTGTTGCAACGCACCCTAAAATGTTGTAGGGATAGTCCTTATTTATTCAATTCCCTGCCGGGGGCGGTACTTTCTTGTTTCGCTAAGAAAGTACCCAAAGAAGGCGACATAGGGGAGGGGCTGAGCGTGCGCTCCCGCGCACAAACCGCCCCTCCCCTATGAACCCCACCTGCACCTTTTCGATACGCAGGTAAAATGTTTTTAGTTTGGGTTCAAATATTTACTGGAAGAATACTACGCCGGTAACGTTGCCTGAATCGGAGAATTTTTGATTTTTAAGTGCGTTTGAGAATAGTAACAGCCTTGTTTTTCTGTTTAGGTATTCCCTTTTCGGGAAAAATATGCTACACTGATAAAAATCTGCAAAAGAGAAAAAGGAGTGTTTCCGATGGAAAATGCGGTTTTAGAAGAGATCCGGAATGCACAGCTCAGAGCCATCGTCTGCGGCGCAAACGGCGCTATGGGCAGACTGTTGCTGGACCGGTTAGGAGAAGAAGCGGTGGGTCTGGTAAGCGTGGACGGCAATAACGGTGTGCCAAGGACCTTTGAAGAACTGGGAGAGGTGGACGCGGATGTGGTCATCGACTTTTCCCACCACAGTGCCGCCCCGGAAGTGACAAAATATGTAATGAAGAAGGGCTGCGCCCTGGTGATGTGCACCACCGGACATACGGAGGAAGAGAAGGCGCAGATCCTGGAAGCGGCTAAGCATGTGCCGGTGTTTTATTCTGGCAATATGAGCTTGGGTATTGCGGTTTTATGCCGGCTGGCGAAGCAGGCGACGCAGTTTTTCCCGGATGCGGATATTGAGATTTTGGAGGTGCACCACAACCGAAAGGTGGATGCGCCCAGCGGTACAGCAAAAATGCTCTATGAAGCGGTGAAGCAGGCGCGCCCGGAGGCGGAAGCGGTCTGCGGCAGAGCCGGTGAGGGCAAGCGGGAACAGCAGCAGATTGGCATTGCCTCGCTGCGGATGGGCAATGTGGTAGGTGTCCATGAGGTGCACATTGCCACACAGACGCAGATTCTGACCCTGCGCCATGAAGCCCAGGACCGGGGAATGTTTGCCGACGGTGCGGTGGAAGCCGCCCGCTTCCTGACAGGCAAGAAGGCCGGTCTGTACGATATGCAGGACTTGCTGGCAGAAGCCTGATATTAGAAACAGCGTCTGATTCGTGTGACATTCTTAACATAAGACAGAACAAAACAGCCGGCAGGTTATATCGACCTGCCGGCTTCTGTATATGCGGGTCGGGGAAACCCTGCCCAGTTTCTGCGTTCGGTGGACAGCCAAACACTCTATGAAGTACCTGTTACACCAGCTACAGCTTATTCCTAAAAAATTCAATATTTCGATACCCCTCTCCATCCCATTCCCACCCAGGAAGTGTTGGCATCATAGCAGCATACAGCTCATATTCCAGTTCAACTACCAATTTATCCACAGTCGGATTGCTGCCAGGAAACAGATCTGCCAACATAAATGCATGGGGTTGGGTAGTATCAGCAATAATATTCTGAAGGACCTGTTCAATCTGCTGCCGCATTACTGCCGGTTCAATACCATTAGCGTGGGCGATGCGTTCTATAATCTGTTCTGCGGTTGATCCTGCCATAATAAAGCACTCCTAATCTACAGTGTCGCATTTTAGATACGATAATTATAACGCTACTAATGTGTGTATGTCAAATATAATATCGACTAAACTAATGGCAACACAATTAGTTGGAGTGATTGGGTATGGATGGCAGGAAAGATTTGAATGTTTTGGTTGGCGCGAATATTAAACGGGAACGGGAGAAGGCGGGTTACACCCAAGACCGCTTTTCTGAATTGCTGGGTATCGGTTCTAAAAGTCTTTCTTCTGTTGAACGAGGTGTTGTAGGTGTATCCTTGACTACGCTCCTGAGAATCTGTGACATACTCAACATTTCTGCAAATGTGTTACTTTATGAGCAGACACAGAAGAATGATGTGCATAGTATTGTATTGCAGTTGAAGATGTTAAGTGCAGAACAGTTCGAAATTGCATCTGATGTTATGAAAAATCTAATCAAGGCGTTTTCTCTGGAAAAATAAACTAAGCAGCGGCTTGCTTTGCAGCCGCTGCTTAGTTTATATTGCGATTTTCCACTCTTTCGGACGCTGTTTTTATGTTGGATGAATTTCTTCTTTGTGCAAATACTACCTTTGACAGAATTCGCGCAGGGAGGGAAGAAAAATGCACAGGGAAGAAAAGGAGCAGAAAAAACCGGTGCCTTGGGAGATGACTGACCCAAAGCCGCCGGTGATCCGGTCCGGACACATGGAAAACCGGATCCGTCACAGGGAAGAGCCGTAAAAAAGACAAACCCGCTGAAGGATCAGCGGGTTTGCAATTTTGCAGCCTCCGGCAGTTATTTGGTTTTGTTGTGCTCAGCTTTGATACGCTCATTGACCTGCGCATCCATTCTCGGAACGACGATCATATCGTCTTCGTGAATACTTAATGTTGCAATATCGGGCAGTGCTCCGCACTGCGGAAGATTTACCAGCCAGTACCCATCTGTACAGTCGTCAAGGCAGATCCAACCCTGCATACCCTTGTATACACCCTCGTCTGTATACTTTTTCTTATTAACAATAACCTCTACACAATCCATTTCTTTCATATTAACGATCTCCATATGGCGTGGTCAGCCTAATGATTCCGTTTGGCTCAACCATCCATCC